>JAHHSD010000002.1 GCA_020025425.1 Oscillospiraceae bacterium
CTGTCTCCTTTCCTGATTTTCAATGCAAGTATATCGTAATGATAGGAGAATAGCTATGATCAACACCACTAAGAAACTATGCACAAAGGAAGCAGAAGCAACAATAAAAAATGCGCCTGCTCTGGCCCGGAATTGGGGCATTGAAGCAGGCGCATCATGCGGTTTTCTATGATGGAGAGTTCGACTCTCCTTTGTAGGAAAAATCTGTGTTTTGCATCTCTGGACACGGACTTTTGGGATTTTTGAGGAGCAGGCAGGAGATTTCAACTTTTTCTCTTTTTATCAGCCGATAATCTCTAGAATGTGCAAAAACACCGCACTTTCGTGCGGTGTTTTTGCTGTGCATCTTTTGTCAACACAGTTTGGCGCAGAAGGAGGGATTCGAACCCTCGCACGGATTTCTCCGTCTACTCCCTTAGCAGGGGAGCCCCTTATAGCCACTTGGGTACTTCTGCATGGCTGCAAGTAATCTGCATACTATGTGATTGTTTGATATAAAAGTGGCGGAGAGAGTGGGATTCGAACCCACGGCTCTTGCGAGTCACCGGTTTTCAAGACCGGCTCCTTAAACCACTCGGACATCTCTCCCTGTTGACCTCAACCAGAGACGCTTGTTATCTTACCATGGCAATGCCGATTTGTCAACAGTGTTTTCCCTTTTTCCAAGAATTTTATCCCGGTCCCCCCGAAAAGCACTGGGTCAGCGCGGCGTCTGACACCGGATCAGACGCCGCGCCGGGATACATTCTTACAGGTGGACGCGGTGGAAAACCTTCTTGCCCTTGCGGATCATCAGGCCGTCACCGCCGAGCTGCTCAGCAGTATAGAAGGTGTTGGCGCTGTCCACCTTCTCCTCATTGACGGTCACGCCGCCCTGCTCCACCAGCCGGCGGGCCTCCTTCTTGGAGGGCGACAGCTTGCACTTGACCATCAGGTCCAGCAGACCCACAGAGCCGTCGGTCAGGTCCTCAGCGGACAGCTGGGTGGTGGGCACGTTGCTCATGTCGCCGCCGCCCACAAACAGGGCCTTGGCCGCGGCCTGGGCCTTCTCAGCCTCCTCCTTGCCATGGACCAGCGCGGTCAGCTCATAGGCCAGGATCTCCTTGGCAGTGTTGAGCTGGCTGCCCTCCCACTTGTCCATCTCGTCGATCTGCTCCAGGGGCAGGAAGGTGAGCATACGCAGGCACTTGAGCACGTCGTCATCGCCCACGTTGCGCCAGTACTGGTAGAAGTCGTAGGGGGAGGTCTTGTTGGGATCCAGCCACACGGCGCCGTTGGCGGTCTTGCCCATCTTCTTGCCCTCGGAATTGAGGAGCAGAGTGATGGTCATGGCGTGGGCGTCCTTGCCCAGCTTGCGGCGGATCAGCTCGGTGCCGCCCAGCATGTTGGACCACTGGTCGTCGCCGCCGAACTGCATGTTGCAGCCGTAGTGCTGGAACAGGTGATAGAAGTCGTAGGACTGCATGATCATGTAGTTGAACTCCAGGAAGCTCAGGCCCTTCTCCATACGCTGCTTGTAGCACTCGGCCCGCAGCATGTTGTTCACGGAGAAGCAGGCACCCACCTCGCGCAGCAGCTCGATGTAGTTCAGGTCCAGCAGCCACTCGGCGTTGTTCACCATCTGAGCCTTGCCCTCACCGAACTCGATAAACCGCTCCATCTGCTTCTTGAAGCAGTCGCAGTTGTGCTGGATGATCTCAGGGGTCATCATGGAACGCATATCGGTGCGGCCGGAGGGGTCGCCGATATAGCCGGTGCCGCCGCCGATCAGGGCGATGGGACGGTTGCCCGCCATCTGGAGGCGCTTCATCAGGCACAGGGCCATGAAGTGACCTACATGGAGGGAGTCGGCAGTGGGGTCAAAGCCGATATAGAAGGTGGCCTTTCCCTCATTGACCATTTTGGAGATTTCCTCCTCATTGGTAACCTGGGCAATAAGGCCTCTGGCCTTCAGTTCTTCATAACACGTCATTTTACTTCTCTCCTCGTATATATTCATATCTTTCGAACTCTCGATTTATTGCGTCTGGGCCGCGCACCTTCTGTTCCGGCGGGCCAGAAGCACATTGTATGTCAGTACGCTGCCGATCACAATGACAGCGCCGATCACGGCCAGGGTGCTGATATACTCGTGATAGAACAGGGCAACCAGAATGGGGTTGAGCACAGGCTCGATTCCCGAGACCAGGCAGGCCGTCACCGGCGGCGTGGTCCGCAGACCGATGGTCAGCAGCAGGAAGGCAAGTCCCACCTGGAACACGCCCAATATGACCAGACTGGTGAGGGTGGGCAGGGAGAAATCAGTCTCCCCCATCAGGAACGGAAGGCCCACCACGGCGCTGATCATGTGCCCGAAGAAAATACTGGACAGGGGATCACTGTCCGGCAGGTCGTTGAGCATAAAGACGCCCGCGTAGCACACACCGGAGGCCAACGCGATCACATCCCCCGCCACATTGCCGCTGGTCAGGCTGTCCAAGAAAAAGCACAGCACTCCACCCAGCACCGCCGCACAGCTGATCAGGTCCAGGCGGCTGGGCCGCCGGGCAAAGAACAGCATGGACAGCAAAATCACAAAGATGGGCGCGGTGTACTGCAGCACGATGGCGTTGGCCGCGGTGGTCATTTTGTTGGCCAGGGAAAAGAGGATATTCGTCCCGCACACCGCCGCTGCGCCCAGGGCAATAAAGCGGTTCAAGCGCAGCCGATGACCGGTTTTTCGGAAATAGAGCCCCATCACCACCAGGGCGATGGCAGTGCGGCCGCCGTTGATGGCCACGCCGCTCCACGGGATCACCTTGATGCACAGCCCTCCAATGCTGTAAAGCAGTGCAGCAAGAAAGACAAAAAAAGTGCCGCTGTGTCTCGGCCTCATAGTATCTCCCCCGTCTGACATCCTCTCCTGCGGGCAGCCGACACCGTCTCGCGCCCACCTGATGCAATGCGCACAATATAATACATTTTCTTGTCTTTGTCAACCATTTCAGGGCTTTTTCACGAGGTAAAGTGCCCAAAATGTAAAAATACGGCCCGCAGAGCGGACCGTATCAAAAGGCAATCCAGCGCACAAAGTTCCCGGTTAACGGCACAGGGCAGACATGGGGTCACTTTTCCGACGGAGTTACAGATGTTTCCGTGCCACGGCCTCTGCGATCCGTTCCCGGCTTTTCTCATACTGCCCTGGGCTGCGCTCCGTCACCTGGCGGTACAGCACATCCAGAATGAACATCTGAGAGATTCTGGCCATGGCCGAGCCGGTCTGGAGGGGACTTTCGTTGGCCCCGCACTGGAGCACCACGTCGGCCATCTGCCCGCCGGGGGAGCGGGGGAACCGGGTGACCAGAATCACCTTTGCCTTCTGTTGGCGGGCCACCTCCAGCACATCCTGGAGATCCCGCGTGGAACCGGAGTAGGAGAAAAACAGGATCACGTCCCCCGGCCCCATCAGGGCCGCAGTTTCGATCTGGAGGTGCGAGTCAGGCACATAGATGAACTTTGGGGTAATGGTGGAAAACATGGTCCAGGCCTCGGCTGCGATCACCATGGAGCCGCCCTGTCCCATACACACCACCCGCTCCGCCCGCTCCAGCAGGTCGGCCGCCAGCCGCACCTGGAGGGGGTCCAGCAGCCGCGCGGACTGCTCCAGGGCGCTGATGTTCTCCTCCAGCGCCTTTCCGAACAGCTGCTCGCAGCTGTCCTCCCGGCCGGTCAGGTCCTGCACCCCGCTGTTCTCCCCGGTGGTCATGGATGCCTTGGCCAGCTCCAGCTTAAAGGCGTTATAGCCGCTCAGCCCCAGCCGGCGGCAGAATCGGGAGATGGTGGCGTCGGCCACGGCACACTCCTGGGCCAGGTCAGAGATGGACATGTACTGCGCGTCCATTCTGTGCCCCAGAACGTAGTCGGCTACCTTCCTCTCCGAATTTGTGAGGTCGAAGTATTGATTGCTGATGGTCTCGAACACATTGTAACTCGCCACGGCTGGCCCCTCCCTCTGTCTGCCCTCACGGGGACAGATCTCTGCGGTCTTTTGCGGCCCCGTTGGCAGCCTCCGCCTTTTCCTGCGGCTGCCCATCGGTCCGGACCGGACAATGCAGGCACAAATGGCGCATCCCACGCCATAATTCCCGCTGATCCCCATAAAAATATGGAACTTATCTTTATTTTATCATGTATAGAAACTATTTTCAATCCAATAATTTCAGCGAAAAACTTTTCCTTTATAGGTGACAAAAAAAGGTCCCCATGGTATAATTTCAAAGGTATATCGCACGCCGGACCCGGAGCCCATCGGCTGGCCGGAGCGGCGTGCCCCCAGTACTGAAACCGTCCTCCCGCCGGGACATTCTGAATCCGGCCGGAGCGGCGCTCTAATTTTACGAATGGGGCTTCTGTCCCCCATCATCGGAGGTATGAAACATGATCATTGGCAACGCAAAGCTGTTTTTGAACGGTAAATTCCAGGACGCTTCCATCTCCTTTGAGAACGGAGTCATCACCGGGATCGGTCCTGCCGACGCCCCCGCCGACCTGGACGCCCAGGGCAAATATCTGGTCCCCGGTTTTATTGACGTACACACCCACGGCGCTATGGGCGAGGACTTCTCCGACGGCAAGCCCGAGGGTCTGCCCACCATGGCCAGACACTATGCCGCCCACGGCGTGACCTCCTTCCTGGCCACCACCATGACCCTGAAAGAGGACGTCCTGACCCCCGCCATGCACGCCATCCGGGACTTCAAGCGCCCCGCTGACGGCGCCAAGTGCGCCGGCATCCACATGGAGGGCCCCTTTGTATGTCGGGCCAAGTGCGGCGCTCAGGACCCCGCCAATCTGTATCTGCCCGACGTGGATCTTTTCAACCGTCTGAACGAGGCCAGCGGCAACCAGGTCCGCCTCATCACCATGGCCTGTGAGGAGGAGGGCGCCATGGAGTTCATCCGCCAGGTATCCAAGGTGTGCACCGTCTCCCTGGGCCATACCGTGGCCAACTACGCCACCGCCTGCGAGGCCTTCCACAACGGCGCCAGCCACGTCACCCACCTCTTCAATGCCATGCCCTCCTTCCTCCACCGCGAGCCCGGCGTCATCGGCGCGGCCTTTGACAGCGGCGCCACTGTGGAGCTGATCTGCGACGGCCTGCACATCCATCCCTCCGTCATCCGCGCCGTCCATCAGCTGTTCGGCGAGAAGCTGGTGATTATCAGCGACTCCCTGCGCTGCGCCGGTATGCCTGACGGCGACTACGAGCTGGGCGGCCAGCCCATCGAGATGAAGAACGGCCGCGCCACCCTGAAGGGCAGCGAGACCCTGGCTGGCTCCTCCTCCAACCTGCTCCAGGAGCTGCAGAACGTGGTCTCCTTCGGCCTGCCCCTGGAGGCCGCCATCACCGCCCTCACCATCGCCCCCGCCAAGGCGGTCCGCCTGGACCGGGCAATCGGTTCTCTGGATGTGGGCAAGCGGGCCGATCTGGTGCTGCTGAACGCCGACCTGACGCTGGACAGCGTCTATGTGGACGGCGAAAAGATCTGATTCACCTCTCTGTGCAGGGACGTGCTCCCGCACGCTCCCCGCGCATTGAAACGACATCACGAAAGAAGGTTATTCCATGTACTGCATCCGCTCTGTGACCGGCGATCTCTACTGGATTGGCGGCAATGACCGCCAGTCCACTCTGTTTGAGAGTGCTCACCCTGTTCCCAGGGGCATGTCCTACAACTCCTACCTGCTGATGGACGAAAAAACCGTACTGTTCGACACAGTGGACCGTTCCATTCAGTCCCAGTTCTTTGAAAATCTGGAGCATGTACTCGACGGCCGTCGCCTGGACTATGTTGTGATCCATCACATGGAGCCTGATCACGCCGCCACCCTGGGGGATCTGATGCTTCGGTACCCCGACGTTGTCATCATATGCAGCAAAAAAGCTGTGGATATGATCCACCAGTTCCACTGCACCGACTCTCAGAACATCCGTGCCGTCCGCGAGGGTGACACCCTGGAGACAGGCCGCCACCACATCACCTTCTACGAGGCCCCCATGGTCCACTGGCCCGAGGTGCTGGTCAGCTACGACTCCACCGACAAGCTGCTCTTCTCCGCCGACGCCTTCGGCACCTTCGGCGCCCTCAACGGCGTCCTCTTTGCCGACGAGGTGGACTTCGACCGGGACTGGCTGGACGAGTGCCGCCGCTACTACACCAACATCGTGGGCAAATACGGCCCCCAGGTCACCTCCCTGCTGAAAAAGCTGTCCGCTCTGGACCTCCAGATCATCTGCTCCCTCCACGGCCCCGTGTGGCGCAAAAATCTGGACTACCTGCTGGACAAATACAGGACCTGGGCCGCCTACCAGCCCGAGGTCCAGGGCGTGCTCATCGCCTTTGCCTCGGTCTACGGCGGCACAGAGACGGCTGCCAGCATCCTGGCCTGCCGGCTGGCTGAGCTGGGCATCCCTGTGGAGATGCACGACGTCTCCATGACCCACCCCTCCTATGTGCTCTCCGACGCCTTCAAGTACAGCCACCTGGTGTTCGCCTCCACCACCTATAATAACGGCATTTTCGTCACCATGGAGAACCTGCTCCACGACATCGCCAGCCACGCCCTGCGCGGCCGCAAGGTGGCCTTCATCCAAAACGGCTCCTGGGCCCCCGCCAGCGCCAAGCTGATGAAGCAGCTGCTGGAGCCCTTGAAGGACATGGAGTTCCTGGACCAGCCTGTCACCCTGAAATCCTCCCTTGCCCCCGGCCAGGAGGCCGAGCTGGAGGCCATGGCCCGGCGGCTGGCAGACTCTGTCCACGGCGTTCAGCCCCAGTCGGAGGAGGCCCCCGCCCCCCAGAAGCCCAAGGGCTTCATATGCAAGATCTGCGGCTACATCCTGGAGTCCGACGTTCTTCCCCCTGATTTCGTCTGCCCCATCTGCCGCCGCCCCGCCTCCGATTTTGAACCTTTGAGCTGAATATACGCCCATCCGGGACCGTATTTATACGGTCCCGGATCTTTTTTATCCGTTTCTTCCATTCGCTCACTTCTTTCTTACTTTTCCGCCTCTTTGTATGATTTTGACATAAAATGGCTGAAGTTTATAATTTGTTAATTTGACATGTTCCCCCTTCAATACTATAATAAATATAATAATGATTCCCCCTAACTGTATACTTAACCATTGTCTTACAGGGCTGCACTCATTGTATCAGCCAGGGGCATCTTCGGATCTCTGAGTAAGGGATCGTTTCCTCTCAATTTTTACCTGATCCCCGGATCAGGCCCGGAAAAGGAGTTTCTAGTGCTGCGTTTTGAACATGTGGATCTCTCCTATGGCACCCAAAAGATATTGGATGACATCAACTTCGAAATCCCGGACGGCAAGATGGTCGTGTTTATCGGCCCCTCCGGCTGCGGCAAGACCACCACGCTGAAAATGATCAACCGGCTGATTCAGCCTGACAGCGGACATATCTATGTGGACGACAAGGATATCACCACTGCCGACCGCTATGAGCTGCGCCGCCATATCGGCTATGTGATCCAGCAGATCGGTCTGTTTCCCAACATGACGGTGGAGCAAAACATCTGTGTCGTCCCCAAGCTGCTCAAATATCCCAAGGAGTCCTTCCCCGCCATGACCAAGGAGCTTCTGGACATGGTGGGTATGCCTTATGAGCAGTACGCCCACAAGTACCCCTCCGAAATGTCCGGTGGACAGCAGCAGCGTATCGGCATTCTCCGCGCCCTGGCCGCCTCTCCCCCCATCGTCCTGATGGATGAGCCCTTCAGCGCCCTGGACCCCATGACCCGGCGCTCCCTCCAGCTTGAGGTCAAGCGCTTGCAGCAGAAGCTGAACAAGACCATCGTCTTTGTTACCCACGACATGGAGGAGGCCCTGGATCTGGCGGATATCATTGTCTTTATGGAGAAGGGACACATCGTCCAGATGGCCCCTCCCGAGGAGATGCTGGCCAACCCTGCCACCGACCAGGTGCGCAACTTCCTGGGCAAGCACGCCCCCTCCAACGCCGAGCTGACTGTGGCCGACTTCATGCGCACCGGCATCATCACGGTCTCCCAGGACCGGGGCATCCACGAGTGCGTCAGCCGTATGCAGCACCACAACGTGGATACCCTGCTGGTGGTGGACCAGAATCAGCATTATCAGGGCACTGTGTCCATCGCTGATATCCGTCTGACCGGACATGTGGTCAAGAACATCGGCCCCCTGGTCCGCTGCACCACCCCAACCGTGGAGGTGGGCGACAACGCCAAGGAGTGCTTCGATCAGCTGGTTGACAGCGGACTGCCCTATCTGGTGGTGCTCAACCCGGACAAAACCGTGGCAGGCATCATCACCAAGACCAGCATGGCCTCCGCTATGGCGGAGCACTTGTGGGGGTGATAGGATGACCGCCTCTCTGCCTGAAATCCTGCGCGCTGTGCTGATCCACCTGGGCTACACCCTGGTATCTGTATCAGCCGGCTTTGTGATGGGTGTGGCGCTTGGCATCCTGCTCTCCCGCGCCCCCAAGCTGTCCAAATACATCCTGCCGGTGCTGTCGGTGCTGAACACCATCCCCGGCGTCATCTTTGTGGGCCTGCTCTTCCTCTATCTGGGGATGCAGCCGGCCACTGTGCTCATCGCTCTGAGCATCTACGCCACCTTCCCGGTGCTGAAAAACACCTACGCCGGTCTGACCGGCGTGGACCCCCAGTACAAGGAGGCCGCCCGGGGCTGCGGCATGGATCAGACCCAGCGCCTGCTCATGGTGGAGCTGCCTCTGGCCATGCCCACCATCATCGGCGGCCTGCGGATGTCCACCGTCTACACCGTCAGCTGGGCGGTCCTGGCCGCCATGATCGGTCAGGGTGGTCTGGGCGACTTCATCTACCAGGGCGTCAGCTCCAACAACAACACCCTGATCCTCCAGGGCGCCATTCCCGCCGCGCTTCTGGCCTTTATCCTGGGCTCTCTGGTGGACGCCCTGCAAAAACGTGTGGTCCCCCGCGGACTGCGGAAAGGCGGGGATAACACATGACATTTTCCATGGTATTGGATCACCTGACCCTGGTGCTGGCCTCCCTGGTGCTGGCCATCGCCCTGGGCATCCCGCTGGGACTGCTGGTATACCTGCGTCCCAAGCTGGGCAAAGTTGTCCTGCGCGTGGTGGACCTGATCCAGACCACCCCCGCACTGGCCCTGCTGGGCATCATCATGGTGTTCATGGGTGCCGGCAAGCCCACCGCCATGGTGGGTCTGGCCCTCTACTCCCTCCTCCCCATCGTGCGCAACGTCAGCCTGGGCCTGTCCCAGGTGTCGCCCCACCTGAAGGAGGCCGCCGCCGGTATGGGCATGACCCCCGCATACAGCCTGCTCCATGTGGAGCTCCCCCTGGCAATGCCCATGCTCTTCACCGGCGTCCGGATCGCCGTGGCCAACGCCATCGGCACTGCCGTCTTTGCGGCCACCGTCAGCGGCGGCGGCATCGGCAACATCATCAACAGCGGTATCCGTCAGCAGAACATGGAGCTGATCCTCTCCGGCACCCTGGCCCTGATGGGCATGGCGCTGGTGCTGGACCTGCTCATGGGCCTGGCTGAGCACTGGATCGGCAACCCCTCCCACAAAAAGCTGCCCCGCTGGGCCAGCCTGGGCGGCGGGATCGCCCTGGCCGCAGTCAGCGTCGGGCTGGTCGGCCTGATGCTCCTGCCCCCCAACACCAGCGGGACCCTGGTGCTCTACGACGGCGACTACACCGAGGTCAAGCTGATGCACAGCATGGTCAAGCAGCTGGTGGAGGATCGGACCGACCTGAAGGTCACCATCCGGGACCCCATGACCCAGGTGAACAACTACAAGGAGCTGCGGGGCTCTGACCCCAGCTGCGACCTGATGTTCAGCTATGACGGCACCATCCTGACCACCTTCCTGGGGCAGGATGTCACCGATGTCCCCCAGGGCGAGACCCTCTACGACTACGTCAACCAGCTGGTGGGCGAGCGGGACGGCCTGCGAATGCTGGGCAAGGTCGGCCTGAACAACACCTACGCCATGGGCGTGACCCAGGAGGTAGCGGACAAGTACGGCGTCAAGACCATCTCCGACCTGGTCCCCGTGGCCTCCCAGCTGGTGCTGGGCGGCGAGCATGAGTTCTTCACCGCCGAGGGCAGCATGAAGTATCAGCCCTTTGTGGACTTCTACGGCCTGAACTTCAAGTCCTCCGTACCCGTGGACGTCTCGCTGAAATACACCGCTGTGGAGAACGGCGACTTCGACGTGATGGTGGTCTATGCCACCGACGGTCTGAACAAGCGGGCCAACCTCACCATCCTGGAGGACGACCGCTCCTTCTTCCCCGAGTACAACGGCGTCTATCTGGTCCGGGAGGACCTCTTTGAGGACTTCGCCGAGCTGGCGCCCAACCTGGAGGAGACTCTGGAGCTGCTCACCGGCCACGTGGACAACGAGGCCATGGTGGCACTGACCTACGCGGTCGACGTGGAGCGTCAGGGTGTGGAGCAGACCGCCCATGACTTCCTGGTATCCCAGGGCCTGCTCAAATAAGTCTTGAAATGGAATGCCGCTGAGAAAGCGGCAGCATAAAACCAGCGGACAGAGAACAAAATGCTCGCTGTCCTGCGGGCAAAAAATTGGCAGCACCCAGCTCATTTGGGTGCTGCCAATGTTATTTCAGTGCTGTTTGTAGGCGTCCGCCTGGTCCAGCAGCTCTCCTGCGCTGCGCAGAATGGCCGGAGTCATGGCGGTACCGCCGATCAGCCGGGCCAGCTCCTGGGTGCGCTGGTCCCGATCCAGCCCGGTCACCCGGGTGTAGGTCCGTCCGCTCCGCTCCCCCTTCTCCACGGAGAAGTGGGTATCCGCCATGGCGGCGATCTGGGGCAGGTGGGTGACGCACAGCACCTGCTTGTGCCGGGCCACCTGGGCCATCTTCTCCGCCACCTTCTGGGCCGCCCGTCCGGAGACGCCGGTGTCCACCTCGTCAAAGACCAGGCTGCCCACCCCGTCGTCCTCCGCCAGCACGTTTTTCAGCGCCAGCATGATGCGGGCCAGCTCGCCGCCCGAGGCCACCTTCTGGATGGGCTTCAGGTCCTCGCCTACGTTGGCCGACATGAGGAACTGGACGTCGTCCATTCCCGTCTCGTCCATGGCCCACTCCCCGCCTTTGGCGGAAAATTCCGTCTGAAACCGGACCTTGGGCATATCCAGCTGGCTCAGCTCGTCCTGCACGCGGATCTGGAGCTGCTCCGCCGCCGCCCGTCTGGCCTTGGACAGGCGCTCCGCCCGCTTTCGGGCCTCCGCTCTGAGCTTCTCCAGCTTGCCCTGGAGCTGCTGGATGGTATCGTCCGCGTATTGGATCTGATCCAGCTCACGCCGGCACTGCTCCAGGTAGTCCAGCATCTCGGCCACTGAATGGCCGTACTTCTTTTTCAGCCGGTAGAGGGTGTCCAGGCGGCTCTCCAGCTCGTCCAGCTCATCCGGGGAGAAGTTCAGCTCATCCCCCGCCTCCCGCAGCTGCTCCAGAGCGTCGTCTGTCAGCGTGCGCAGCTGGGTCAGCGTCTCGGCCAGGGCGGCCATCTCCGGGCTGTAACGGGCCACGCTGCGCATCTGGCCCTCGGCCTCGTCCAGCAGCGCGGACGCACCCTGGGACTCGTCGTCCCCGCCCAGAGCGTATTCCGCCGCCCGGACGGCGTCCATCAGCTTTCCGGAGCTGCGCAGCAGGTCCTTGCGCCGGTCCAGCTCCTCGTCCTCCCCCGGCTTCAAATCGGCCCGCTCCAGCTCGCCGATCTGGTAGGTCAGGGTATCCACCCAGCGGGAGCGCTCCGCCTCGTCCATCTCCAGCGCGGCGATCTCCCGCCGCAGAGCGGCCAGCTGCCCATAGGTCTGCCGGAATTCGTCCAGCAGAGGGCCGGTGTGTCCAAAGCTGTCCAGATAGCCCAGGTGACAGGTGCTGTCCAGCAGCTGCTGTCCGTCGTGCTGGCCGTGGATGTTCAGCAGCTGACGGCCCAGTTCCCGCAGCTGTGCCACGGTCACGGGCTTCCCGTTGACCCGGCACACATTGCGGCCATCCAGATGGATCTCACGCTGGAGCAGAAGCTCCTTCTGCTCTGTCTCAAAGCCGTTCTTCTCCAGCCACTCCAGGGGCGGGATCTGGTCGAATACCGCCCGCACCTGGGCCGTCTTGGCCCCCGTGCGGATCAGCTCCCGGCTGGTCCGTTCACCCAGCACCGCGCTGATGGAGTCCACCACAATGGACTTTCCTGCACCCGTCTCGCCGGTCAGCACATTGAATCCGGGGTCAAACTGGATGTCCGCGCTCTCGATCAGTGCAATATTCTCAATATGGAGCACGCAGAGCATACACGTCCCCCTCTCTGATTGCCATGTTATTTCATCAGCCTGTGGGCCTCGTTGCCGAAGGCCTCTGCGCAGGCGTTGTCCCGCATGATGAGGATGCCGGTATCGTCGCCGGCCAGGCTGCCCATCACGCCCTCGATATCGTCCATGCTGTCCAGGGCCGAACAGGCCGCGGAGGCCAGGCCGGGCATGGTCTTGACCACCACGATGTTCTGCGCCACTTCAATGGAGATCACGCCCTCCTTGAAGATGTTGCGCAGGCGGATCATGGTGTCGTCGGCATTCTCCCGGACCGCGGCCGCATAGCGGTACAGCCCGTTGGCAGTGCGTTCCTTGACCAGATGCAGCTGCTTGATGTCCCGGGAAATGGTGGCCTGGGTGGCAGAGTATCCCCGGAGCTTCAGCTCGTCCAGCAGCTGTTCCTGATTCTCAATGTCCCGCTTCTCGATGATATCCAAAATCTCTAACTGTCGTGCATGCTTCATCCGTGATACCCTCCTAATTTTTGGTTGATAATCTGGTAAAAGCTGCGATCCGTAAGACGGATCAACTTGGTTTCTTTATCGGAACAACGGATCTCGACCCGTTCGGAGCCGGTGAGATTGACGGCCTTCCCCCCGTCGATGGCCAGGTTCAGCCGCTTGCGGCTCCCCTTTTGCAGCTGCACGGTGACCATCCGCTGATCGTTCAGCACCATGGAGCGGGCGGCCAGCTGATGGGCGCAGACCGGGGTGACGATGATGCACCGGGAACCGGGCTCCACAATGGGTCCGCCGGCAGACATGGAGTAGGCCGTGGAGCCGGTGGGCGTGGACACGATCATCCCGTCCCCCGTCATGGAGCTGACCAGCACTCCGTCAGCCAGTACCTCCAGCTCGGCCACCCGGGCAATGGCGCTTTTGGAGATCACCGCGTCGTTCAGGGCCAGGTCCTCCATCAGCACCTTCTCCCCCCGCATCAGGCGGACCTGGAGCATCATCCGCTTCTCGATCCGGAACTCCCCTGTGGCCAGGCGGCTGAGCAGAGAGAGCTCCCCCCGCTCCAGCTCGGCCATAAAGCCCACGCTGCCCATATTCACACCCATAACCGGCACATCGTGGAGGGTGGCGTCCCGGGCAGCATGGAGAATGGTCCCGTCTCCGCCGAAGCAGACCAGCACGTCGGCCTTGGGCAGCTCCTGCTCCAGGGTGCTCAGCTTGAGGTGTCTGGGTACATTGACCCGCTCCCCCTTTCTGGGTACAAAGGGCAGGCACAGCACATTCTCCACACCCGAGGCGTTCAGGATCCTCTGAGCCTCTGTTGCAGCGCGCAGTCCCTTGTCCCGATACGGGTTAGAACTCAGGATCACTCGCATGCTCATCCCTCCCTCAGTTCCTCGTGGGAGCGCTGGACCAGCTCCGCCAGATCGCCCGTATAGTCCGGGCCCTCCTGGGCGGACAGATAGCCCAGATACTCTATGTTGCCCTCCGGGCCCTTTACGGGCGAAAAGGTGATATCCTGCACGGTAAATCCGGCGTCCCTGGCGTGGATCAGGAAGTTTTCCAGCACCTCCAGATGTACGGCGGGGTCACGGACCACGCCCTTCTTGCCCACCTTCTCCTTGCCGGCTTCAAACTGGGGCTTGATGAGGCACACCCCGTAGCCGTCCGGCTTGATAAGCTGCCGCAGGGGCGGCAGGATCAGCCGCAGGGAGATGAAGGACACGTCCACAGAGAAGAAGTCCAGGGGCTCCGGGATCTGCTCGCCGGTGAGATACCGGGCGTTGGTGCGCTCCATGCACACCACCCGCTCATCGCTGCGCAGCTTCCAGGCCAGCTGATTGTTCCCCGAATCCACCGCGTACACCTTGACCGCCCCCTGCTGGAGCATGCAGTCCGTGAATCCGCCGGTGGACGAGCCGATGTCGGCGCAGACGGCGCCCTCCAGCCGGATGGGCCAGCTCTGGACCGCCTTCTCCAGCTTCAGGCCGCCCCGGCTCACATAGGGCAGGGTCTTTCCCCGGACCTCGATGGGGTCGTCCTCCCCCACCGGCGCGCCGGCCTTGTCCACCTTCTGTCCCTTCACATAGACCTCTCCGGCCATAATGATTGCCTGGGCCTTCTGCCTGCTCTCCACCAGGCCGCGCTCCGTCATCACCACGTCCAATCGCTTTTTAGCCACGCTCCAGTACCTCCAACGCCTTTTTATAGAGTCCCTCGCCGTCCAGACCCAGCATGGCCCGCAGCTGGGACACACTGCCCTGGGTTACAAACTGATCGCCGATGTTACATAGGGCCATGCGGGCGGGGACTCCGGCCTGCTCCAGACATGCGGCCACGCGCTCGCCCACGCCGCCGCTCTGGACGCACTCCTCCACCACCAGCAGGGCCCCGGTTTTGCGGACAGACCGAATCACCCGCTCCCCATCCAGGGGCATGATGGTGTTCAGCTTGATGATCTCCGCCTGGATCCCGTCCTGCTTCAGCAGCTGGGCGGCCCGCTCCACCTCCTGGACCATCGCTCCGTAGGTCACCAGTGTGATATCCTTGCCCTCACACAGACAGGCCGCCGGGCCGTCGGCAAAGCAGCCGTGGAACTCGCCCTCGCCGCCCCGGGGATAGCGCACCGCCACCGGTCCGGTGTCCTCCATCACGGCCCGCCGCAGCATCACCCGCAGCTCTGCAAAGCTGGCAGGGGCGTAAATGGTCATGCCGGGGACACTGCTCAAAAATGCCACGTCAAATACGCCGTGGTGGGTCTCGCCGTCCTCGCCGACCAGGCCGCTGCGGTCCACTCCAAACACCACATGCAGCCCGCTGATGGCCGTATCATGGATAATCATATCATAGGCGCGCTGAAGGAAGGTGGAATAGACCGCAAAGACGGGGATCATCCCCTGCTTGGCCATACCGGCCGCCATGGAGACGGCGCAGCCCTCCGCAATGCCCACATCAAAGCAGCGCTCAGGGAATTTCTGCTGGAACTGCTCCAGACCTGTCCCCGTGAGCATGGCCGCCGTGATGGCGCAGACCCGCTTGTCCTCTCCGGCCATCTGACACATGGTTTCGCCAAAGACGCTGGAGAAATTCTCTCCGCCCTTCTTCCTGGCGGCGCCGGTCTCCCGGTCAAAGGGACCCACGCCGTGGAAGGCGTCCGGGTTCTCCTCCGCGGGGGGATAGTTGCGGCCCTTCACCGTCCGCACGTGCAGCAGGGCAGGCTCCTTCAGATCCCGGGCATAGCGCAGGATCTGGGTCAGCTTGGCCACATCGTGGCCGTCCACCGGCCCCAGATAGGTAAAGCCCATATTCTCAAACATACTGCTGGGCAGGATGCTCTCCTTCACCGCTTTTTTCAGCTTGTGGGTCACCCGGTAGATCTTCCGGCCCAGCCAGTTGGAGTTCAGCACACGGCGGTACCCCTTTTTGAAGGTGAGGTACTGGGGCTTCAGTCTCTGACGGGCCAGATGCTCGGCCACGCCGCCCACGCTGCGGGTAATGGACATTCCGTTGTCGTTCAGGATGACCAGCATGGGCTCCTTGCTCTCGCCCGCGTTGGACAGGCCCTCGTAGGCCAGTCCGCCGCTCAGGGCCCCGTCTCCGATGAGGGCAAGCACATGGTAGTCCTCCCCCATCAGGGTCCGGGCCCGGGCCATGCCCATGGCCACGGCCACCGAGTTGGAGGCGTGGCCCGCGATAAAGGCATCGTGGACGCTCTCTGTGGGCTTGGGGAACCCGGATAGCCCCCCGAACTTGCGCATGGTACCCATCTGGTCCCGCCGTCCGGTGAGCATCTTGTGGGTATAGCACTGGTGTCCCACATCAAAAACCAGCCGGTCCCGGCTGGTATCAAATACCCTGTGGATGGCTACCACCAGCTCCACAGTGCCCAGGTTGGAGGCCAGGTGTCCTCCCGTTTCAGATACGTCCTGAATCAGCTCCTGCCGCAGATCATAGCTGAGTGCTGCCGCCTGAGCGTCGCTGAGATCGGCCAGGATTGGTCGACTGTTATTTATTTCTTCCGACATAGTTATACTCCTACTGACCAGATCCCTGATCGTATCACAGGAGCTCCACTCCAAACCAGCCGATGGCGATGCCCAGCAGAGCACCCATCAGCACCTGGAAGGGGGTATGACCCAAAAGCTCCTTCAAGTCCTCCCCCACCATGGCAGGGGACATTTTATCCCAGTTATCTATAATGAAATTGAGAATCTTCGCCTGCTCCCCTGCTGCGCGGCGGACATTGCAGGCATCGTACATCACCACCAGCGCCATCACGGCCGCCAGCGCAAAGATCCCGCTGTCAAAACCGGCCTGCCGGCCCAAGGCTATGGCGCAGGCGCATACCAGGGCGGAGTGGGAGCTGGGCATGCCGCCGCTGCTTACCAGCAAATGCAGGTCAACCGTTTTCTGGACCACCAGATTGATGATCACCTTCAGCACCTGGGCCGCCAGCCAGGCCAGGGCCGCCAGCGACAAAACCGGATTTTTCAGTAAAAGCGCCCGGATCATTTCCATACCCCCACTCTATTTTTCTGTTGGACCGGCGGGTCCTGCTCAGTAACTGCGCTTGGCCATCTGATCGGCCAGCCAGCGCAGGAAGCCGGTATCGCCCCGCCAGTCGGCCCGCTCCAGGGCCGCCTTGGCCCGCTCGGTGTATTCCAGCACCAGCTCCTCGCACTTCTCCAGTCCCAGCAGGGACACATAGGTGGTCTTGTTGTTGGCCGCATCGGAGCCCACCGGCTTGCCCAGCTTCTCGGTGGTGGAGACGGCGTCCAGGATATCGTCCCGGATCTGGAAGGCCATGCCCACATGGGTGGCATACTCCTTTGCCGCATCCAGGCAGGCCACATCCACCGCCCGGTGTCCGGCGGAGGCCAGCACGCCCATCATGCAGGAGGCCCGCAGCAGGGCGCCCGTCTTTTTGTCGTGGATGGTGTACAGCTTCTCCAACGTACGGGGCTTCTCCTCGTCGATGGTGTCCCAATACTGGCCGCCGCACATGCCCTCCACCCCCACGGACTGGGCCAGCACACCGGCCGCCGCGCCGGGCGCGGTGGGGTCGTGCTCCCAGGGACCGGGGGCGGACAGGATGGTCTGGAAGGCTGCCGCCTGCAAGGCGTCCCCCGCCAGGGTGGCAATACACTCGTTGAACTGCTTATGGCAGGTGGGCTTGCCCCGGCGCAGGTCGTCATTGTCCATGCAGGGCAGATCGTCGTGGATCAGGGAGTAGGTGTGGAGCATCTCCACGCCGCAGCCGAACTCCAGCGCCTCCTCCTCCCGTCCGCCGGCGGCGGCACAGAAGGTCATGGTCAGAATGGGACGGATGCGCTTTCCGCCGGCCAGCAGGCTGTACTGCATGGCCTCCTCCAGGCCCTCTCCGGTGAAAAACTGCGCCAGGCGGGACTCCACCTGTTCCTTAATCTGCTCCATATAGAGAGAATAATTCTTCGACATCGGTCATTCCTCCCCCTGAAAGGGCTGTTCCTTGGGAGAACCATCCTCGTCGGCGGTCAGAAGGGTCACCTTCTGCTCGGCCTCATCCAGGGCGGTGGTACACTCCCGCATCAGCTTGCTGCCCTCTTCAAAAAGCTTCATGGCCTCCTCCAGGGGGGCATCGCCCCGCTCCAGCATGGAGACGATCTCCTCCAGGCGGGCCATAGACTGCTCAAAATTTACTTTTTTTCTTCCGGCCATGTCAGGCACTTCCTTTCCTCCACCCGGCAGCTCAGGCTTCCGTCCCGGAGCCGGAGACTCAGGGCGTCCCCCTGCTCCACCTGCTCCACCGAGCTGATCACCCGGCCAGACGGGTCCTCCGCGATGGTATATCCCCGCCCCAGCACCTTCAGCGGGCTGAGGGCGTCCAGCGAGGCGGCCAGACGGCCCAGCTTCTGCTGCTCCACGGCCAGTCTCTGCCCCGCCGCATGGGCCATGCGCTGGCCCTGACGGTCCAGCTGCATCCGCTTCTCCCGAAAACAGCTCTCAGGCTGCCGGAAACAGCGGCTGCGCCGAATGCGGTCCAGGGCCCGCTGCTCCTGTCCCAGGGTGCGCTTCAGCCCCTGGCTCAGCCGCACGCGGCAGCCCGCCAGCCAGGCGCTCAGCTCAGCCTGGTCAGGCACCGCCAGCTCCGCCCCGTTGGAGGGGGTGGCGGCCCGCAGATCGGCCACAAAGTCGGCGATGGTCACATCGGGCTCGTGGCCCACGGCGGAGATGACCGGGATTTTAGAGTCGTAGATGGCCCGGGCCACCACTTCCTCGTTAAAGGCCCACAGGTCCTCCATGGAGCCACCGCCCCGGCCGGTAATGATGAGATCGGCCACCTGCCACAGGTTGGCCCATCGAATGGCCGCCGCGATCTCGGCGGCCGCTTCCTCCCCCTGGACCCGCACGGGCAGGACCCGCACCTGGGCCATGGGGAAGCGCGCTTTCAGAATGCGCAGCATGTCCCGCACCGCCGCCCCGGCCGGTGAGGTCACCAGAGCGATGCGCTCCGGACAGGGGGGCAGGCGCTTCTTGTGCTGCTGGTCAAAAAGGCCCTCCCGGAGCAGCTTCTCCTTCAGCTGCTCGAAGGCCACATGCAGGTCGCCCACTCCCTCCGGGGTCAGCCGGGTGCAGTAGAGCTGGTACTGCCCGTCCCGTGGGAACACGGTGACCCGCCCGGCGGCAATGACGCTCATGCCGTTCTGGGGGCGGAACCGCAGAGAGGAGGCATCCCCCCGGAACATGACGCAGCGCAGGGCGCCCTCCCCGTCCTTCAGGGTGAAGTAGTGGTGGCCGGAGGGGTACATCTTGTAGTTGGACAGCTCGCCCCGGACCAGCACGCCGGAGAGCAGCCGGTCCCGGTCCATCCAGGTCTTGATATATCCGCTCACCTGGGAGGGCGTCAGGATGGCAGTCTCCTGTCTCATAGCTCCGCCTCCAGTGCCCGATGGGTCAGGATGGCCGTCCCCATCGCATTATCCGTGGAGAAGCGGGGCTGGGCGAAATAGACCTGGCCCATCCGCTCCATAGCCGCCCGCAGGCGGCTGTTTGAGGCCACGCCGCCGGAGAACAGCACAGGCAGTCCGGGATACTCCCCCCGGGCCTGCTCCGTGGCCCGGCGGACCACGTCGATAATCGTATCCAGGGTAAAGCGGGCGATGTCCGCAGGGGTCTCCCCCTGCTCTTTTTTCTGCTTCACCTTATTCTCCATGCCGGACAGGGAGAAGGTCAGGCCGTCCAGCTTGACCCGGAAGGCCTGCTTCCGGTCTGCGCCCTGGCCGTACAGCTGGTCCAGCGCCTTGCCGGCCGGGAACTGAAGGCCCAGGAGCACCCCCGTGCGGTCGATGAGCTGACCGGCGGACAGGTCGCTGGTGCCGCCCAGGATCTCCGCCCGGACAGCCACCCCCTCCGGCTCGATCCGCAGAAGCTCGGTGGTGCCGCCGGACAGATGCCAGGCCAGGAAGGGGCTGTCCAGCAGCTCCATGTGACCTGCCGACCAGGCGGCGGCGGCCAGATGGCCCTGCTGGTGGGAAAACGCATAAAACGGGACGCCCATAGCATGGGCCAGGGCCTCCCCCTGAGACGCACCGGCCAGGAAGCAGGGCATGTAAGAGCCCTCCACCGCCCTGGGGCGGGTGCTGGCTCCCACTGCCTGGATCTCGCCCAGAGCCCCAGCCGCGTCCAGGCGGCCGAACAGCTCAGGCAGTCGCTTCACGTGCTGGAACAGGGCGTCACTCTGGCGCAGTCCCAGCTCACCGGGGCGCACCTCAAGCAGGCGGCCCTCGTTTTGTCCCTCCTGGCCGTCGAACACGGCCACAGAGGTGGTATAGTTACTGGTATCCAATCCAAGGACGGACATGTCTCATTCCTCCGCCTGCTGCTCAGTGTCCTTCCGGGGCTTGGGAGGGGTGTCCTGGAACTCGGCTCTCACAAACGAGCCCAGAATCCCGTTCACAAAGGAGACGACCTCGGCGCTCTCATAGCTCTTGGCCAGCTCCACTGCGGAATTGATGGCGGCAGCGTTGGGGATGTCGGGCATGTAGAGCACCTCATACATGGCGGTACGCATAATGGCGGCGGCCATGCGGGGGATGCGCTCAAAGCTCCAGCCGCTGGCGTAGCGGCTGATATAGTCGTCCAGCTCCGGGCTGTGGGCAAAGGTGCCCCGGACCAGGTCGCTGATATACTTCTCCTGCTTCTCGTTAGGGAACTGGGCGTACAGGGGCTCGTCCACCCCGAGCTGGGCAAAGCGCTCCGGGGTCAGCTCGCTCTTGATGAGGTCGTCGGCGCTCTGCGTCCCGAATCCCAGCTGAAAAATCATGTGGACTGCAATCTCTCTGGCAGTACTTCTTGTCATGGTGATTCCTCCATATTGCACACCGGGCGCCGCCACGAACATCCTGTCCGGCCCAGCGCCTCGGCTGTCAGGGGGAATCTCAATCGTTCCACCGGTCGTGCCGCCGATCCCCGCCTGCTGTATGATTTATGATCAAAGATATTATACATGAATATACAGGGAAAAGGAACCCCTAAATTTCACAAACGGAAATTCAGGGGTTCCTTTTTTGGCAGATTCTGCTCAGCGATAGAAGCTATGTCCGCCAATTTTGCCCAAAAAAATTCTCTGGCGGGAGGCCCAGCTGCGTGTCAGGGAATCGAAGTAGAGTGCTCCGCGGACCTCCTCTACCACGCCGCCGTCCAGTACCAGCTTGGCTGCAATCACACTGCCCTCATTGGGGGTGCGGTTGGCCAGCTTGCCGCCGCGATATGTGGTAAACTGATTTTTCTGTGCCAGCACAGCCTGGACACTGTTGGGGAACCGCGGGCTGGCCACCCGGTTCATCACCACGTTGCCCACGGCCATCTTGCCCTTCAGGGGCTGATTGCCGCTCTCCGCGTGGATGATCCGGCTCAGCCAGAACAGATCGTTCTGGTTGTAGTAGCTCTCTGCGGGAACCAGAGCACCGGTCCCACGGGTGACACGCACCGTGTTGGTGGCGCTGTCCCAGGTGTGGGTGGCTCCAAAGGCCTCTGTGAGAACGGCCAGGGGGATCATCACCCGGTTGTTCTGCATCAGAATGCCATCCTTCGCATAGAGATAACGGCCGTTGGCCACCGCATAGAACTGACCCGCCTGGGCTGTCAGCTTCAGGGCACCGGTCTGGACCTCAGCGGTGCGGGTCCAGCTGTTCCAGGTGATCTGAGCCTCAGGCGCCAGCGCCTTGACCGTGGGGGTCAGGGCCACATAGGTCACGCCATTTTTCATCATGCGGGCGGTGTCCGCAGGGACGGGCTGCCCATCGATCAGGAAATTCGCATCCAGCTCCACAGCGGGAACCACGGGCGTGAGCTCGCTCTCCTGCTCGGCTTCTGTCTCATCTTCGCCCTGGGTCTCCGGGGCGTCTGCATTCAATTCCTCACCGGACTCTTCTCCGGTTTCAAGTACCTGGCCATCCTGAATCTGCCGGGTACTCTCCTCCTTGACCATGACGTCAGCGGCGTCTGCATTCTCGACGCCCGCTCCCATCAGGAGGAGTAAGGCAACGGCGCAAAGCAGCGTGGAAAAAAGCTTGCGTTTCATTGTCTGCCTCCTTATGATTCAATTTTATGTCAATTTAATGACACCAAAAGCAACGAGTTGTTACTTTTGTTACCACATTGTAATCAATTCACCCTCCCCGTTCAAGGGCAATTTTTACTAGAGTTGTCCGCGGAATCTTGTGCACTTTTTTATTCATAACCAAAAAAACGGCCTTTTTCTCCCGTTTTCGTTTCCCATCTTCCTATTTTATCCAGTGCGGCCAAGTCACTCCCCTCACCGCTCTCCCCACAAAACACGGCCGGACAGGCGCAAATATGCCCCCATCTGAATGATGTAAACCATCTCAGACGGGGGCGTATTTGTATTGGATTTCCAGATTATCCTGCTTTATTTTTCCACCGGCTGGCGGGTCTTTGTGTGCTTGCTCTTCGCCTTTTTCACAACCAGCAGCAGTACCGCCGCAGCGGCCAGCGCGCTGATTGCCCAGAGGCCCACAGGGGCAGGGGCCTCAGCCAGACAAATGACTGCCCGGTCGCCGTTCAGCTCCGCCCGGAGGTAGCTCCCCTCCTGGGTGGTGGGCAGCTTTCTCCAGCCATCCCCTTCTACGTACTGCCACAGCTCCCCCCTGCCCTTCTCAGGGCCGCGCACGCGGATGGCGGTAAAGGGCTGGCCGTTCTCCGTCTTGAGCTCCCACATGCCCAAAGCCTCCTGGACAGGCGGGGTGAGGTCGATCCGGTCCACCGTATGCAGGCTGGAATCGGGGGTAAACTGGCCCTCCGCCAGTATGACTCCGTCCCAGCTGGAGACGGCGGTGAGCCACTGCGTATAAACCGCCTCTACCCGCTGGTCAAAGGTGATGCTGTCCCGCTCGAACTCCTCCCAGCTCCCGTGGCAGCCCCTCTGCCTGGGGACAGCGGGGATCTGTTCATCCGTGAGCCCTTCCCCGTAGTTCACCGGGATCTCCTGGATGATCTTGTCATCGGCCACAAAGGTGATGGTCAGCTGTTGGAAGGGCTTTGGGATCCCCTCCAGCAGCAGGAACTGGGCGTACTCCGCGGGCTCGGCCTGCCCGGCATAGCTTA
Organism: Oscillospiraceae bacterium; assembly: GCA_020025425.1. Lineage (GTDB taxonomy): Bacteria > Bacillota > Clostridia > Oscillospirales > Oscillospiraceae > Lawsonibacter. Next base: position 22,948 of record JAHHSD010000002.1, read on the forward strand.
CGCCGTCTACACCGCCCAGGGTCTTGCTGACAAAGAGGTTTTCCTCCATCTTGCCGGTGCACTCCCCGGCGATGGCCCCCACAAAGGAGCGGCCCTCCTGGATCTTCACCAGGGAACGGCATCCGCTCACGTCGGTGCCCATACCCGCAATGCCGCCTACATGGCTCTTTCCGCTCAGGTCGCACTTGCTCCAGCTGTTTCGGATGGCGGCGTAGGAGATACCGGCAATGCCGCCCACATACTCTCCCCGGGTGCTCTCCACGGGGCCGTAGTTCTCGCAGTTGAACACCACGCCCAGGGCCATCCGGCCCACCACGCCGCCGGCGCAGTTCTTTCTGGCCCGCACGGAGCCGGAGTTGCTCCCTCCGCTGAGCACGGCATGGGTCAGGTACTTCACATCCGCAGAGGGCTTGCCCTCCTTCACCAGGTCGTCCTCCGGGTCAAAGCCGATCTCCACAGCCATGGAGCCGGCCAGGCCGCCCACGTTCACGTCGCCGTCCACCTTGCCTTTGTTGACGCAGGTTGCCACCTTGCCCCAGGTCACATCATACTGGTTCTCCTCGGAGACATCCTTCACCAGTCCGTCCTCATCCTCCCGGTTCTGGGCATCCCGCAGCACATTGGTAATGTTCTTGTACTGATTGTGGATCTTGCGCAGGTTGGCAGACAGGCCGTCACCCGCCTGGTTGGTGCTGCTCTGGAGCTCCCGCATCCGCTGGAGCAGGTTCTCCAGGGTCATATCCAGCCGATCCCCGGTCTCATGGAAGGAGCTGTCCAGCTTGGGGAATTCCAGGGTGGGCAGATCATTCTGGTCCTGGATGGCGCTCTGGAGACGATCAAAGGCGCTGCCCAGGGAGTCCGAGCTGTGGGCCAGGTCCCCCATGGCGTCCTCAATAATATCCATTGCCGCACCCAGGATCTTGGCCGTCTCGCTGATATTGCCGGACGCGCTCTGGAAGCTGTTGATGGAAGCATCCAGATCTTTTTGTGCAATATTTAAGACTTCATCCACAATATCCTTGAGCTCCGTCAGAGTCTCCTTGCTCTCCTCCAGAGCCTTATCTATCTGACCGGGGGTGAAGGGGGGCGCCAGCAGGACGGGGACACGGCCCACCAGCGCCTTAACGGCGTCATTCAGGTGCTCCAGCGCCCTCTGCATGTCGGCAGCAGCATCCTGGATCGGTCCCTCGGCCTGTCCGGCCTTCCCCGCGGCGGCCTGGAGCTGCCGCAGGCCATCGGAGAGCCGGTCACTGGCGGTCCCCATGTCGCCGGTCACCCGGTCCATCTCGCCCATAAACTGGGCCACCCGGGCGCTCAGCTCGTTGGCCGTGTCGATGGTGCCGCTGCCCAGCTCCTCCAGGTCGTCCAGCAGGGAGGAGATATCGTGGCCCGCACTGTCTGTCAGGTCGGTCATGGCGGTCAGATGGTCCGAGATCTCATGGCGGGAGCCGTCCACGTCCCCCAGCGTCCCGTTGAGCAGCTCGGTCAGCACATCCACCTCACGCATCAGCGCCTGGAGGGTGTCCTCCTCAAAGCGGAGCAGGGTATAGGGTTCCATCTGGCCCACGATGCCTCCCACTTCCTTGCGGCCCTGGACCTCTCCCTCGTTGAGGCAGCCGTTGACATAGCCCGACTGCCGGCCCACAATGCCGCCCACGTTATAGCCGGTGTGTGGATAGCCCACCGCCCCCTTATTGATGCAGCTTTGCAGCACGCCCTTGGAGTAGCCCGCAATGCCGCCGGCATCGGTAGCGGCAGGCAGGGTGGTCTCGTTCAGATTATCCAGGCTGATGGAGCTCAGATCGACGGTAAAGTCGCCCTCTCCCCCGTTGACGATGGACTCATTGACGCAGGAGATCACGCTGCCGTAGTTCTGGCCCACGATACCGCCCACACAGCTCTCACCGGTCACTGAGCCGCGGGCGGTGCAGTTCAGGATCTGACCGGTAGCCTCGTTGACTCCGGCAATGCCGCCCACATCCCGGGTGGCGTTGACGTTGCCCTGATACTGGCAGCGGATCACACTGCCCCGATTAACGCCCACAATGCCGCCCACGGAGCCGCAGTTTCCCTCTGGATCGGCCACACCCAGGACGACCAGGTCGCTGACCACAGCGCCCTCCTGGAGGTAGCGGAACAGACCGCGGTGGTCCCCCTCAGTGGACAGTATCAGGCCCCGGATGGTGTGGCCGTTGCCCTGAAACTCCCCGCCGAAGGTGGGAATGGACATCTCACCGCTCAGCTCCAGATTGCTGTCCAGGATCACCGTTTTCCCCCGGGACCACTGGTCCAGCCGGCACTGCTCGGTCAGCTGCTTCCAGTCCTCCTTCGTGCGAATATGGATCACATTCTCCTGGTCAGCGGCAGCAGGGGCCGCCAGCCCGACCATCAGCGCCGCGCACAGGGCCAGGGCCCCCAGACGGCGGAATATACTGTTAGATCTCATTTGGATTTTCCTCCTCCTGCACGGATTCCAGCGCCTGGCGATCCGGCTGGTTCTCCACACTGCCCGATTCGATCATTGCATTCATGGTACCCTGGACAATGCCGTTGATGTCCGCATCCACCACACCGCTGATGTAGCCGCGGACATGGCCCTTGACCCGCAGGGTGCCGCTGGAGCGCCGGATCACGGCGGGATGCTTCAGCTCGAAGGCCGTTTTCTCAATGATCGTATCGCCCAGAACCAGGATCTGGGGCAGAACGCCCAGAACCAGGAACATGGAAATCACCGTGCCCCGGCCCAGGCAGGAACCAATGGAGGCCACCGCGGGCTCAGAGGACAGCAGACTGATCAGCGCACCTGCCGAAGCCAGCATGCTGCCCGAGGTCACCACGGTGGGGAAGGCCAGGTTCAGGGCCTCCACAATGGCCTGCTCGGTGTCCATGCGCTGCTTCAGTTCGGTGTACCGGCTGGAAATCACGATGGCGTAGTCGATGTTTGCACCCATCTGGATGGAGCTGACGATCAGGTAGCTCAGGAAGAACAGGTTCTTATGGGACAGGTACGGGAAGGAGAAGTTGATCCAGATACTGCCCTGGATGACCAGGATCAGCAGCACCGGCATGCCGGCAGAGCGGAAGGTGAACACCAGCACGATGATGACGAACAGGGCGGACAGCACGCTGATGAGCAGGTTGTCGCCCTCGAAGGAGGAGGACAGGTCGTAGTCGCTGGTGGTCTCGCCCACCAGGTAGACCTTGTCATAGTACTTCTCCGCCGTCTCGTGGAGGACCTTGAGGTAGTCAAAGGTCTCAGCGCTCTCCTCGGGCAGATCCAGCTCGATCAGGATGCGGCTGTAATGCTCGCCGGCCAGCTGCTTCTTTGCGTCCACCAGCTGGCTGTACATGTCATCCAGGCTGCTGCGCAGCTCCCCGCTCAGATTGACATACCCCTCTTCCACCCGGTCATGGAGGAAGAACACAATGTCGATCAGGGGGATGCCGTACTCGTCCAGGCCGCCCACGATCTTTCCGTATTCGCCCTGGTCTGCGGCGTAGGCCCCGTACAGCAGCTCCACCACCTCCAGGTCCATGTCGGTCAGCTCGGCCAGCTGGCGGGGCGTGAGCTGGTCGGTGAGCATGTAGCCGTCGATGGCCTCGATGTTGGACAGGCCCAGAGTGCTGTCCACATGCTCCAGCTGAGACAGGTCGGAGAGCAGGGCCTTCTCCTTGCCGTAGTCGCCGCAGGGGACCAGCAGGGCCATTAGGTTGGTGTCACCGGCAAAATCCTCCACCTTTTTCTGTGCGATCTGGAACTCATTCTGTTTAAAGGTAGAGAGGGTGGAATAGCCGTACACATAGGGGCAGCGGTTGGCGAAGAAAAACGCCCCCACCAGGACCAGTGCGAAGATCGGCGGCACAATGTAGCGGGTCTTGACGGTCAGCCGGCCCCAGGCCGTGATCTTGGGCACGAAGTTGCGGTGGTGGGTCTTGTCAATGCCCTTGGAAAAGAGCATCAGCAGACCGGGCATCAGGGTGAACACAGACAGCAGGCTGAAGAAGATGGCCTTGACCAGCACGCTGCCCATATCGTAGCCGATGCGGAATTTCATGAACATCATGGCCACCAGACCGGAGATGGTGGTCAGACTGGAGGAGGCCACCTCGGGGATGGCCTTGCTCAGTGCGGCGATGCAGGCCTCCCGGGCCTCGTGGTACTGCCGCTCCTCCGTGTAGCGGTGGCACAGGATGATGGCGTAGTCAATAGCCAGTGCCAGCTGGAGCACCACCGCAATGGAGTTGGTCACGAAGGAGATCTCCCCCATCAGGAAGTTGGTGCCCATATTCAGGATGGCGGCGGTGATGAAGGTGAGCAGCAGCACCGGCACCTCTAAATAAGTATGGGAGGTAAAGAGCAGAACGGTGACAATGATAAATGCTGCCACCAGCATAACGATCTTCATTTCCCCTTCCAGGGTGTCGTTGATGCTGGAGCCCACCTCACTGTCGATGTAGGCGTCATAGCCCTCCAGTGTTTTCCGGATCTCGGCCATGGCCTGATGGCTGATGTCGTCTGCCACCTCTCCGGCAAAGTTTACGGTAAACAGCGCGGAGGCCTCCTTATAGTAGTCCTCCAGCTTGGCATCTTCCTTGTCCGGATCAAAAAACTCCACCGAGGTGACGCCCTCAATCCGCCTGAGCTGCCGCTCCAGATTCTCCGCCTGATCCAGAGAGACATTTGCAACCAGGATCTTGGCCGTGGCATAGGTGGTAAACTCATCCTCCATAATACTCAAACCCTGCCGGGTCTCAGTATCTGTGGGCAGGAAGGATGTGATATCGTCGTTTGTCTTGACCCAACCCGCAGAAACGATACAAAATGCACACGCGGCAATAAAAAAAAGGAAAAAGATGTTGCGCTTATCTACGATAAACGTGGCCATCTTCTCCCAAAAACTCTTTTTTTCCGGCTCCATCAGCGGTTTCCCGTTCCTTTCTTTTTCACTGTGCCGTCCTCAGACGGCGATAGGCAATTTACGGTATGATAATTATACTCCTTTCTTTTTTTCTTGCCCATAGACAATGTCCTGTTTACGTCAAACATTTTATAAAAAAATTGCGGCGGAGTGGGTTCCACTCCGCCGCATCCGTTCATCTGTTTCTCCCCTGTCTCGCCAGCCACTGGAACAGCGTCTCACCGGTGACCTGGTCCACACACCGTCCATTGAGAACGGGGACCCAGGAATAATGGGGATTATAGCGATAGGGCATCCCGGCCTGCTGGGAGGGCAGACCGCTGCCGTCCACGATGAGTCCCAGCCGGGTCAGACGCACATCCTTCGCGCCGGCAGCCAGCAGCCGCTGGACCGTGGGGAAGGTGCTCTCCCCGGGCGGGCAGACCTGGTCCAGCTCGCTGTGGATAAACCACATGGGCACCTTGGCCAGCCGGGCAATCTCACTGTCGGACAGCCAGCTGTCCTGGTAGGCCTGGCACACCGGGAAGGCCGCCGCGAAGAAGTCGGGGTCCTCCAGCAGCAGGGCCATGGTCATGTAGCCGCCGTTGGAGCAGCCGCCAATGTAAATACGGTCCGGGTCGATCTCCGGCGAGCTGCCGGCGTAGCGGCGGATCAGAGCCATCAGGCTCTCCAGGTAACGGCTCTCCTCCCCATCCTGTCCGCCGTCCAGCCACATAGTGGGGCACTGGGGGACCAGCACATAGGCCTTGTTCATATGCCCCTGAAAATCATTGTCTACAAAGGTGGTGACCCGGTTGCCCAGCAGGGCGATGGTGGGGTCCTCTCCCCCCTCCCCCAGGCCGTGGAGCCAGATCACCAGGGGGTGCTTTCCTCCATCGGCGCCGGGCGCATAGTGGGCATATTGAATCGTCTCTTCCTTATATATAAAGGTATCGGTCTGGAATTTATCAGCCAGAGGCATGCGCTTTCCCTTCGGGGTGCGGGAAATCGCCAGGCTGTCATACTCCTTCCCCTCCGCCTTCAGCTTCTGATCCGGGGCCAGCTCGATGACCAGCTGATAGGGGTCGGCCCAGCGGTAGTGCAGCTCCTCTGAAAAGAAGCAAAGGGGACTGCCCACATCGGGGGCGACCGTCAGCTCCAGCGTGACATGGTTGGATGGACCCTTGGTCTCCCTGCCCTCCCCATCGCTGAGGAAGGCGTCAGTGACCGTCCGTTGGGACCGGGCAATGGTCACGGGGCCGCTGGTGGCAAAAATGTCGGTGCTGCTGTTCTCCCGGGCCTGCTTCTCCTCCACCACCAGGAACTGCTCCGGGCTGACCTGGGTCACCTTCTCCTCCAGCTCCAGAACCACCTGGCTGACGCCGGGACCCCAGTCAAACCCTTCCACAACCATGGTATAGCTGCCTGACAGTGCCTCCGGGCTTGGGACCGGCTCCTGGCTGAGCAGCGTTCCATCCACAGCCTGTTGTCCATAAAACGTACCGGCGGTGAGCACCGCCAGACAAAAATTAAGCCACTCTTTGATCACCGATGGGTCCTCCAGTCAAACTTTTATCTGTTTCATTATAATCTACCCTTCTCCCCACGTCAAATCCTATCTTCTCTGTTTGTCTGCACAAATCGGGTTCGTACACCTGAAAATTCGGGACAGAACATTTTTGCAAATGCAGGGCCGAATTGGATACAGCCCCTTCCCATCGATTCTGTTCTGCTTATAAAGCCCATAAAATCTTCTTGACAACGCACTGGATCTGCGCTATTATAACACCGTTATATAACACTGTTACAGCAGAGAAAGAGGTGCCGCCTTGAGCGAAAGTGAACGCACTACCTTACAGAATATCCTTACAGCCGCATGCCGGGAATTTCTTCAAAAGGGATTCCAGGGCGCTTCTCTGCGGAACATTGTCAAAAAGGCAGGTGTTACCACCGGAGCTTTTTACGGCTATTTCAAGAGCAAGGAAGAACTGTTTGATGCTTTGGTGAAGGAGCAGTATACCCATATATTGGATCTGTACCAAACCATCCTGGCAGACTTTGCGGAGATGCCGCCGGAGCAGCAGCGTTCCGATATGGTCAGCTATACGATTGAGGGAATTTCTCGCATGACTGACTATATTTACAGCAATTTTGACGCATTCAAGCTGATTCTGTGCTGTTCGGAAGGTACTCCCTACGAAAACCTGATCCATAATATGGCACAAATGGACTGTGACGCCACCCGTGACTTTTCAGAAGGGATGAATGCAGCCGGCGTCCCCATAAATAAAATCAATCCGCACCTGGAGCACATGCTGACCAGCGGGATGTTCTATGCGTATTTTGAATTGGTTGTTCATGACATTCCAAAAGAGGATACCGCCGAATATATCAAGCAGCTCATCCATTTTTATGAGGGCGGCTGGCGAAGAATTATGGGGTTCTAGGACCCTATAATTTTTGGAGCCAGGTTAGTTTATGCTAACCAATTTCAGGTACAGTAAGCTGATTTCAGCCTGCTTATCACAATACAACATAAAGAAAGAGGTATTTCAGAATGAACCAGGAGACGAAACTCAAAGGAAAAGACCTGATCAACGTAGGCATCTACGCCGCCATTTATTGTGTGCTGACGACCATGGTAGCCATGTTGGGTTATATTCCCATCATGATACCCTTACTTGTAGTGCTCTGCCCGCTCATCGGAAGCACCCCCATGATGCTGTTTATGACAAAAGTCAAAAAATTCGGCATGGTCACACTGATGGGCACAATCATCGGCCTGTTCCTGTGGATCACGGGTATGGGTTACTGGCCTGCCATTTTTGGCCTGGTCTGCGGTTTTCTTGCAGATCTCCTGGATAAGAGCGGCAATTATAAAAGCGCCGTCAAAACGATTATTGGCAACGGCATCCTCCACATCACGCTGTTTGCAAATATGATCCCGCTCTATACTGACATTGACGGCTACTTTGCGTCCCGTCAGGACTTTGGCCAGGAATACATCACCAGTCTCACCAACATCATGCAGCCCTGGACTGCACCGGTGCTGCTGATCTGCAGCTTTGCTGCCGGGATCGTTGGTGCCCTGATTGGCAGAAAGCTGCTGAAAAAGCACTTTATGAAAGCGGGTATCGTTTAATGTTGTCAGGGATGTTTCAGGCCAGCATTAAAAACCGCGGTCTGATCCTGGACCCGCGCACAAAATTTTTGCTGCTGTTCACCATGTCCATATTTGTGCTGGGCGGAGCCGGCGGCAATATCACAAGCTATTTGATGCCGGTATTTTGTGCTGTTCCTGCCATTGCATTATTTTCGGCAAAGAGGATCAAGCCGGCCATTGTTTATCTGCTGCTGTTCAGCGGTGCGATCCTGACCACCTATTTCTTTGCCGGCAGGACACACGGTCTGGCCCACTTCCTCATCATCGGGATCTGCGGAATCTTATCTCGTTTTTTACCCTGTATTATGATGGGCACTTACCTCATCTCCACCACTACGGTCAGCGAATTTACAGCCGCAATGCAGAGGCTGCATTTCAGCGAGAAAATCATCATTCCGCTGTCTGTGATGTTCCGGTTCTTCCCCACGGTGTTTGACGAATTCCGGTCCATCAACATGGCCATGAAAATGCGGGGGATCCAATTCGGCGGAGTCGGTGCTGCCAAAATGATAGAATATCGCCTTGTTCCCCTGATGACCTGCTGTGTCAAAATCGGCGAGGAGCTCTCAGCTGCCGCTCTGACCCGGGGGCTGGGCGGAGAGGTAAAACGGACCAACATTTGCAAAATAGGCTTTCACCTTCAGGATTATTTGGTGCTGTCGCTGTGCGTCATCCCCTATCTTTTACTGGTGCTCCGGTGTTTCGGGCTTTTTGCATAAAGAGGTGACGAAATGATTCAACTGAAAAATGTCAGCTTTCAATACGACGAAACACAGACCTCCTCCTTGCAGCATATTTCCTGCCAGATCCCGGATGGTCAGTGCGTATTGCTCTGCGGAGAATCCGGCTGCGGCAAGACCACCCTGACCCGCCTGATCAACGGTCTGATCCCGCACTATTATGAAGGGAATCTCCAGGGAGAAGTCGTGGTAAATGGATTGGATGTGCTGACAGCCGAGCTGTATGAAACCGCCAAACTGGTGGGCAGCGTGTTCCAAAACCCAAGAAGCCAGTTTTTTTGTGTGGACACTACCAGCGAAATTGCCTTTGGCTGCGAGAATATGGGCCTGCCCGAGCCCGAGATCCGCACCCGAATCCAAAATACAGTGCAGCAGCTGAATATACAGCAGCTCCTGGACCGGGACATTTTCGAATTGTCCGGCGGGGAAAAGCAGAAAGTAGCCTGTGCATCGGTTTCAGCATTCCAACCGGAAGTTTTTGTGTTGGATGAGCCTACCTCAAATCTGGATGTAACCGCCATAGAAGATCTCAAGCAGGTTATTCGGCTTTGGAAAGCCAAGGGGAAAACGATTGTGATAGCGGAACACCGCCTGTACTGGCTGATGGATGTGTGTGACCGTGTTCTCTATCTGAAAGATGGTCAAATCGCATCGGATATGCCTGTGGAACAATTCCGGGCCCTGCCCTCGGAAAAAATCGTAGAAATGGGGCTTCGCGCATTGCAGCTGGAGCTCCCTGCCCGCAAACTACCGCCGGTTTCTGCTGAAACCATCCAGCTTCGGGATTTTTCTTTTTCTTATGATGCAGAGCCAATCCTCCGCATTCCCACCCTTACGCTTCCAAAAGGAGGGATCATTGCGGTGATCGGCCATAACGGCGCCGGAAAATCCACATTTACCCATTGTCTGTGCGGACTTGAACCACGCTTCAAAGGATACGCCGTCATAGACGGCAGGATGTTGCGCCGCAAGGCACTGCTGAGAGAGGGCTATCTGGTGATGCAGGACGTCAATCACCAATTATTCTGTGAATCCGTAGAGGAAGAAGTGCGGCTGGGCATGCGGAAGGAAAATGAGCCCCGCGTTACGGAAGTGCTGAGACAAATGGACTTGCTGAACCTGACAGACCGGCACCCGATGAGTCTGTCAGGCGGACAAAAACAGCGAGCTGCCATTGCATCCGCGATCCTGTCCAATAAATCGCTGCTGGTGTTCGATGAACCTACCAGTGGATTAGACCGCCGGCATATGGAACAGACAGGGGCATTGATTTCCACATTACAGGGGAACAAGACCGTTCTGATCGTAACCCACGATTTGGAACTGATTGCTCAGTGCTGTACCCATGTGCTGTATCTGGAGCACGGCTCGGTCAAGGAGTGCTGCCCCCTGGACGAAGAAGGCTTTCAAAAAGTGCAGTCCTTCTTTGGTGCAACCCCCGACTGTTCAATCGTCAGTGAGGAGGAAATCAAGTGAAAAAAGAAAAAGGAACATTTGCGTGGATCATGGAATTCGCAGGGCTGAAGCGAAAATACTACGTTTTCAGCGTAATTTTTGCAATCATCGGGGCGCTTTGTCAGATGCTGCCCTTTGTTGTGATTGCGCATATGATCGGGAAATTGCTGGGCGGCGATGTGAACTTCCAGGGCTATCTGTCCGATTGTCTGGTCATGGCCGGTGTCTGGGTCCTGCGTGTGCTCTTCCACTCCATCTCCACCGCCGCCTCCCATGTGGCCACCTTCTCCGTCCTCGCCAACATCCGCAAGCGGGGATTGCTGAAGCTGGAGCGGATGCCGTTGGGTGAAGTTCAGAAATTGGGGTCCGGCAACCTGAAAAACATCCTTGTGGAGCGGATCGACAGCATTGAAACCACCCTTGCCCACATGATTCCGGAGCTGAGCGGAAATCTGTGCGCTGTTTTGGCAACGCTCATCTTTCTTTTTGTCATTGACTGGCGAATGGCGCTGGTTTCTCTCATTACCTTCCCCCTCGGTATGCTCTGCTTCATGGGTATGATGATCGGATACGAGGAAAACTACAAGCGCACCGTGCGGGCCACCAAAAATCTGAACGACACGGCGGTGGAGTACATCGGCGGCATCGAGGTCATCAAGGTCTTTGGCAAATCCAAGAGCTCCTATGACAAGTTCGTGGCGGCCACCAAGGAGGGCGCTGCCAGCTATGTGGACTGGATGCGCAAGAGCAACTTCTTTTTCACCTTTTCCATGAACATCATGCCCGCCACCCTCATCACTGTCCTGCCCATCGGCGGCATGCTGGTGCGGAACGGCTCCCTGCCTGTCACCAGCTTCATCCTGGTGACCATCCTGGCCATGGGCCTGATCACCCCCGTCATCAACTGCATGGCGTTCAGCGACGACATGGCGAAGCTGCACACGGTGATCGGAGAGGTCACCTCCATTGTGGGTGCAGAGGAGATGGCCCGGCCCCGGACCAATCAGGCGCAGCCCAAGGACCACACCATCACCCTGGACCAGGTGCGGTTCGGCTATGAGGAAAAAGAGGTCCTCCATGGGATCGACCTGACCTTCCGCGAGGGCACTGTGAACGCCATCGTCGGCCCATCCGGCGGCGGCAAATCCACCATTGCAAAGCTGATTGCCTCCTTCTGGGATGCGAATGGGGGCAGCATCCGGATCGGAGGCACAGACATTCGGGAGCTCTCCGCAGAGCAGTATCACAGCCTGGTGGCTTACGTTTCCCAGGATAACTTCCTGTTCGATGACACCATCCGGGAAAATATCCGCATGGGTCGGCTGTCCGCAAGCGACGCGGAGGTGGAGCAGGCCGCCAGGGACTGCGGCTGCTTTGAGTTTATCTCCAATCTGGAGCGCGGCTTTGATACCGTTGTGGGCAGCGGCGGCGGACATCTCTCCGGCGGCGAGAAGCAGCGCATCTGCATCGCCAGAGCCATGCTGAAAAATGCCCCCATTGTGATCCTGGACGAGGCAACGGCGTACACCGATCCGGAAAATGAAGCGGTGATCCAGGCCTCCGTGGCCAAGCTGGTGCAGGGAAAGACCCTCATTGTCATTGCCCACCGCCTGTCTACCATTACGGATGCTGACCAGATTGTGGTGGTGGATCAGGGCAGCATCGCAGGGAGCGGGACCCACGAGGAGCTTGTGATGACCTGCCCGATTTACAAGAAGCTTTGGGCTGCTCATATGTCTGCCAGGGACAGTCTGTGCGGAGGTGTTGAAAATGTTTAGTACATTCCGAAATTTCTTTGCTTTTTGCAGCAAGACAAACCGCAAAAAATTCTACACATCTATTGTTCTCGGCGTATTTTCCGCTTTATTCGGCGCGCTGAAGATTCCGGCGATCGGCGTGATGCTGATGGCCATTCTGGACAACTCCATCACTGACAAGGCCATTTGGACCTCCTTCGGCATCATGCTGCTGTCCGTCCTGGGCTCCTCCCTGATCAACTACCGCTCCACCATGCTCCAGACCGAGGCCGGCTACGGCACCGCCACCCAGAAGCGGATGGAGATTGCAGAGCATATGCGCTACCTCCCCATGGGCTATTTCAACGAAAACAGCCTGGGTCAGATCACCTCCGTCACCACCAACACCATGGAGAACCTGGCCGATGTGGGCACCCGGGTGGTGATGATGGTGACCAGCGGAATCTTCCTCACCGGCGTCATCACCCTGATGCTGTTCTTCTTTGACTGGCGCATCGGCCTGCTGGCCGTCTGCGGCCTGCTGGTCTATCTGCTGGTCAACCTCCTGATGCAGCGATCGGCCCGGGCCTGCTCTGCGGAGAAGGTCCGCTCAGACTCGGTGGTGGTGGAGAAGGTGCTGGAATACATCAAAGGCATTGCCGAGGTCAAGTCCTACCACCTGTCCGGCAAATACAACAAAAAGCTGGAGTCCGCCATCGACAAAAACGCAAAGGCCAACATCGGCATGGAGCTGGTCCTCGTCCCCTATCTGGGCCTCCAGAGCTTCGTGTCCAAGCTCATCGGCGTCACCATGGCGGCCGTCTCCGTGTACTTCTATACCAATGGCACTATGCCTCTTCTGAGCTGCATTATGATGCTGATTTGCTCCTTTATGATGATGGAGGGCCTGGAGAAGGCAGGAAACTACTCCGGACTGCTCCGGGTGGTGGACCTGAGCGTCAGCCGGGCCAACGAGATCCTGGATCTGCCCATGATGGACATTGACGGTGTGGATGAGGCCCCGGCCTCCTTCGATCTGACGGCGGAGCATATTGATTTTGCCTATGGTGAGAAGAAAATCATCGATGATGTATCGGTTACCATCCCGCAAAATACAACAACCGCCATTGTCGGCCCCTCCGGCGGCGGCAAAACCACCCTGTGCCATCTGCTGTCCCGGTTCTGGGATGTGGACAGCGGAGCGGTGACCCTGGGCGGCAGGAATATTAAAGAGTACAGTATGGATGCCCTGATGCGGAACTTCAGCTTTGTGTTCCAGAATGTCTACCTGTTCCAGGACACCATCGCCAACAATATCCGCTTCGGTCAGCCTGACGCATCCATGGACGCCGTGATCGCCGCTGCGAAAAAGGCCAAATGCCACGACTTTATTATGGCGCTCCCCGACGGCTACGACACAGTGATCGGAGAAAGCGGCGGCACCCTCTCCGGCGGAGAGCGGCAGCGGCTGTCCATCGCCCGGGCCATCATGAAGGACGCCCCAATCATCATCCTGGATGAGGCCACTGCCAATGTTGACCCGGAGAATGAACAGGAGCTGCTGTCGGCACTTGATGAGCTGACCAGGGCAAAGACCATCATCATGATTGCCCACCGCCTGAAAACCGTGCAGCATGCAGATCAGATCCTGGTGATCGACCAGGGCAAAATCGTGCAGCGGGGGAAACACGAAAAACTGATTGCAGAGGATGGAATCTATCGGAGGTTCGTCAATCAGCGCGAGCTGGCTGTCAGCTGGAAGCTGTAATTTCCTCACACACAGCGGGAGCGATCACAGATCGCTCCCGCTCTTCAAAAAACTTTTCCTTCCGCCCCCGCCGCAGATTGAAACCGGCGTCAAAGTGTGCTATGATTCGGTTAGTAATAGCTAACTCTTTGTTTGAGGTGATCTTATGGACGATAAAAAGCCCCTGTCCCAGTTCGGGATCGGCCCGGTCTATGCGGCCACGGTCTTTCTTCTGACCCTTACAGCTCTTTTTCTGGATCACGTCGGTCTGCTGTTCTCTCTTCGGGTCCCCGCCGCATGTCTCCCGCTGAAGCTGCTGGGTGCCGTCCTGATCCTCGCAGCGGCACTGCTGTGGTGCAACGCGGTCATCGCCACGAAAATTGCCCAGCATATCCGCCGAAACGAGCTGGTCACGACCGGCGCTTATGCCTGGGTGCGGAACCCGATCTATTCAGCCATCATGCTTGCGATGTGGGGCCTGCTGCTCTGGTGCGGCAATCTTCTGCTGTTGATCCTGTGCCCCGTCTATTACATTTTGATGACGGTCATGGTAAAGGCTACCGAAGAAAAATGGCTGGCAGATCTGTATGGGAAGCCCTATCTTGACTACTGCAATCGGGTCAACCGCTGCCTCCCGTGGTTCCCCAGACAGAGCGGTGGGTGCTGATATGCTTTTTATGATGGAAACGATTTGTCTGTGTCTGGTCTTTTGGGGCATCTGTTATCTCGGGACCGGTACAGACGAGAAAAATCTGAAAAGCCTGTCGGCCTATCCGGACAAGATCCAGCGCCAGGTGATGGCGGATCCCCGGCTGGGTCCCCAAGTCAAAATCGCCTCCCCCTGGGTTGGATTTTTTGCCAATCTGCTGCTCTATACTGTTCTTCTGCTGATCCTGTGCTTCTTTGTGCGGGAGGACGGCTTTGGGCCGAACTTCCGGACGGTTCTGGTCATGGGTGAGATCCTCAACGCATTTGACTTTTTGGTGATCGATCTGCTGTGGTGGCGGCATACAAGGCGTGTCCGCTTTTCCGGGACCGAAGCTCAGCCGGAGCTGTACAGCGACCCGAAACATCATTTGATTTCTTTTATGAAAGGTATCCTGATGTTTTTCCTTGCCGCTGTAATTGACGGCCTGATCCTGTCCCTGCTTTAAGGTGGCTCCACGAAAACAAAATCCGAGAGGGGAATTGTTATGAACTGGTTTCGCATCATCCTGGACGGAATTTTTATGAGTGCGGTGTTCAATCTGGCAACAGGTCTGATCCTGGCGGTGGACCCGGTGATCTTCACAACAGCTTACCCCCGCGAGCTCCAAAAGGCGGCACCGAAAAACCCGAAGGCCGCCAAGCACAAGCTGCTTTTCACCCTGCTTGTCATTGCACCGGTCACATTATTCGGCGTACTCAGCGCATATGAAGCCGGGGTGCGGGACTTCTGGCCCCGCTTCTGGACCGCCTATATAGAGTTCTTCCTGGTGAATCTGGGCGATTTCTTCGGGCTGGACTGGTATCTGCGGGAAAGGCTTGGGGCGCGCTGGGAGCTGCCCGGCACCCACGGACATCCCTGCTACGAGACAAAGGTCTGGATGAAATCCCTGGGCATCCCGGAGCACTGGATCCTCTGGCCCTTTGTGGTTTGTCCCCTGTTTGGTTTGATCTCCGCCGGTCTGGGCATGCTCCTTCCACGCTGACGGCCTTCTCTCCCCTTTTCTCTCCGCAAAAAGCGACAAGGTTGGGTGCCTTCTCTCGGCTCCCAACCTCGTCGCTTTTACATGATAATTGATATCCTCGGAAAACAGCGGTATTTCTTCAGGCCCCACGCCGCCCGGTTTAGTATAAATATACCGAGAGGGCAATAAAGAAAACCTGCATGACCACCATGATACAAAACAGCGGACCAATGAATTTATACCATTTATTGAGGGAAACCCCCATCAGGCCGCACTCCAACGAGCAGGCCGTCGGCCAAAACATGTCAGAAAACCCATCGCCAAAGCAGTAGCACAGCACCGCAGTCTGGCGATTCAGCCCCACAATGTCGGACACCGGCGCCATGATGGGCATGGTGATGGTGGCCTGACTGGAGGAGCCTGTGATGAAGAAATTGATCACGTTTTGCAGAAACAGCATTCCAATCGCAGAGAACACCCGATTGGTGGAGTTGAGCAGTGTAGACAGGCCATGCACGATGGTATCGGAAATCATGGCCTCCTGCATGGTCAGCAGGATCCCCCTGGTAAAGCCAACCACCAGGATAGACGGCACAACGCTGCGGGTAGCCTCGATAAAGCTTCTGCAGATCTCCGTGGCTGAATAGCCGGAGACGATGCCGCTGACCACCATCATCATAAAGAACATGGCGGCAATCTCATCAATATACCAGTCACACCACATGGTGCCGTAAATCAGCGTCCCGATGGTGACAAAAAACAGCAGCAGGCACAGCTTCTGACGGATGGTGAACATGTTGTCTTCACACTTGGATTCCGGAAGATCGATCTCACTCGACTCTCCGTAAAGGATTGATTGTGTGGGATCGGCCTTGATTTTGCGGGCATAACGCATGACATACAGGATGGATACGGTTTGGAAGCAGAGAAAAATTACGAACCTGTATCCAAGACCGGAATTGATGGGCACCTCCGCAATATTCTGTGCGATTCCCACCGAAAACGGATTGGTCAGCGCGGCCGCAAAGCCAGTGGCGACTCCGATATAGACAATGGAGCCCCCCACCAGCGCATCATACCCCAGGGCAGTCATGATACCAATAAAGACAGGTACAAGTCCATATGTCTCCTCAAAAATACCCAGTGTTGCGCCCAGCAGCCCGAAGAATATCATGCAGACTGGAATCAGCAGGTGCGTCTTACTGCCCAACCGACGGACCAGCACCTGGATCGCATTATTCAGGGTACCGTTTTCCATAAGAAGATAAACATAGGAATAGGCGAAAATAATCAGAATCAGGATATTCGCTGCTGAGACATAGCCTCTCTGCAAATTGAGAAAAATGTCAAAAAACCCTGCCTGCTTCCCTTCCACATAGTGGAAGGTCTCTGGCAGAACAATCATTTTCCGGCTGATCGGATCCCAGACTCTCTCATACGCTCCGCCTGGAATCAGATAGGTGAGTGCCACAACCGCTAAAAGAATAATGGTCAACAGAACATAGGTGTG
Source organism: Oscillospiraceae bacterium (assembly GCA_020025425.1). Taxonomy (GTDB): domain Bacteria; phylum Bacillota; class Clostridia; order Oscillospirales; family Oscillospiraceae; genus Lawsonibacter. The sequence continues at coordinate 39,867 of JAHHSD010000002.1, forward strand.
GGGCATTTTGAAGTGCCATTTTTTCTTTTTCGATTGTCCCAAAAAATCTCCCGCCTTTCCGTATTCAGTTTAGATCAGCACATCGGCTTGCCTTCGAGCAGAACCTGCGTGGGCAGCGCGGCAGCCGCAAAGGGGCTGTCGCTCCAGATCACGATGTCAGCATCCAGACCGGCCTTCAGCTGGCCCTTGCAGTCGTCAATGCCCAGAATCTCCGCCGGATTGATGGTCAGTGCCTTCAGCGCCTCCAGCTCACTCAGGCCGTAGCGGACACACAGGCCGGCATAGGTGCTCAGGTAGTACTGGGGAGTGACATCGTGGTCAGCGGTGATGCAGATCTTGACGCCGGCTTTCTGAAGCACTGCCGCCGTCTCAAAGGTCTTGCCCCAGAGCTCCTGCTTGGAGCGGGTGGTGATGCCGGGGCCCACGATCACGGGGTAATTGAACTTAGCAATATAATCGGCCACAGGCACGGCATCGGTGCCGTGGACCAGGACCATATCCAGATCGAACTCCCGGGCCAGACGGATGGCGGTGCAAATGTCATCGGAGCGATGGGCATGTACGTGGATGGGCATTTTCTTCTCCAGCACCAGCAGCATGTTCTCCATGCCCCTGTCCTTGCGGAAGTAGCTGCCGGAAGCCTGGGCCTCCTCCTTGCTGTGGCGGTAATCCAGGGCGTCCTCAATGCACTTGCGGAAATGATTGGCCACACCCATACGGGATGCAAAGCCATACTTGGCGCTCTTGGGATTCTCGCCCACACTGCACTTCATGCCAGCGTAGCGGCGCACCAGCATCTCGTCAGCCACCGTGCCGTCCAGACGAATGACCGAGCAGACACCGGCCACAACAGCATCACTTCCGGGGCACACACAGGCGCTGGTCACACCGGCACGGACAGAGCTCTCAACCGCGCGGTCAAAGGGGTACATGCCATCAACAACCTCCAGCTCGGGGGTCAGCGGGCCGGAGTAGTCGCAGCAGTCATCTCCGACGGCGCCCATGCCCTCCTCGCTGATGCAGATGTGGCTGTGGGCGTCGATCATGCCGGGCGTCACATAGCAGCCGGCTGCGTCAATGCACTGCTCGCCGGGAAGCGCCTCCAATTTCGGGGCGATTTCCTTGATCTTGCTCCCCTCCACACGGATATCGCGGGCAGCAAAACCGCCCTCCTCAAACAGCAGAACCTTTCCATTCAGAATCAGCATAAAAAAACTCCTTTCATTGCAAACGCATCAAATATACGACAAAGAGGATATGGGGACGGCCCCATATCCTTTTTGCCAATGAATCAATCACACTGTGTACGAGATGAGACTCACGCGTAGCCCACCATAACCGCAAAGGTCATGAACAGGAACTCCAGAACGAGGAAAATCACGAACAGAGGGGCAGCAAACTTGTACCACTTGTTCAGGGGCACACCCATCAGGCCGCAGCACAGTGCGCAGCCGGTGGGCCAGAAGAAATCGGAGAAACCGTTTCCCAACTGATAGGCCATAACAGCGATCTGCTTGCTCAGACCAACCAGCTCTGCGGCGGGCGCCATGATGGGCATGGTGATGGTGGCCTGGCTGCTGGAGCCGTTGATGAAGAACTTCACGATATTCTGGACAATCAGCATACCATAGGCGGCCATATAGGTGCTGGCACCCTGCATAACGGAGACCAGGCCGTGAACAATGGTGTCCGTGATGCAGCCCTGCTTCATCAGGATGGTGATGCCGCGGGTGAAGCCCACCACCAGCATGGAGCCGACCATGGACTTGGTAGACTCGATAAAAGTCTTGCAGATCTCGGTGGCGGAATAGCCGCTGATAATGCCAGCAGCCACCATGGCCATCAGGAACAGAGCGGAAATCTCGTCCACATACCAGCCCAGCTCCAGAACGGCGTACAGCAGGAAGGCGATCACGCCAAAGAACAGGAGCAGAGACAGCTTCTGGCGGGTGTTCATCTTGGTGTCCTGGAGGTCCTCCAGGCTCTTGCGCTCCACACCGTCCAGATCCAGGCCATACAGCACAGACTTCGTGGGGTCCGCCTTGACGCGGCGGGCATAGCGCATCAGATACAGAATGGCCACCGTCTCAAAGACAATGAAAATCACCCAGCGCATCCACATTCCGGAGAACATGTCCACGCCTGCCACATCCTGAGCCACCGCCACGTTATACGGATTTGTGGTTCCGGCAGCGTAGCCCACAGATACGCCCAGGAAGATGGTTGCACCGCCTACCAGTGCGTCATATCCCAGCGCCATAAATATTCCCACAAATATTGGGAATAATCCGTATACCTCCTCATAAATACCCATAGTGGAGGACAGAAGGCCCAGGATCAGCATGGTAATGGGCACCAGGAACTGGACCCGGCTGCCCACCTTTTTCACCATTGTGCCAAGGGCCGCATCCATGGTGCCGTTTTTCGTCAGCATATACACGAAGCCGTAGGCAAAGATGATCAGGAACATGATATTGGCAGCCTCGACGTAGCCCTGCTCCAGCGCCATGAACAGATCGAAGAAGCCGGGGGCATCCACATCAATCCGCTCATAGGAGCCGGGTACTACCACCATTTTCCCGGATACGGGATCCTCCACCCGCTGATATTCACCAGCAGGGATAATGTGCGTCAGAATCAGCATCAGCACCATGATCGTAATGAGGATCACGTAGTTGTGCGGCATTTTGAACTGGCGCTTTTTTCTTGTCTTTTTTTCTTCCATGAATTGCACTTTTCTCCTTTTCCCTCAGTGTTCTGCACGACACACACTGTCGCCTAGCACAGACAGTATAAAGGTTAAAGTAACTTGAATGTCAATATAAAATTTGATATAATATGAAATAATTTGACATCAGCACGAATCTGTTTCGTGCATAATCTATATTTTTCCAGTCCTGTCATCCCGCAGAAAGGAAGGAAGCACAGAGAATGAATGAATTCTTCAGCATAGGAGTTGTCTCAGAGCTTTTGAATATCCCCGCCAGCACACTCCGCTTTTGGGAGGACAAGGGACTGATTGCCACACACAAGCTGCCAAATGGGTACCGGGGTTATGTGTACCAGGACCTGACCCAAATTGCGAATGTGATCTTTTTGCGGAATCTGGGGGTTCCCGTGTCCAGGGTCTCTCAGTTCACCACCTACTCTCTGGACGAATATGCCGATCATATCACCACGCTCCAGAAGCAGCTCCTGCAAAAGCTCCAGACCTATCAGGATATGCTGACCCGGTCTGAGTACCAGATCAGGAGCCTGGACGAGGTTCTTCGTCTGAGCGTCCAGGAGCCATTCTTTGAGCCAATTCCATTCGAAGCGGTGGAACCTTTTGATTACCTGGAAAAAGAAAAGATCATACGCTACATCCAGCAGCCCTCCCAATATGTCAGATATTTTGATACACGGGACATGCAGACCGAAACACGCTGCATCATCGTCCCCCCGGAAGAAAAAGGCTCCTCTCCCCTGTGGCGGCGAACCCCTGAACAGCAGACCCTTGTCTTTCTGATCCGAGAAATGGTAGACCAGAATTTCAAAAGTGACGTAGAAGAAACCTTATCCAAAATCCAGAAAACCTATCGGACCCAGCATCTTCTGGCCCAATACCTTGTCACCGCCAACGAAAACGGAAAGATGATCGACTACCTGAAGGGCTACGTGGAGGTACAGCCGCGCTAACGTCTTATCGGGCGGAATCTCCGCTGTCAGACTATGCTCACACAGAATCAGACAGATTTTTTCGTCCATAGCCCGGCATTTCCGTATGTGTGTGAACAAATCGGTGCAGGCAGGCTTTTATTAACTGTTTGATTGCCGCAAATCTAAACAAAGCGCTTCTGTTGATAAAAGTCTTATCACCAGAGCTGCTTTGTTTATGGTATTTTTGATGATTCAATATAAAATAACAGATAACGGAAATCAGGCTTTTTGAAGGCCGTGCAGGCTCCCCTGCATAGATCCGGTGACACGGACACCCTTGGCTTGCCGCTGTCCGTGCGCCCCACATCCAACCAGATCGGACAGCCGATTAAGGAGGTTTATGATCAGCAGGTTATGAAGAAAAACAATCAATTAAAATCCATTCTGACCGGACTGGGCACCATGCTCCTGCTCACCGCCCTGCTTTTTGTGCTGTTCCGCGATCACGCCGAGGTACTGGGGGATGCAGTGATCCGGCTGGGGCTGCTGGGCACACTGGCGCTGGCCGCTGCGGGACTGTGGTATCATGTATTTGATGTCCTGATTTGTTTCAATCTGATCCGCCCCGTCCTGCCCGGTTTTACGATTTCTCAGGCCATTGACGTGACCTTCCTGGGGATATTCGGAAATGTTTCCACATTGGCTGTGGGCACCCTCCCCATGCAGAGCTGGTATCTGCACCAATGCGGTCTGGCAGTCGGGCGGAGCGTGGGGCTTTTAACCCTGGAGTATGTCCTCCACAAATCCTCCGTTCTGCTGTTTGCCGCTGTCATGCTCAGCTGGCAATGGCGCTGGCTCAGCGAGGCTGTTCCATTGCTCTCCCCCTATATTATCGGTGGATTCGCGGTATGCCTCGCCGTCATCGCTGCGCTGATCCTCCTGTGCGTGTGGGAGAAGGCGGCCCAGTGCGCGCTTTGGCTGTTGGGAAAACTGCCGGATCACGGCAAATGGGCCAAGAGGCGGAACCACCTGCGCTATCAGGTAGAGGCCCTTCATCGGGCCTCCAGGAGCACCCTCCGGGACAAGCAGCTTGTCCTTCGGGTTCTGGCGCTGAATGCCGTAAAGCTGTTTGGTCTGTATGGAATCCCCGTGCTCTGCATGAAATTACTGGGCATATCCGGGCCAAACCTGCTGCACACAGAGCTGCTCACAGCTTTGATGTACCTCATTTCCAACTCCCTCCCCAACATTGCGGGCATGGGACCCACGGAGTTCGCCTTTCTCACGCTTTACACCCCCCTGCTCGGTGAGGCCAAGGCGGCGGCCGTACTGCTTTTTTATCGGATTTCCACTTATTACATTCCGTTTTTGGTCAGTGTGCCTGTATTCCTGCATGCCCAGAAAAAGAGAAAAACGGAAAAGCATCATCAGACGGAGGAACCATGACCATGAAAACTGGAATTGTAGACGTCGGCGGCGGAATGCGCGGGATCTATGCCGCCGGGATCCTGGATACCTGCCTGGAGCGGGGCGTTCACTTTGACTGCTGCATCGGTGTCTCTGCCGGCAGCGCGAACCTGATCTCCTATTTAGCCGGTCAGAAGGGCCGCAACTACCGTTTTTACCACGAATACGCCTTCCGCAGCACCTATATGGGGACGGGCAACTGGCTGCGCACCGGCTCCTTCATCAACTTTGACTATATTTACGGCACACTGAGCAGCCAGGAGGGCGAGGACCCCCTCGACTACGGCACCATGGCCGCCGATCCCGCCCAGTTCCTCGTGGTGGCCACCGAGGCCGACTCGGGCAGGGCCAAATATTTCTCCAGGGCCGACATCCATGAGAACGATTACCGGGCCCTGATGGCCTCCTCCTGTGTGCCCGGGGTGGATCGTCCGGTCGAATTGGACGGCGTTGCATATTATGATGGGGCGCTGTCTGATCCGGTCCCCATTCGGAAGGCCTTTGACGAGGGCTGTGATCGGGTGATCCTGCTGCTGACCAAGCCTCTGGACATCCCCCGGCAGCCCGGGAAGGACCTTCTGCTGGCAAATATGATCCATAAAAAACATCCCGCCGCCGCTGAAAGCCTTCGTCTCCGGGCGGAGCGCTATAACAGCTCCGTTGCATTGGCCAAAAACTACGCGGAGCAGGGAAAGGTGCTGATTCTCGCTCCGGATGATATCACTGGTGTAGACACCCTCAAGCGGGACAAAGCCGCCCTCCAGCGGCTCTACGAAAAAGGCCTGCGGGACGGAGAACGCATCCCCCCGTGGCTGGGGTGAGTTTGTCCAAGCCCATATCCATTGCCAATCAAAGCCCTCCAGACCTGCTGTTCAAGCAGATCTGGAGGGCTTTTTTATAGGCTCAGGGGGCACAATCAAACTCAGTCAGCAGGAACTTAAATTCCGTATCCTCCTGTAAAAAATCCCCCTCCTTTGTGCGAAGGGACTGGAGAATCGTTTTCTGCATTTTTGGTCCAAAGCTCTTGTCCACTTCCTTGGTCCGGATGTGGCGATAGAGGGGCGAGCGGTTGATCTCCCACTTGTGCGTCAGCGATTTGAGCATGGGGACCAGAACTTTCAGGCACTTGATCCGGTTTTTGCAGGCGGAATACAGTTGAAAATGGGCTACATAGGAGCTGTATTCCCACAAATCGAACAGGATCGCCCCTTTTTTTGAGACATCAGCGATATATTCCGCATCCTCCATACGGTTATCCTGTATGGCAATCTCCATCAAGGTCATCAGGATCTGGTGCAGCTCATTGGTGGCAGAAAGCAGTTTTTCCTCCTCAATTTTTGCCGCATCCTCTAATTTTCCTAATTTAATATAGAGATTTGCCTGGATCTGCTTTTTGTCAACGGTATCCTGGTCTGGAAGCGTTTGCAGGAATTCCTGCGCTTTTTCATACTCTTCTCGCCCAATCCATTTGGAAATCAGCATAGCCTTCGCCCGGTTCTGGATACCGCTGTCCCGGCTTTGCAGGGCGCGGTGATACAGTACCTCCACATATTCCGTATACTGCTCCCTGCTCTGTTCTCTTGGACGCATGCTCAAGGTCCCATCCAGAAACATGGCCGCATTCAGGATCAGCGGGTAACAGGTGGGAAACTCCTTGATCTTCTGCTCGGCCGCTTTAAAAACTGCTTCCACTCCGTTTGTGTCAAGAAGCTCTGACAGGTGGTTGAGGAACATCGTGATTTCCCGGTCCGTCAGATCGTCCTGAAAGGACAGCAAGGTATTCAGATCCGTGTCCAGTAGTCTGGCCAGGGCGGGAAGCAGCGTGATATCCGGGTACGAGTTCCCCTTCTCCCACTTATTGACCGCCGGTGTAGTCACGCCAAGGTATCCCGCAACCTGTTCCTGGGTGAAATTTTTTGCTATGCGGCGTTCTTTAATGATCTCATTGATTTTCATGGAAGATCCCTCCGTGCTCTCATTGCCGTCATTATAACAAGCTTATTTCCACGTTTCAATTAACTGCTGTTCCATTTCACGCTCTCTCATTTAACCACTGATAAACTTACAGGTAATGCGTCATTTATCCCGTGACTCAATTTCTTTTCCTCTCAATTGCTTCATTTTCATACTTTATTTTTAAAAAAATACCTCTATGATAAGTATGGGAAAAATGAGAAAAAAAGTAATTCCCACAGAAAAGTACTTATAATTGTTCACTACTTTTTGTGCTCTGCTGTGCACTTTGACGAGAACAACAATAATTTTCTTGACAAAGAATAACAGTCCACCTATAATAATCGCAGTAGCATTTGACTATATTTCACGGTTTGATTATGCGATATATAGTGCAAATGCATAATTTTTGCTGTTTTGGCCACTCATGTCCTTTTCTCCCAGCAGAGAGAAACGGCACTCTGTGACCTCAACGCATGAAGCGGACCCGCTTCAAGTATCGAGGAGGGAAAACCAGAATGTATAAAGTAGATCTGAACAGCGACCTGGGCGAGAGCTTCGGCGCATATACCATCGGACTTGATTCTGAGGTTATTGCCCATGTCTCTTCCGCCAACGTGGCCTGCGGCTATCATGCGGGCGATCCCCTGGTTATGGCTCAAACCGTAGCCGCCGCGAAGGCCGCCGGTGTGGCGGTGGGCGCGCATCCCGGCTACCCCGATCTGATGGGCTTTGGCCGTCGGAACATGAATTGCTCTCCCAAGGAAGTCAAGGCTTATGTCCAGTACCAGCTGGGCGCGCTGAAGGCATTTTGCGACGCTCAGGGCGTGAAGCTTCAGCACTGTAAGCCCCATGGCGCTCTTTATAACATGGCTGCCAAAGACATGGATCTGTCTATGGCCATCGCCGAGGCCGTCTATGAAGTAGACAAGGATGTGATCCTGCTGGGCCTGGCCGGCAGCAAGATGCTGGAGGCCGGCCGCCAGGTCGGTCTGCGCGTGGCCAGCGAGGTTTTTGCCGACCGTGCCTATCAGGCCGATGGTTCTCTGGTTCCCCGCAGCAAGCCCGGTGCCGTCATCCACGACAAGGACGAGGCCATTGCCCGCACCGTTCGCATGGTGCTGGAGGGCAAGGTAACTTCCATCACCGGCGAGGAAGTGGACATCGACGCCCACTCCATCTGTGTCCACGGTGACAACCCCTCCGCAGTGGAGTTCGTCAAGAACATCCGCGCCGTCCTGGAATCCAAGGGTATCGTAATCGCTCCCATTGCTGACATTGTGTAACATTGGGCTGAGCCCCTTGTCTGTGTGTATGAAAGGAGAAAATACATGAGCAATTTGTCTCAAACCGCCAAGCCCAGCCGCAGCGTATTGTTCGGCGCGGCTTTCCTGATGGCCACCTCGGCCATCGGCCCCGGCTTTTTGACCCAAACCTCCAAGTTTACCGCTCAGTACGGCGCCAGCCTGGTCCTGATCATTTTGCTGGCTATCGTTATGGATATCACCGCACAGTCCAACATCTGGTCCATTGTGGGCGTCTCCGGGATGCGGGCTCAGGAAGTAGCCAACAAGATCCTGCCCGGCCTGGGTGTGGTCCTGGCCGTTCTGGTCGCCATCGGCGGTCTGGCCTTTAACGTCGGCAACGTAGGCGGCGTGGCCCTGGGCTTCAACGCCATGTTCGGCCTGCCTGAAAAGATCGGCGCTGTGGTGGCTGGCTGCCTGGGTATCATCATCTTCGTCAACAAGAATGCTAAAACCATTATGGATAAGGTAGCCACCATTCTGGCCAGCATCATCCTGGTCACTGTTCTGGTTGTGGCCTTTATCTCCAAGCCTCCTATGGGCGAGGTCGCCTCCAGCCTGACCAAGTTCAACGAGATCCCCTCCATGTTCGTGGCCCTGACCACCCTGCTGGGCGGCTCCTGCGGCGGCTACATCGCCTTCTCCGGTGCGCACCGTCTGCTGGACGCCGGCATCTCCGGTCCCAACAACGTCAAGCACATCCGTCAGAGCGTGCTCCAGGGCGTGTGCACCTCCGGTCTGGTTCGTATCCTGCTGTTCCTGGCTGTTCTGGGCACCTGCGCTCAGACTGTGGGCAATGCTGATATCATCATCAACGCCAGCAACCCCGCCGCTGAGGCCTTCCGTCTGGCCGCCGGTGATCTGGGCTACCGCATGTTCGGCCTGTGCCTGTTCTCCGCCGGTGTCTCCTCCGTGGTGGGCGCCGCCTTCACCTCCGTCTCCTTCCTGAAGACCCTGCACCCCTTCATCGCCAAGTATGAGCGCCAGTTCGTCATTGGCTTCATCGCCTTCTCCACTGTGATGATGGTCGTGGTAGGCAATGCTGCTCAGCTGCTCATCATCGCCGGTGCCTTCAATGGCCTGATCCTTCCCATCTCCTTGGGCGTCATCCTGCTGGCCGCTCACAACAAGAAAATCGTGGGCGAGTACAAGCACCCCGTGTGGCTGTCCGTCCTGGGCTGGATCGTTGTTGCAGTCTCCGCCATCTCCGGTATCAAGGCTGTCCCCGGCATCCTGAATCTGTTCCATTGATCTCCCATATTTGGGCAGACCCGCCACCGGGTCTGCCCAATCTTCCATAGAAAGGAGCCTCCTATGGCTGACGTGAAATTTCTGCTTACGGGCGATACCTCGCTGACCGTGGAATTTGGAAACGAGATCAGTGAGCAAATCAACGCCCGGATCCGTGCCTTCGGCATTGCGCTGGAGGAGAGTAAAATCCCCGGCATCATTGAAACCGTCCCCACCTACCGCTCCATCACCGTCCACTACGACCCCGGCGTCATCCGCTATGACCAGCTGGTCAAGCAGCTCCAGGGTCTGCTGGGCCGCCTGGACTCCATCAAGATCCCCCCCAGCACTGTGCTGGAGATTCCCGTCCTCTACGGCGGTGAGATGGGTCCCGATCTGGACTTCGTGGCCGAGCACAACGGTCTGAGCAAGGAGGAGGTCATCAGGATCCACACCTCCACCGAATATCTCATCTATATGCTGGGCTTCACCCCCGGCTTCACCTATCTGGGCGGCATGGACGAGAAGATCGCCACCCCCCGGCTCAAGACCCCCAGAGTGAAGATCCCCGCCGGCTCGGTGGGTATTGCCGGCTCTCAGACCGGTGTCTACCCCATCGACTCCCCGGGCGGCTGGCAGCTCATCGGCCGCACCCCGGTGCGGATGTATGACGCCGACCGTGAGACCCCCATCCTGCCCGAGGCTGGCCAGTACATCAAGTTCTACGCCATCGACCAAAAGGAATTTGACAAGATCGCCGCCCAGGAGGCGGCGGGTACCTTTGTCTGCAAGCGTCACCCCAGAAAGGAGGCGGGCAAGAAATGAGCATCACCGTATTGAATCCCGGCCTGCTGACCACCATCCAGGACCAGGGCCGCGTGGGCTACCAGCGCTTCGGCGTACCGGTCTCCGGTGCCATGGATCCCCGCTCCGCCAGCTTTGCCAACATCCTGGTCGGCAATCCTGAGGACGAGGCCGTACTGGAGTGCACCATGCTGGGCCCCCAGCTGCGCTTTGACAAGGACAACTGCTTTGCCATCTGCGGCGGAGACCTGGGCGCCGCCCTGGACGGCCAGGCCGTCGAAACCTATCGGGTCATTCAGGCCAAGGCCGGCCAGGTGCTCCGCTTCACCGCTCCCAAGGCCGGCTGTCGGGCTTTCGTCGCCTTTGCAGGCGGTCTGGACGTACCCCAGGTCATGGGCAGCCGCTCCACCTATATGAAGGCCAAGATCGGCGGCTACCAGGGCCGCAAGCTGGAGAAAGACGACGTGATCGGCTTCCGTGCTCCCAAAGCCACCCTGCCCAGGCTGGCTGACCGCCAGATGCGCCCGGAGTTCGTTGCCCAGCCGGTGTACACCCTCCGGGTGGTGCTGGGTCCCCAGGACGACTACTTCACCCAGTCCGGCATCGACACCTTCCTGAACAGCGAGTATGCGGTTACACAGGAGTTTGACCGTATGGGCTGCCGCCTGGAAGGCGACGCCATCCAGCACAAGGACGGCGGCGACATTATTTCTGACGGCATCTCCTTCGGTGCCATCCAGATTCCCTCCTCGGGCAAGCCCATCATTATGATGGCTGACCGCCAGACCACCGGCGGCTACACCAAAATCGCCAATGTGATCACCGCTGATTTCCGCATCATGGCCCAGCTGAAGGCAGGGGACAAGGTCCGCTTCCAGCAGGTGCCGGTCCAGTTCGCTCAGGATGTGCTGCTGGCCCAGCGGGCCGCTGTAAAGGCTCTGGCCCGCATCAACGACTGATAAGGAGGAACGCGTCATGGCTTTTGACATCACTCCCTACATTGATATGAGTCCCGCTCAGGTGCGCCAGCTGATTCGCCAGGGCGTCATCGACTTCCCCACCGCCGGCATGTGCCGGGGCTATGCCCAGGCCAACCTGGTCATTTTGCCCCCGGAATACGCCGCCGACTTTGAGGAGTACGCCCATCGAAATCCCTTTCCCTGCCCCATTCTGGAGATCATCAAAGGCACCCCCGAGACCCACGACATGGGCCAGGGCGGCAACATCTGCTCTGACATCCCCCGCTACCGGGTCTACGAAAATGGAGTGTTTACCAAGGAGCTGACCGACGTCTCCGACTACTGGAAGGAGGGCTATGTGGGCTTCCTCATCGGCTGTTCCTTCTCCTTCGAGGAAACCCTGATGAAGGAGGGCATCGAGGTCCGCCACATTGCCCAGGGCCGCAACGTACCTATGTTCAAGACCAACATTCAGACAGTGAAAGCCGGCCCCTTCGAGGGACCCATGGTCTGCTCCATGCGGCCCATGACTCCGGAGAACGCCAAAAAGGCATACGATATCACTGTGAAAATGCCCAATGTCCACGGTGCTCCTGTTCACATGGGAGATCCCGCCCAGGTGGGCGTCCAGGATGTAAACAAGCCTGACTACGGCGAGGCCGTGGATATTTATGAGGGGGAGATCCCCGTGTTCTGGCCCTGTGGTGTCACCCCTCAGGCCGCCATTGAGAACGCCAAGCTCCCCATTGTGATCACCCACGCTCCCGGCCATATGTTCATCACGGACGTGCTCAACGCTGAGCTCAACGACTATCTGGAGCAGAAAAAGCAGCAGAAGTGATCGACGAGATGTAAAAAATAGGTGCCGCATCAAATGCGGCACCTATTTTCATATCTGCGCTTATTTGGCTGTGCAAAGCACCGGGATCGTTCATGCTGAAGCCCCCGGTCTTTTTTTCTCCTTGCCTGTGACCTCCTCCATGCGGATTCCCCACACACCGGTCCGGCCCAGGCTCCGGCTGATGGCCTCATCAAAGCGGGACATGATCCCCGGCGTCAGCCGCTGGCACAGCACCCGAAGGGCGTGGATCTTCTCCTGCTCATCGGTGATCTCGAAGGCCGTCCCAGTAACGCAGGCGCTGCGGAAATAGGTGGTAAAGTCGTCCTCAGAGGCCACATTGCTCCCCACAAAGGTGACACACACCCGCGGGTCCCGGCGCAGCAGGTCCAGCTTGCGGCCCTCCAGGGCACAGTGGAAATAGAGCACGTCCCCCTCCCGCACCAGGGACAGGGGGATGCAGTAAGGCGCGCCGTCCTCCTCTGCGGACAGGGCCGCCACCCCGTACTCGCAGCTGTCGATGACCTCCAGGGCGAATGCCCGGTCCCGCTCCCGATCCTTTCTTCTCATACCAGCAACCTCCTTTTTTCCCCAGAATAGCACGATCCAGACGAAAATACAAGGCTGCTTTATACGGCTTATATTTCCATTTACAGGCTTATACCCGAGAATATGTACCACCTTGTTCAAAATCGGCGATTTTTCTCAGCATTCTTTTCCCTTTTTAATTGACTTTTCTCCGCTTTAGGATATACTAAACCATAGGAAAGTACGAAGAAGGAGGCTACTTTATGGCCAAAAAAGCTGTGGATCACCAGAAAACAACCATGAAAGCGCCCGCCCGCATGTCCAAGAGAGACCCTCTCACCAAGGACCAGCTGGCGCAGATCGATGCCTATTGGCGCGCATCCAACTATCTGACCGCCTGCCAGCTGTATCTGCTGGATAACCCCCTTTTAAAGGAGTCCCTCAAGCCTGAGCACCTCAAGAGCACCATTGTGGGGCACTGGGGCACCTGTCCCGGCCAGAACTTCATCTATACACACTTGAACAGAGTGATCGTCAAATATGACCTTGACATGATCTATCTCTCCGGTCCGGGCCACGGCGGGAACGCCATGGTGGCACAGGACTACCTGGATGGCTCGTACAGTGAGATCTATCCCAACATCAGCCAGGATGCAGAGGGTATGAAAAAGCTGTTCAAGCAGTTTTCCTTCCCCGGCGGCATTGCCAGCCATGTGGCCCCCGAGACCCCCGGCTCCATCAACGAGGGCGGCGAGCTGGGCTACTCCCTGGCCCACGCCTTCGGCGCAGTCATGGACAACCCCGATCTGATTGCCGCCTGCGTGGTGGGTGACGGCGAAGCGGAAACCGGCCCCCTGGCCACCGCCTGGCACTCCAACAAGTTCCTCAACCCCATTACCGACGGCGCGGTGCTGCCCATCCTCCACCTCAACGGCTTCAAGATTGCCAACCCCACCATCTTCTCCCGCATGTCCCACGAGGAGACCGAGATGTTCTTCAAGGGCTGCGGCTGGGAGCCCCGGTTCGTGGAGGGCTCCGATCCCGCCCCCATGCACCAGAAGATGGCCGCCGCCCTGGACTGGGCCATCCGCGAGATCCAGCGCATCCAGGAGTACGCCCGCTCCTCCGGCGACAGCCAGCGCCCCCGCTGGCCCATGATCGTCCTCCGCTCCCCCAAGGGCTGGACCGGCCCCGAGGAGGTGGACGGCAAACCGCTGGAGGGCTGCTGGCGCGCCCATCAGGTCCCCATCCCCGTCAACGACGGGACCAAGGGCCGGATCGAGGAGCTGGAGACCTGGCTGCGCAGCTACCGCCCCGAGGAGCTCTTTGATCAGAACGGCACTCTCGTCCCCAAGCTCCGGGAGCTGTGCCCCAAGGGGGAGCGGCGCATGGGCGCCAACCCCCACGCCAACGGCGGCCTGCTGCTCCGGGACCTGCGCACCCCCGATTTTCGGGACTATGCCGTCTCCGTCCCCACCCCGGGCGCGGTGGAGGCCCAGGATATGACCGTCATGGGCCACTATGTCCGGGATCTGATGCAGCTCAACCTGGACGCCCGCAACTTCCGGATCTTTGCTCCGGATGAGACTGCCTCCAACCGCCTCTCCCCCGTCTTTGAGGTCACCGGCCGCCGCTGGGTGGACCCGGTGGATGAGCGGCTGGACGAGAATCTGGACCCCGACGGCCGGGTGATGGACTCCATGCTCTCCGAGCACATGTGCCAGGGCTGGCTGGAGGGCTACCTCCTCACCGGCCGACACGGCTTCTTCAACAGCTACGAGGCCTTTATCCGCATCGTGGACTCCATGGTGGCCCAGCACGCCAAATGGCTGAAGGTGTGCAACCAGCTGCCCTGGCGGCAGCAGATCGCCTCCCTCAACTACGTCCTCTCCTCCAACGTGTGGCAGCAGGACCACAACGGGTTCACCCACCAGGACCCCGGCTTCCTGGACCATGTGGCCAATAAGAAGGCGGACGTGGTGCGGCTCTACCTGCCCCCGGATGCCAACTGCCTGCTCTCCTGCTTCGATCACTGCATCAAGAGCCGGAACTACGTCAACGTCATCGTGGCCTCCAAGCACCCCCGTCCCCAGTGGCTGACCATGGAGCAGGCGGTGAAGCACTGCACCCAGGGCATCGGCATCTGGCAGTGGGCCTCCAACGACCAGGGCTCCGAGCCCGACGTGGTGCTGGCCTGCTGCGGCGACACCCCCACCCTGGAGACCCTGGCCGCCGTCACCATCCTGCGCCACCACCTGCCCTCTCTGAAGATCCGGGTGGTCAACGTGGTGGATCTGATGAAGCTCCAGCCCCACACCGAGCACCCCCACGGCCTGAGCGACGAGGACTACGATGCCCTGTTCACCAAGGACAAGCCCATTATCTTCGCCTTCCACGGCTATCCCACCCTGGTCCACGAGCTGACCTACCGCCGCAACAACCGGAACCTCCACGTCCGCGGCTACAAGGAGGAGGGCACCATCACCACCCCCTTCGACATGCGGGTGCAGAACGACATCGACCGCTTCGACCTGGTCATCGACACCGTCAAGCGCCTGCCCCAGCTGGGCAACACCGCCTCCTATCTCATTCAGGAGATGCAGGACAAGCTGGTGGAGCACCGCCAGTATATCACCACCTACGGCCAGGACCTGCCCGAGGTGCGGGAGTGGAAGTGGAACGAGGGCAGAGGAAACTACTGAGTCTCTTTCCCTGTGCAGAACAAGCCTGCGGCCGCCGCCCTGCTGCGGCGGCCGCTTTTTGTAGGGCTTGCTTTTTTCCGCCGGATTGGTCATACTGGAGAGAGAATTGATTGCGAGGTATTGTTTCTATGAGTCTTTTCCGCTGTCCCCTGTGCGCCGCCCCGCTCACCCGGGAGGAGGGGCGCTACTGCTGCCCCGGCGGCCACAGCTTTGACTGCGCCGCCGCCGGCTACACCCACCTGCTCCCCGCCAATCAGAAGCACTCCAAGTTTCCCGGCGACGACAAGGAGATGGTGGCCGCCCGGTCCGCTTTTCTGGATAAGGGGTACTATCTGCCTCTGCGCCGGGCCCTGGAGAAGCTGGCCTGCTCCCTCACCGCCCAGCTACCCGCCCCCGTGGTGGTGGACAGCGGCTGCGGCGAGGGCTGGTACACCACCGGCATTGCCGCCGCCCTCCAGGCCCAGGGCAAGGCTCCCCAGATCGCCGGGGTGGACATCTCCAAATTTGCCCTGCGCCGGGCCGCCAAGCGCCTGCCCCAGGGGGAATTTGCCGTGGCCTCGGTCTACCGCCTGCCCCTGGCGGATGGCTGCGCCGACCTGCTGCTCAACGTCTTTTCCCCTCTGGCCGCAGACGAGTTCGCCCGGGTCCTCCGCCCCGGCGGACACTACCTCTATGTGGTCCCCTCCGCCCGCCACCTGTGGCAGATGAAGGAGGTCCTGTACGACCGGCCCTACGAGAATCCGGTGAAGGAGGAATGCTACCCCGGTTTCCGCCACACGGACACCGTCCCTGTGCGCACTGAGCTGGACCTCCAGGACCCCGCCGACTGGATGGCTCTCTTCCACATGACCCCCTACGCCTGGAAAACCCCTCGGGAGGGGGTCCAGCGGCTGGAGCAGCTGGACCGGCTGCACACCGAGATTGGCTTTGACGTCCACGTCTATGAGAGGACCTGACCAAACCTGAAAAGGGGAGGAGCGCATAAAGCGCTCCTCCCCTTTTGATTCTTCAGCTTTTGGCAGTTGCCGCAGAGCCTCAAATATTTTCCCTGACCCACTTCTGGGTTTCTTTGTCTGTAAAAAGCAGCGTGAAGGAATCCGCCAGCTTGTCCATCTCCTCCCAGTAGCTCCCGGCTCCAAACTCACAGCAGTAAACACCCAATCCCTGCGGGCCTTCCCCATAGGCATAGAACCTGTCTCCAAGCTCATCCCCCCAGGGCAGCATCTTGGGGCACTCCTCCCAAAATTCCTCAATGGGCTGGTCCTCAAAAAAGGTGATGTCCTCCCACGTCCAGAATCTTATGCAGCTGAGAAAGCTAATATCCCGCCGGTTCTCAATGGTGCTGCCGCCAAACACATAGAACAGCTCTTTGTAATCTTCCGGGAGGGGAATGGGTGAATTCTTTTCAATTTTCTTCCACTCCCGCTCCAGACGGCTGTCCGGGAGGGGACTGGTAATGTATTCGTCCGTCTGCTTGGCAAGTTTTCTCCACTTCAGGGCGTAGCACTCCTCATTTTGAAAATCCCCAAAGGTGGCAAAGACCTCCTTCATAAAGCTGGTGGGTGCTGTATCCTTCTGCCCCTTATCTCTTCCGAATAAATCCTTCAAGCTCATAGAACACACTCCTTTTCTCTCTCAATACTTAACATATCCCAAAAAGTACAGGGTAAGTCCCTGGTGTTCAATTTTTGAGATACCTCCCTGGTATTTGAACTCATATAGGGCAACTACGGCATTGCACTGTGGCAGCTCATCCAGCATAGGAGTCTGCCCCTCCCCGACCTCAAGGCCGCTTACATCCAGATCGGACAGATTAGAAAATCCCTCAAGCAGCTTTTTAATATCCCTGGTGCCGCATTCAAAAACTCCTGCCTCACGAAAGTCATCGTCAAAGGTCAGGCCAAAATCGTATTCAAACTGATTAAACGGCGCGTAGCTGAAATACTCCTTTAATTCCTCTTCGCAGGCCCTGTTTTGATTGGCAGGGAGAAAGCCGTTTTCTTCCTCATCGAAATCTTCATCTTTCTCTGTCAGATATTGATCCAAAACAGAAAAATCACTGCATGTCCCAGCCCAGAGGGACACATAGCCCTCTTTTCCTTCATAACTGTAAATCATACTCAGCACCTCCCATATTCAATGTTCTGTGATCAGATCTCCTCTATAAACACCAGCTCATCCTCGTTGTAGGGCTCACGTTCTAGTTTAGCCTAAGAATAGCATACAGCTATCCGCTTTTCAATCTGCTGCACCAAAATCCTACATAATGCTCTTCCGGTCTCTCCACACATACGCTGATGCAAAAAAGCCATGAGACTGACCAAACTCAATCTCATGGCTTTTATCGACCACCCCAAATTGGGACGGTCCTGGTATGTCTGTCATTGTCTCTCAGCGGCAGGCCTGCCCGATGGTCTGGCCCATCTGCACCGGGCACTCCTCGCCCCGGGCCGTGGCCTGGAGGAAGGTCTGGTCCAGCCGGACGGCCCCCTTCTCCAGCAGCAGGACGATGGTGCTCCCTCCGTAGAGGAACATCCCCTTTTCCTCCCCCCGGCGCACAGGACCGGGGCCGTGGTGGTTCCTGATCTTCCCCACCAGCATAGCCCCCACCTCCACCTGGGTGACCCGGCCAAAGTGGTCGGTGTCCATCACGGTGTACTCCCGGCAGTTCTGCACAAACACCGGACGGGCAGCCAGAGCCACCGGACGGACGGTGTGCAGCCGGCCGGGCAGGAAAATGTTGGGTCCCTTGGTCCCATCATCCACATAGCAGTAGCGGTGGTAGTGATCCACACACAGACGGAACACCAGGCACAGGCCGTCCCGGTAGCGCTCCGCCAGAGTCCGGTCCCCCAGCAGATCGGCCACTGTATAGGAGCTCTGCTTGATGGGGAGGACCGCCCCCTCCTCCACCCGATAGGCGCTGAGCAGGCCGTCACAGGGCGCCATCAGCTCATTGGGATCGGCAGGCAGGGGCCGGAGTCCCTGGTGTATTTTTCTGGTAAAGCAGTCGTTGAAGCAGCGGAAATTGTCGCTCTCATAGTCCTCCAGACGGATGCCATTGCCCTTTACAAAGCGGGGTATCAGTCCCCTGGACAGGGAGGAATCCAGAAAACGGCCCGCCAGACGGGACAGTCCCGGGCTGGCCAGCACCTTCAGGGCGGCACGACCCGGGACCGTCTCATACAGAAATCGCAGCATGCGCTGCTGATCTTTTCCCATGGACTTAACCCGCGCTGAGCATCCGACGCACGATCAGCAGAATAAATTCCACTGTACCGGCTGCCACCATGATGGCGATGCCCTTGTTTCCGGGCTTGCGGATCTGAATATGGCTGAGGAACAGGAACCCGGTCACCACCGCGACGATCATGTACACCAGGGTAATGTCCTCGGGCAGCAGGTACTGGAACAGCAGGACCAGGGGGAAAATCAGAGAGGCAGAGGTCACAGGCAGGCCGGTATAATACTTGCGGCAGCCGCCCTCCGTCTTTTGCCGCTCCTCCTCAGTAACATTGAAGTAGGCCAGACGGATCATGGCAGCCAGGACATAGAGCACCAGGACCGTGTGGACCAGTCCGACGCCCACCATGGCCTGCCAGCGGGGCAGGTGCTCAGTGAAGGCACCCTGGAGCAGCGGGGAGGTGCGGATCAGGGCCGTTCCGATGCAGGCGGGCAGCACACCAAAGGCCACCAGGTCTGAGAGGGAGTCGATTTGAATACCGAAATTCTGTTCCATCTGACTGCGGTTCTGCTTGGTGCGGGCTACTTTTCCGTCAAATGCGTCGCACAGTCCGCAGAACAGCAGAAAAAAGCAGCCAACATAGGGGTGTCCGTTTCCGGCCAGGGACACCACAATGCCAGCACTGGCGGACAGCAGCGATAAGTAGGTCAGGATAACCGTATAGTCATAAATTCCGATCATTTTGGATCGTTCTCCTTTTCTCTCTATTATAGCATGCGAAACGAATCAGCAGGACCGCACAGCACAGCAGGACACAACCGTAGAAGGACAGGGAGCGGCTGAGGATCTCCAGATCGGCCGCCTGCTGGGCCGTTGTGAAGAAGCCAAGTCCGTCCAGCATCAGGTAGTCCGTCACGCCCATGCCGCCGGGAATGGGCACAAAATTGGATCCAAGCACCACATAGCTCTGCATCGCCCATATATCCAGCGGTGAGGCTATATCGCCCCCCATAGCCAGACAGACAAACACAGTCACCAGGATCTGAGAGGTTCGCTGGAGCAGGTTGTACAGAAACACCCGGAGCAGCATCTTTCTCTGTCCCACCAGCAGGGTGGAGCACTGCCGATAGTCCTCCATCAGCTTTATGAGCTTGGTCTCCAGCTTTTTCTCCTGTCGGACCAGATGCAGCTTTCCCAGAAGCCACAGCAGTCCGCTGCACAGCTTGTGCAGCAGCCGCTCATTTTTGACCAGCAGATAGAAAAAAAATGTCAGCCCTACCTGGACCAAAGCCCCAGCCACGATCAGCACCTGTGATATCCCGCTGAACCGAAAAAACATTCCCGGTCTCAGCAACACACAGATCACCCCGACGATGGGGATGCACAGGGTATACATTGTCACATTCAGCAGAAGTGTCGCTGTAACCCCGGTCACCGGGATGCCGTCCTGCACCATCAGCAGTGCGCATGCGGGCTGTCCGCCCGTTGCCGATGGCGTAATGGCGGAAAAGTAAATGTCTGCTGCCGCATACATCCAGCTTTTCCGCTTCGTGGTCGGATGGCTGAGCGTCTGACAAATGCAGCGTACTGCACAGGCCTCGAAGTGGATAAAGCCCAGCATGGCGCACAGCGCAGCACCCAGCCAAAACCAGTTCGCTCTGGAAATGCTGTTCAGGAAGGACTCCAGGGAGGTCCCCTGGGTCTGGGCAGCCACCGCGCGGATGGTAATCACAGCAATCAGCAGAGACAGGACCGTCCAGATATGCTGTTTGAACCAGGGCTTGATGTCTATTTTCTTTTTGGTGTGTGGCTGTGCCATGGATTCTCCCCCTCCGCATTGTACTGACGCCCATTCACATACACCGAACGGTGGAAAACAGGCAGCCCGTCCAGGTCTGTGGTTTATCATATCGCTTTTTTCTCCGGTACGCCATACGCCGCGGTCGAACTTAAGATACTCTTATAAAAAACTTAAGATTTGGGAGTATTCTTTTTTATTGTAAGACGTACCCCATTGTAAAGTCAAGCGTAATTCGGACTTTCCGGCAAGTCCTTTGGCTTTTTTGTAAAAAAAAGGTTTTACCTTCCGCCTGCTCGATAAAGCAGGGCATTGCAGATGGCAGCTGCCACCGTGCTGCCCCCCTTGCGTCCCATGGCTGCAATAGCCGGGATATCCCGCTCCTCAGCCAGGGCCAGGATGCGCTCCTTGCTCTCCACCACGTTGACGAAGCCCACCGGCACCGCCACGATCAGTGCGGGATGCAGCCTGCCCTCCCGGATCAGCTCCTCCATCCGCAGCAGAGCCGTAGGGGCGTTTCCGATGGCATAAATGCCCCCGGGGAACTCCTCCGCTCCCAGATCCATGGAAACTACCGCACGGGTGGTCCCCAGCTGGGCAGCCCGCCGGGCCACCCGCTCCTCCGCCATAAAGCAGCGGGCCTCCACCCCCAGGCGCTCCATAGCCTTGGCATTGATGCCGGAGCGGGCCATATTGGTGTCGGTGACAATGGTGGTCCCGGCCGCCAGGGCCTCCATCCCCCGCCGGGCGGCGTGGGGGGTAAAGACCAGATTTTTGGCGTAGTCAAAGTCCGCCGTGGTGTGGATGGTCCGGTGGACCACAAAGGCGTGTTCCTCAGGCAGCTCCACGCCCATCTCCTCCAGCTCCCGGCGGATGATGTGCATGCTCTCGTTCTCGATCTCCATGGGTTTTCCGAATTTCAATTCCTTCACTGCTGTTCCTCCCCATTGGCGCAGATGAGCCACACCGGATTTTGTCCCATCATCAGATGGAGCTGCCCCGCCGGTCTGGACCGGGCGGCCCAGAGCTGGGTCACCTGGGCGGACAGGCCGTGCCGGCCCAGGCTCTCCAGGGCGGCGGTCAGGGTCTCCACGGCGATGGCGCTGATGCAGATGCGGACAGCCGGATTTTTTTCCAGCACATGGTCCACGATCTCCCCCAGCTTTCCTCCGCTGCCCCCGATAAAGACAGCGTCGGGGGGCGGCAGCGGGATCAGGACCTCCGGTGCCGCCCCGGGGATCACCCGCAGCTGCCAGGCCCCGAACTTCTCCCGGTTGGTCCGGATCAGCTCCAGGCCCTCCTCCTCCCGCTCGATGGCGTACACCTGCCCGCACTTGGCCAGCAGGGCCATCTCCACCGACACGGAGCCGGTCCCGGCCCCCACGTCGTACAAAATCTCGTCCGGGCGGATGGCCAGCTTGGCCAGGGCGGCGGCACGCACCTCCTGTTTGGTCATGGGGACCTTGCCGCGGACAAACTCCTCGTCCCCAATGCCCTGGGTCACAGCCCGCCTGGCGGGCTCCACCCCCTCTACCAGCAGCACGCTGAGGGGGGCGAAGCTCTGCTCCGCCAGCTCGGCCACTGTACCGCGGATCAGCCGCTGGGCGGGGTAGGACAGCTCCTCCCCCACCACGGCATGGAGCCGGCCCAGGCCGGCCTCGGTCAGAGCGCGGCAGAGCTGGACCGCTCCGCCGCTCCCCCCTGTGAGGAAAAACACCTTTCGGCCGTCCAGCACCTCGCCCACCGGGTCGCTGGCCACGCCGTGGGCCGAGACCAGCTTCCAGTCCTGCCAGGGCTCCCCCAGCAGGGCAGCCAGATACTGCGGGCTGGAGATCCCGGGCAGCACCCGGCAGTCGATCCCCGCCTCCTCCAGCAGGGGGACCAGGGTGCGGGTCCCGGAGTAGAACCCGGTGTCTCCGCTGTACAGGACACAGGGGCGCTTTGCCCCGGAGCTGCGGATCAGCTCCAGCAGCTCACCGGCCTTGGTGGCTGCGGCAGTCCGCTGGCCCGGAGCCGCCAGCTCTTCCACCAGCCGGCGGGAGCCGGCCACCCAGTCGGCCTGCTCCAGGGCCGTCCGCCCCTCTATGGTCATGGTCTGGGGATTGCCCAGCCCCACTCCGATCAAATCGACCCGCATCCCGCTTCTCCTTCCTGTCCGGCGAGCCAGGAGACCACCTCTTCCAGGGTGTCTCCCTCCTCCACCGGCCGACGTATGATGACCAGCTCTACCCCCAAATTGCGGGCGGCTGATACCTTCTCCATAAATCCGCCCGCCCGGCCGCCGTCCTTGGTGACCAGAAAACGGATCTGAAACTCCTCCAGCACCGCCTCGTTGAGCCGCTGGCTGAAGGGACCGTGCATGGCAATGATGTTCCGGGTGGGCACCCCCAGGGCCCGGCAGGCGGCAATGCTCTCCTCCACCGGCAGGACCCGGGGAAAGAGCCGCTCCGGGGACAGGCCGGAAAAGGCCCCCAGCTCCTTGGCCCCGGTGGTCAGCAGGACATTGCCCTCCCGGGTCCGGAGCCACTCTGCCGCCTGGGCGGCGCTGTCCACCCAGCGGCCCTCTGTCTCTCCCCCGGCCCCGCGGACCAGGCGGCGCAGGGGAACGCCGGTCTGCTCACAGGCCGCCCGGATGCTCTGGCTGGCCAGCACAGCGTAGGGGTGGGTGGCGTCCACACAGCAGTCGAACTGCGCCAGCAGCCGGACCATCTCCTCCGTGGTCCTGCGGCCCACCAGGACGGTGAGCCCGCCGATCTGCTCCAGCTCCTCCGCCCCCAGGTCGGTGGCCACACTGACAGCCACCTCCAGCCCCGCCTCAGACAGCCGCTGGGCCAGCTGGCGGCCCTCCGTGGTCCCGCCAAAAATCAGGACTCTCATACTTTGTTCTGGTAGCCCCGGGGGGTGACCATCCGCCCGCCCAGATTTTCAGTGGCAGAGGAGCCGATGAACACAGTGGTGAACATGTCCAGCTCCTCATCCTTCAGTTCCTCCAGGGTGAGGACCCGGCTCTCCTGGCCCTCCCGGCCGATGCAGCGCACCCAGCCACACACGGTCTGCGGGCCCTGATGGCGCAGGACGATCTCACAGGCCCGGCGCAGATGGTCCTTCCGGCGGCGGCTGGTGGGGTTATAGAGGCACAGGATCAGATCGGCCTGGGCGGCCAGGTCCAGCCGCTTTTCTATGGTCTCCCAGGGGGTGAGCAGGTCGGACAGGGAGATCACCGCGAAGTCGTGCATCAGCGGGGCGCCCAGCACCGCCGCACCGGCGGTGGCCGCTGTGATCCCGGGGATCACCTGGATGTCCACCTCCGGATACTCCCCCGCCAGCTCCAAAATGGGACCGGCCATGCCGTAGACACCGGCGTCGCCGCTGCACACCATGGCGGTGGTCTTGCCGGCGGCGCTGGACTCCAGGGCCATGCGGCAGCGCTCCAGCTCCCGGGTCATGGGGGTGGTGAGGATCTCCTTTCCCGGGAAATCCCCCTGGATCAGCTCTAAATAGGTGGTATATCCGCACAAGACCTGGGCCGACTCCAGGGCCGCCCGGCCCTGAGGGGTCAGGCAGTCGGGGGTGCCGGGCCCAAGGCCCACAACGAACAGGGTTTTCATTTGTGTCTCCTCCAATGTAAGGTGATTTCTCCCTGGGCCAGGGCCATGGTGACCCCGTTCCGGGCCTGCTTGGGGACAACGACCTGGCCGCCGGCGGCCAGGGCCGCCGCCCGCTCGCAGATGTTGTCCACCCCGGTGACCTTCTGCACGAAGGCCGACGGGGTAAAGCTGCCCTCCACCCCGGAGAGCTCCTCGGGGGTATAGATGCTCAGGGGCAGGCGGTGGGCTTGGCAGAAGTCCAGCAGGCCGGGCTCCTCTGCCTTTAAGGTAACCGAGGCGGCCGTCCTGACCGCCTCCGGATAGACGTGAAATTGGTTCAGGAGGGCGGACCAGGCCCCCTCCAGCTTCTGGGCGGGCGTACCCTTGCGGCAGCCAACCCCCAGGGTCAGCGCCCGGGGCACCAGGACCAGCGGGGCAGACTCCTCCTCCCCGCAGCTCCAGTCGATCCGGACCCGGGCCTGGGCCCGGTCGGTCCACCGGATCCCGGGCGGGAGCTCTCCCTCCACGCTCCAGCGGGACCAGACGCCCACACACTCCCCCGCCAGCATGGCCTGGGACACGGGCAGGATGCGCTCCGGGTGGGGGACGGCGCAGTCCATCTCCCTGGCCCACTGGTCGAAGGCAAATACGCCGTTCACATCGGTGGCCGTGGTGAGGACACACTGGCAGCCCAGCAGCTCAGACAGCTCCCGGGCCAGATCGTTTGCCCCGCCCAGGTGTCCGGACAGGATGGGGATGGCAAAGTGTCCTCCCTCATCCACCACCACCACGGCGGGATCGGTGGCCTTGGACCGCAAATGGGGAGCAATGGAGCGGACTGCGATCCCCGCCGCCCCTACAAAAATCAGGGCGTCCGCCCGGCCAAAGGCCAGGGCTGTCCAGTCCGCTGCACGCATCCCCTCCCGGGTGCAGGCGGCTTGGTGTCCCCGCCCGGTCAGGCTCTCCGCCAGGCCGGCGGCCAGCGCCCTTCCCCGGTCAGTGAAGGCGGTCAGCTCGATCCTCACCGGCTGGCCTCCCGGTAGCCGGTGGCAAAGCCGGGGTCATAGAGCAGAGAGCGGTCATAGCTCCGGGCCAGGAAGGGGCCCACCAGCACCAGGGCGGTGCGGTCGATCCCCTGGTCCCGGCCGGTCTGGGCCAGCCTGCCCAGGGGGCAGCGGACCACCTTCTCCTCGGGCCAGCTGGCCTTGTAGACCAGGGCGGCCGGGGTCTCGGCGTCATAGGCCCCCTTGAGCAGCTCCTCCTGGAGCCCGTCCAGCAGGCCGGCAGAGAGGAAGATCACCATAGTGGCCCCGTGGGCGGCCAGCGAGGCGATGTCCTGGCCCGCTGGCACAGGTGTGCGTCCCGCCATGCGGGTGATGATGACGGTCTGGCTCACTCCGGGCAGGGTGTACTCCTCCCCCGCCGATGCGGCGGCGGCGCAGAAGCTGGACACACCGGGGGTGTCGTCCCAGGCGATGCCCAGCTTATCAAGGGCGTCCATCTGCTCCCGGATCGCCCCGTAGAGACAGGGGTCCCCGGTGTGCAGGCGGACGGTGTCGTGCCCCAGCCTGTCCTGCTCCTCCATCACGGCCAGCACCTGCTCCAAGGTCATGTGGGCGCTGTTGTAGATGGCGGCCCCCTCCCGGGTCAGGGCCAGCAGGGCGGGATTGACCAGACTGCCCGCATAGATGACGCACTGGGCCTCCTCCAGCAGCCTGGCGCCCCGCCGGGTGATGAGATCGGGCGCGCCGGGACCGGCCCCCACAAAATGTACCATGTTTTGTCCTCCTAACGATTTACAGCATCCCCTCAGGGGACGATCAATGTGGTAAAATAGCCCGCATCCCGGGGCTTTTCGTCCAAATGCTCCACCACCCGCTCCCCGGGCAGGCCGCAGTTCTCCACCATCCCGCTCCGGGCCAGCAGATCCCGCTCCTCCAGCTGCTCCAGCAGCTGGGGCAGCTGGCGTCCCGCCTTCATGATCACCTTTCCCCCGGGCAGGTCCAGAGCCTCCGCTCCGCCGCCTGGGATGATGTGCAGGGGCCGGTCCGGCTCGGTAGTGAGGCTCCGGCCCAGACGGGCGGCCGCCGCACAGAAGCTGGTCACGCCGGGGATCATCTCACACCGGAAGCCCTCCTCCTTCAGCAGGTCCATCAGGTAGCAGTAGGTGGAAAAAACGGACACGTCACCCAGGACGGGCATGGCCACGTCTCGGCCCTCCAGCAGATGGGCGCGGACCTGCTCCACCGCCGCCAGGTGGCCCCGGCGCTGGACCTGACGGTCCGGGGACATGGAAAATTGGAGGGGCAGGAGCAGCTTGTCCTCCAGCTGCACAGCCTGGGCCACGATGGTGTAGGCCACCATCTCCCCGGACCTGGTCTGGGGCACGGCCAGCACCGGACAGCGCTCCAGCACCCGGACCGCCTTGAGGGTCAGCAGCTCCGGATCTCCCGGACCCACACTCACACCATAGAAAACGCCATGTCTCATCGCTTCCACGCCTCCAAAAGGTCTTTCGCGGCCTGTGTCATGCCCAGCAGGCCCCGCTGATTGGTAAAAATCACCGCGCCGACCCGCAGGCCCTCCCCAGCGCGGCGGGACAGATGGCCCTGGATAGCAGTCAGGAGCCGGTCCAGCACCGGACCGGTCAGTCCCGCGCCGTCCAGCAGGTCCAGACAGGCGTCGGTGGTGGCGGTCTCCATCAGCCGGGCGGCCAGCTCAGGACCGCACCCGCAGACAGCGGCGTGGGCGCAGAGCAGCTCGGTGCGGCAGTCGGCCCAGCGGGAGTGGGTGTTCATCACGCCCCCGGCCACCTTGACCAGCTTGCCCAGATGGCCCACCAGAAGGGCCTGGGAATAGCCCTCCAGCCGGACCAGGTCCAGGGTCTCTCCGATGAAGTTGGAGCACTTCACCACCGGCTCCCGCCCGGGGACCAGGCCGGAGCTCTCCAGAAAATCCAGCCCGTAGTTCCCCGGGGTGAGGACCACCCGGTCCGCCCCCTGGGTCCGGTGCTGGCGCAGCTCCAGGCCGATGGTGTCCACCAGGGCCTGGGTGCTCATAGGCTCCACCACCCCGGAGGTCCCCAGGATAGAGATGCCCCCCTCCACCCCCATTTGAGGATTGAAGGTGCGCTGAGCGGCCTCCCGGCCGCCGGGCACCGAAATGGTGATCTCCAGCCCGCCGTCATAGCCCAGCTCCTCTGCCGCCGCCTCGGCGGCCTGGGCGATCATCTGCCGGGGGACCCGGTTGATGGCGGCCTCGCCCACCGGCTGGTCCAGTCCGGGCTTGGTGACCACGCCTACGCCCTCACCGCCCCGGATGACCACGCCGCCCCCCGGGATCTGCCTGACCCCGGCCTGAATGACCAGGCCGTGGGTGGCGTCTACGTCGTCTCCGCCGTCCTTCACCACCTGGCAGAAGGCGGCGCCATCCTCCAGGCGGGGGTCCTCCAGCGGGCCCTCCACCGCCAGGCCCTTGGGGGTGGTCAGCCGGGCAGTATCGGGCGCCCGGCCGGTGAGCAGCAGGTGGACCGCCCCCTGGGCGGCCAGGGCGGCGCAGGTGCCGGTGGTGTATCCGCACCGCAGCCGCTTGCCCCCTGATACAATATAGTGCTCAAAAGCCATGGCCCATCCCTCCCCCATTTTACGTCTTTCTATTTTATGGTCTGCACTTCCCTTTGTCAAGAAATTGGGTCGGCTTCGGATAAAACCCCGCTCCCCCGCATACCATGAAACAGAGTGACAGAAGGAGGGAGCTTGGGATGGCGGAACAGTGGGAACTGGAGGGCGGCGGTCAGCTGACTGTCCGGGACCAGGGGGCGCGGGTGCTGCTGTCCGTGCGGCGGCCGATGGAGAAGGGCGGACTGTACAAGGCGTGGATCCGGGGCGGACAGGGAGAGCTGCTGCTGGGCACCCTGGCCCCGGAGAGCCAGGTCCTGACCCTGAACCGGACCCTGAGCCGCAGCACCCTGGAGCAGGCGGGCTGCTGGCCGGTCACCGGCGGGCGGACGGCCATGGCCTTCTCCTTTGACGGAACCACGGAACCGGCCGCGCGGACCGGCTGGCATTGGAGCTCATGTCCGGCCCAGCGGCTGGCTGATCCGGTGCTGGCCCAGTCGGCCGGGGAGTTGGGCCCCCTCCTCCTGCGGGAGGATGGAGAGGGCTTTCAGCTGGCCGCCCCCTTCGATCCCCGGCGGACCTTTCCCCTCACCGCCCTATTCTGCCTGGCCCAGACCGCCCAGATCGACGGTCAGACCCATGCGGTCTTTTCCTTTGACCGACAGGGACGGCCCAGGCTGCCTTAAAAAGATGCCCGCCTGCATACACGCAGGCGGGCATTCAGCTTTCAGGCTGCTTGCAGCCTTACTCCTCCAGCACAGGGAATCGGATGGCCAGCTGAAAATACTTTCCCCACTCCGAGGCCGCTTCCAGCTTCAAATTGAGGTCGTCCGCCATCCTTTTTGTCAGATACAGCCCCATGCCGGTGGCTTTTTTGCGGCTGTCCGTGGAGTCCCCGGTAAAGCCCTTCTGGAAAATATAGGGCAGATCGTAGGGCTTGACCCCCGCTCCATTGTCGTGGATCAACAGGACCTCCTCCCGGGCGGTATGCTCCAGGGAGATGGTGATCATGGGGGCCTCGCCGCTGTATTTGACCGCATTGCTGACGATCTGTGCCAGCATGAACCGGAGTCCTCTGCGATCTGTAAACACGGTGCGGCGCCCCAGTGTATTCTGAATGACAAATCCTTTCTCTTCCAGAAGGGGGGCGTAATCCTCCAGAACCTCATCCAGCAGGTCAGTCAGACGCACCTCCTCAAACCGGTAATCCTTGGTGCTGCTCTTCAGCCGGGCATAGTAGAGCATCTGCGTCACATCCTCCTGAAGCTGGCTGCGCACATAGTCCAATTTGGCGTGGAGGTTGGGCGGCATTTCATCGGCCCGGTTGTCCAGGAGCATGGTGAGCAGGCTGAGGGGCGTTTTGGCCTCATGGGCCCAGCTCTCCACATATTCCTCATAATCCCGCAGCTCCTCTGTGAGCCGGTTCAGCCGCAGCCGGCTGTCCCGCAGGACGGCTGCGAGGACCTGAAGCTGTTCCCGCTCCTGCCGGCTGACCACCCGAAGCAGCTTTTCCTCCCGGACTCCGTCCGGGTTTGACAAAAACGCCTGAAACAGCTTCTGTCTCCTGTTCTCCCGGAGGGTAACCGCCATCAGCACCGCCGCAAACAGGATCAGGCTCCACAGCAGGATCACCCCGATCAGCGTGTGGAACCCCTCCGCATCGGACAGCCACAGGAGCAGTGCGGCGAACAGGTCCACACTCAGCAGCAAAAAGAGCCAGGGCGCATATCGTTTCAGCGTGTTCCAAACCTGCTTCACGGCTCCACCGGCCTTTCCAGGCGGTAGCCAAGCCCGCGCACAGCCACCACCTTCTGCTGCATCCCCAAATTTGCCATGGTCTTTTTCAGGCGGGTCAGGTTGACCTGCAAGGCGTTTTCGTCAATAAACTCCGTGGTGCCCCAGAGCGCGGTACACAGCTGCCGGGCCGTTACCGGCTCCTCGCCGCCGGCCAGGAGCATCTCCAGCAGCCTGCCCTGATTTTTGGGCAGCACCACCGAGGTGTTATGGAGATACAGGGTGTAGGTCCCCCGATCCAGCAGAAAGTCCTGTCCCTCCAGCAGATTGGCGCGGCCCTCGTACCGCTTGAGCAGGTTGGAGATCCTGGCCAGCAGTCTCTCCCTGCGGCAGGGCTTTGTGAGGTACTCGTCGGCCCCCAGCCGGAGGGCCTGCAATTCATCCTGCATCTGATCCCTGGAGGTGAGGACCAGGACCGGAATGGGCGTTTTCTGCTTCAGGTCCCGGCAGATCTGAAAGCCGCTGATTCCCGGAAGATTGAGGTCCAGGATCACAAGATCGGGGACGAGGGCTGTCAGCTGCTCCACAGCATCTTCAAATGCTGTCAGTTCCAGCGGGGTATATCCGGACTTTTTCAAAATATCACAGAGTTCCTCCCGGATATAGGCCTCATCCTCCACAACTGCAATTCGCTTCACCACAGCCCCCTCCTCCCTCATTCTTCTCTCTGCGGCTGCATCAGGGTCAGCAGGTACCGGTCGCTGGACCGCTTGATGACACTCATATAGAGATATTCTACTACACAAAGCAGAAAAATAACAGCGGCAGAAATGACCAGCATTTTCCCCTGTGCATCCCGCGCATAGGAGGAGAGGATCCCGGCAAACAGCGCCTTGACCCCAAACAGGCTGCTGACGGCAGCAACCAGGACCGGCAGTCCCATAAACCAGCTGATCTGCTTTCGCGCGGACTGACAGATCGTCTCGTAGCCAGCACCCAGACGCACCAGGGTCTGATATCTGCGGCCTGTCTTGCGCTGGCTCATCAGGAACTGGACCCCCATGATGGTGTTGGCCACCACCAGGAAGATGATGGCGAGATAGCTGGTAATGTAGCTGGCCGCCACCATATAAAAGAGCTGTCTGCCCATGTTCTGGAGATAGCTCTCATACCGGAGACAGCTCTCCTCCAGGCCGATCCGGTCCAGCTGATCGTTCATGGCGGAAACAGCACTCATAAAGCCCACCCCGTCGGTGGTCTCCTGACTCAGAATGCCGTTGACATAGACACTGTACCGGCCCTGTGTATTATAGAAAAACTGCTCATCCGGCAGGATCAGGGCAAAAGACAGGGTGATGGAGCGGTCGGTCACCAGATTGGTGGTCTGGAGGTTTCCGGTCAGATACAGTGTATGTCCGTCCAGCTGTGTCTCCGGGTGGGCGGCAAGGATCTGGTTCAGCATGGCGATTCGCTCCGCATCCATAAAATCGGCGGAGATGTAGACCGCCGCTTCATCGGGCCGGAGGTTCAGCGTGGGCTTTCCGGCCAGCTCCAGCAGCTTGTTGTAGTCCGACAGGCAGATGACATAGGGCTTCTCCACATAGCTCAGATTGTTGAGCAGAATGTCCCGCGCCCGTGATTCCGGGCGCTGTGCAAGGGCATTCATCACCGATTCCATCTGAAAAACGCCCTCATATTCGTCCGTGGTTCGTATATTTCCCAGCCGCATGGGAAACAGCTGCGCAAAGCAGCCCTCCAGCTGGTGTTCCTTCAGAACGGTCTGCACCTTGGGAAAAATCTCCTCCGGGGGAATGTCCTCATAATTATCAAAGGTATAGTCCATCACATGGGAATCCCCCTGGGCATTGGTCCCGGCAATGCCCAGCCCCGCCCCGAAGCAGCACAGGGCCGCCAGGATCAGCAGGGAGCTGATGGCCATGGAGGTGGACTGCCGAATGACATTTTCCTGGATCTGGCGGAAATTGAATACATGAAGCTTCCGGTTGGCGTTCCCCGCCCGGACCAGCAGCGCAATGAATGCGCGCATACCATAAAAAAGGAGAATGGTTCCCATCATCCCAGACAGCAGGGTCAGCAGCATCATTTTCGCGCTCTGCCACGCAGCGCCCCGGATGGCCATGGCATAGGCCGCCGCCAGCAGGAGCACGCCGCAGACCGCGGCAGCGGCATACACCCCAGCGGGCTTCTGCTTTTTGGCCCCGTGGGGGGTGTCTGCCAGCAGCGAGCCGATCTCCTGGCAGCTGATCTGTCCGCTCAGGATCAGAAAGGCGGCCAGCTTGATGGCCAGAAAGCCTGCGACAGTAAGGCCCAGGGCGGGAAGGGACAGGGTAAACTGATGTCCGATGATCCCCATTCCCACCAGCTTGGCGGTGACAAGGCTGATCAGCTCCGAGAGCAGGACGGCCACAGGCAGTCCAATGGCCAGGGCCAGGACGCTGCTCACCAGGTCCTCTGCAAGGAGCATGGCGAAAAGCCTGCCCCGGCCCATGCCCATCATCAGATAGACGCCAAATTCGTGTCTGCGGCGCTGAAGCTGGTATTTGCAGGCGAAATAGATCAGGAAAAACAGGATCCCCAGGGTCATCACATAGAAAACCGGGACCATCAGCAGCAGCCGGTCCACCGCATCACTTTCCATCTTTTTCAGGAAAACCATGACGTCCTGATTGGAGATGGAGAGGATGATATAAAACGCCACAATGGAGATCACAAGGGAGCTGAAAAACAGTCCGTTTTCCTTTCGGCTGCGCCTGCTGTTCCGAAAAATCAGATCAGAGAACATTGCAGCTGCCTCCCCCCAGTTGGGCCATGACCTTCAGGATGCGCTCATAAAAGGCTCTCTGGGTCTCATCGCCCCGGCGGAGCTCGTGGAAGATCACGCCGTCCTGAATAAAGAGGATCCGTTTGCAGAAGCTGGCCGCGTTGGAGTCGTGGGTCACCATCAGAATGGTGGCCTGCTCGTCCCGGTTGAGGCCCGCCAGCTTTTCCATGATGTTCTTCGCATTTTTGGAATCCAGCGCGCCGGTGGGCTCGTCGGCCAGGATGATGTTCGGGTGAAGGATCAGCGCCCGGGCGGTGGCCACCCGCTGCCGCTGTCCGCCGGACATCTGTGTGGGGAATTTGTCCAGCACATCGGTGATCTCCAGATAGTCCGCCAGCTGCTCCAGGCGCAGCCTGCTCTCTTTCTCCGGTACGCCGTGGAGCGAGGTGGGCAGCAGGATATTCTCCCGGCCGGTCAGATTGTCCAGCAGCTCAAAGTTCTGGAACAGGTAGCCCACCTTTTTCCCCCGATAATCGGCCAGCGCCTTTCCTTTGAGGGAATTCAGCTGCTCCCCCTCCATCACGATGCTGCCGCCGCTGGGCTGAATGACCGTTGCGATGCAGTTGAGCAGCGTGGACTTTCCGGAGCCGCTGCTCCCCATGATGCCCAGAAATTCTCCGGGCATGACCTGAAAGGTGATCCCGTTCAGCGCCTTGGTCTGATTGGGCACCGTTCCGTAAATCTTGGTCAGGTTTTCAATATTCAAAATCGGTTCCATTGGATGACCCCCTATGCTTTATCTTACATCCCCATAATAGCATAGGCGGTATGGGAATCATACTTACAATCCCTGTAATGTTCCGGGCGGCAAAAAGGCCTGCCGTCTGCAAACGCAGACAGCAGGCTTTGATACTTCTTCGCAGACGATACGGCCCTTCGGTCAGGGCGTCTGCTCCAGCAGGTGGAACCCCTTGTTCCGCAGGGTGGAGCGGATCTGCTGGATCTGCTCGGCGTCGCGGGTCTCCAGCTCCAGGCGCAGGTAGCAGCCGTTGATGGCGCTGCCCTCGTTGGCGCGCTCGTGGTGGACCGAGATGACGTTTCCGCCCAGCTCCGCAATGATGCGGGAGACGTCCAGCAGCTGCCCGGGCTTATCCACCAGCTCGATGGTGAGCTGGCAGTTGCGGCCGCTCATCAGAAGGCCGCGCTTGATCACCCGGGAGAGGATGGTCACATCAATGTTTCCGCCGGAGACGATGCAGACCACCTTTTTCCCTGCGATGGGCAGCTTATGGAACATGGCGGCAGCCACGCTGGCCGCGCCGGCGCCCTCGGCCACCAGCTTCTGCTGCTCCATCAGCGCCAGGATGGCGGCGGAGATCTCATCATCGGTGACTGTGACGATCTCGTCCACATAGTCCCGGCACAGCTGATAGGTCAGATCGCCGGGGCGCTTGACGGCAATGCCGTCGGCCATGGTGGACACATTGGGCAGGGCGTCCACACACCCCTTCTTCAGGGCGGAGAACATGCTGGCCGCACCGGCGGCCTCCACACCGTATACCTTAATATTGGGATTGAGGGATTTCAGCACAAAGGCGATGCCGGAAATCAGGCCGCCGCCGCCCACGGGTACGATGACCGCATCCAGGTCGGGCAGCTGATTGCACAGCTCCAGGGCGATGGTCCCCTGCCCCGCAATCACCTGTTCGTCATCAAAGGGGTGGATGAAGGTATAGCCCTTCTCGTCCCGCAGCTCCAGAGCTTTGGCATAGGCGTCGTCGTAGCAGCCGTTTACCATGCACACCTCGGCTCCGTAGCTGCGGGTGGCCTCCACCTTGGAAATGGGGGCGGTATCGGGCAGACAGATGACGGACTGGATGCCGTTTTCCCGGGCGGCCAGGGCCACGCCCTGGGCGTGATTTCCCGCCGAGCAGGCCACCACCCCCCGCGCCTTTTCCTCCTCGGACAGCTGGGACATTTTGTAGTAGGCCCCCCGGACCTTGAAGGAGCCGGTGACCTGGAGATTCTCTGTTTTCAGAAAAATCTCCGCGTCGCTGTAAATATGGTGCGCCGGGATGATATCGGTCTTGCGCACGGCGTCCTTGAGCACATAACTGGCGTGATAAACTTTGTCCAGTGTCAGCATAATGATAAATCCTCCCCACAGTTGACGGTCAGTAAGTAATTGGTAAACTGCTCGGCTGTTCTGGGGGAGCGCCCGCCTTTTTCCAAAGCAAACGTCTCGGCCTGCCGATCCAGCTCGTTCTGGTCCATTGTGACGCCCTTTTGCAGCGCCAGCGCGTGGACGATCTGCAAATAGAGGGCCTTTCCCGGGACGGAGAACAGAACGGTAAGACCGAACCGATCTGCCAGCGACATGGTCTCCTGAATGGAGTCCCGCAGATGGAGCTCGTCGCCCTCCCGGTCAGAGAAATTCTCCTTGACCAGGTGGCGGCGGTTACTGGTGGCATACACCACCACATTGGAGGAGCGAACACAGGAGGAGCCCTCCAAAATTCCCTTCAGCGCATGAAAATCATCGTCGTTGCTCTGAAAGGACAGATCATCAATGAAGATGATGAATTTCAGGGGATTTTCCTGGAGCCGGGCCATCAGCTCGGGCAGGGCCCGCAGCTGATTTTTTTGCAGCTCCACCAGCCGCAGCCCGTCCTTCGCATAGAGGTTGGTCACGGCCTTCACCGTGGAGGACTTGCCCGTCCCGGCGTCTCCGTAAAGGAGCATGTTGGCGGCGGGGAGCCCCAGCATCAGTGCTCCGGTGTTCTCCGCCACCTGCTGCCGCTGGGCCTCGTAGCCGCTGAGCATCTCCAGGGTGGTGGCATCGGCGGGACAGGCGGGCACCAGCTCCCCCTCCCTCAGGCGGAACATGGTGTGCTCCGCAAACATGCCCCAGCCCGTCTTGCCCACATTTGCTGTCTGGCGGTGGTACTCCGCCGCAAAGTCCAGCTCACAGGTCTCGTATCCCGGGAGCGGGGCAGGGCAGCCCACCATGGCCTGGAGCCGCTCACTGGTGAGCCGGGCCAGCTGATCCAGCAGAGCCAGCTCCCGCTCCACACACTCCGCCAGCACCGGCGGGATGGGCCTGCCCATGGCCAGCAGGCGCAGATAGACCGTCTCGCTCCTTACGGCCTCTTTTAAGAGATAGCGGGAGAAGTTGAACTCCCGGGCATAAAGTGCGGAGATAAACCTGGTGTAGCAGGCCGCCCGCCGGGACATCTCCCCTTCCGGGGTTCTCAGCAGCTCGGCCAGGGCGGAGAGCACAGGGCCCTCCATCAGAGTGCGGAACACCACCGCCGTATCCATCGCTAAGGAGAGGGTTTGCATCTGGTCCAAGGGAAGGACCTCCTTGTCACTCAAGAATTGCGCCTTTCGCCGCCGAGGCCACCTGCTTTGCGTAGCGGGCCAGATATCCCGTGGTCACCTTGGGCGGGGGGCACACCCACTTGGCCCGGCGGGCCTCCAGGACCTGGTCCTCCACCAGCAGGTTGATGGAATAGTTGGCGATGTCGATGCAGATGCGGTCGCCCTCCTCCACCAGTGCGATGAGACCGCCCTGGGCAGCCTCCGGACACACATGGCCGATGGAGGCGCCCCGGGTGGCACCGGAGAAGCGGCCGTCGGTGATGAGGGCCACCTCCTTGTCCAGCCCCATACCGGCAATGGCGGAGGTGGGGTTGAGCATCTCCCGCATGCCGGGTCCCCCCTTGGGGCCCTCGTAGCGGATGACCACCACGTCGCCGGAGACGATCTTGCCGGCGTAGATGGCGGCAATGGCGTCGTCCTCGCTGTCAAAGACCCGGGCGGGGCCGGTGTGGCACATCATTTCGGGGGCCACTGCGCTGCGCTTGACCACGCAGCCCTCCCTGGCCAGATTGCCAAAGAGCACGGCAATGCCGCCATCCTGGGAATAGGGCTGGTCGATGGGGCGGATCAGCTGGGGGTCGCGGTTGACCACGCCCTCCAGATTCTCCGCCACTGTCTTTCCGGTGACCGTGAGACAGCCGGTGTCCAGCAGGTCCTTCTTTGTCAGCTCCTTCATCACAGCGCTGACCCCGCCCGCCCGGTCCAGGTCCTCCATGTAGGTGTCCCCGGCGGGAGCCAGATGGCACAGGTTGGGAGTGCGGGCAGAGATCTGGTTGGACAGCTCCAGCGGCAGCTCCACGCCGCACTCGTGGGCGATGGCAGGGAGATGCAGCATGGTGTTGGTGGAGCAGCCCAGGGCCATATCCACCGTCTCGGCGTTGTGGAAGGCGGCGGCAGTCATGATATCCCGGGGGCGGATGTTCCGCTCCACCAGCTCCATGATTTTCATGCCCGCGTGCTTGGCCAGCCGCAGCCGGGCCGCCATGACGGCGGGGATAGTGCCGTTGCCAGGGAGGGCCATGCCGATGGCCTCGGTCAGGCAGTTCATGGAGTTGGCGGTATACATACCGGAGCAGGAGCCGCAGGTGGGGCAGGCGTTCTGCTCGTACTCCTCCACTCCCTCGGCGTCCAGCGTCCCGGCATAGTAGGAGCCCACGGCCTCAAACATGTGGCTGAGACAGGTGCGGCGGCCGTCATTGAGCCGCCCCGCCAGCATGGGGCCGCCGGAGCAGAAGATGGCGGGGATGTTGACCCGGGCGGCGGCCATGAGCAGGCCGGGCACGTTCTTGTCGCAGTTGGGGATCATCACCAGGCCGTCAAACTGGTGGGCCATGGCCATGGCCTCGGTGGAGTCGGCGATGAGATCCCGGGTAACCAGCGAATACTTCATGCCTGTGTGGCCCATGGCGATCCCGTCGCACACAGCAATGGCGGGAAACTCAATGGGGGTGCCGCCGGCGGCGCGGACGCCGGCCTTGACGGCCTCGGCGATCTTATCCAGATTCATATGGCCGGGGACGATCTCGTTATAGGAGCAGACCACACCGATCAGGGGGCGCTCCAGCTCCTCCTTGGTATAGCCCAGGGCATAAAAGAGGGAGCGGTTGGGGGCGCATGGGACGCCGGATTTCACACTGTCGCTACGCATATCTATCGACCTTTC
The DNA here is from genome assembly GCA_020025425.1 of Oscillospiraceae bacterium. Taxonomy (GTDB): domain Bacteria; phylum Bacillota; class Clostridia; order Oscillospirales; family Oscillospiraceae; genus Lawsonibacter. Next base: position 77,037 of record JAHHSD010000002.1, read on the forward strand.
CTGTCAGAGTTGGATCAGTTGCTGGCGGTATCGGGATCGGCGTCGTCACCCCACAGCATGTTCTTGCGCAGCTCGGCGCCCACGGTCTCCATGGGGTGCTTGGCCAGCATCCGGCGGGAGGCGTTGAAGAAGGTGCGGCCGTTCTTGTTCTCGGCAATCCACTGGCCGGCAAACTTGCCGTTCTGGATGTCGGTGAGGACCGCCTTCATGTTGGCCTTGGTCTGCTCATAGGGCAGGACTCTGGGGCCGGAGACGTACTCGCCGTACTCGGCGGTATCGGAGATGGAGTAGTTCATCATGGCCACGCCGCCCTTGTTCACCAGGTCGATGATCAGCTTCATCTCGTGGATGCACTCGAAATAGGCGTTCTCGGGCTCGTAACCGGCCTCCACCAGAGTCTCGAAGCCGCACTTCATCAGCTCGACCACGCCGCCGCACAGCACGGCCTGCTCGCCGAACAGATCGGTCTCGGTCTCGTCCTGGAAGGTGGTCTCCATCACGCCGCCCCGGGCGCCGCCAATGCCGGCGGCATAGGCCAGGCCCAGCTCATAGGCCTTGCCGGTGGCGTTCTGCTCCACGGCCAGCAGGCAGGGGACGCCCTTGCCGTTGACATAGGTGGAGCGGACGGTGTGGCCGGGGCCCTTGGGGGCGATCATCACCACATCCACGTCGGCGGGGGGCACGATCTGCTTGAAGTGGATGTTGAAGCCGTGGGCAAACATAAGCATGTTGCCGGCCTCCAGGCCGGGGGCGATATCCTTCTGATAGACAGCGGCCTGGACCTCGTCGTTGATCAGCACCATGACCAGGTCGCCCCACTTGGCGGCGTCGGCCACGGACATGACCTTCAGGCCGGCCTTCTCTGCGTTGGCCCAGTTCTTGGAGCCGGGGCGCAGACCCACGCACACGTCACAGCCGGACTCCTTCAGGTTGAGGGCGTGGGCGTGGCCCTGGGAGCCGTATCCGATGATGGCAACGTGCTTGCCCTTCAGTTCGTTCAGGTCGCAATCCTTCTCATAATACATCTTAGCCATAATAAATTACTCCTTTTATAATAAATTGGTTGATTGACAATGAATCAGACTTAAAGGGCACGCTTGCCCAGGTTGAACTCGGTGGTCTCCTTGCGCTCGTCGCTGATGGTGTACTGGCCCCGCTCCAGGGCCACCATGCCGGTCCGCACCAGCTCCAGTATGCCAAATTCCTCCATCAGCTTTTCCAGCGCCACATTTTTGGACTCCTCGCCGATGACCGCCAGGGTGAGGGACTTGGGGGACACATCCAGAATGGCGGCTCTGAAAATATTGGCCATCTGGATGACCTCAGTGCGGGTGGCCCGGTCCTCCGCCCTAACCTTGACCATGACCAGCTCACGCCGGATGGAATTTTCCGGGTCCAGCAGCTGCACCGAATAGACGGCGAACTGTTTTTGGAGCTGATTGATAATCTGTCTGATCTGGAGATCGTCGCCCATGACCTCAATGGTGATGCGGGAGACATCGGGCTGATCGGTGGTGCCCACGGCCAGGGATTCGATGTTATAGCCCTTCCGGGAGAAGAGGCGGGACACCTGGCTGAGCACGCCGGCCGAGTTTTCCACCAGCACAGACAGGGTATGCCGGGTAAAGTTTGAAGTTCCGTTCATATCTTCACCTCCTTAATCCAGCAGCAGCTCAGTCACCGGACTTCCGGCGCTGACCATGGGGTGGACCTTTTTGTCTCGATTGATCATACACTCGATGAGATAGGGCCGCCCGGCGGCAGCTGCGGTTTCAAAGGCCGCTTCAAACTGTTGCCGGTTCTCCACCCTGGCCGATTCGATGCCGTAGGCTGCGGCCAGCAGCTGGAAGTCGGGACCCCGGTCGGCCAGGTTGGTCTGGGAGTACCGCTGGTGATACAGCAGATCCTGCCACTGTCTCACCATGCCCAGGGAGCCGTTGTTAAAGACGATGATGACCACCGGGATGTTGTAGTGCTCCATTGTACACATCTCGTTGCAGTTCATGCGGAACCCGCCGTCGCCGCAGCAGAGCACCACCAGCTTGTCGGGATTGCCCAGCTTGGCCCCCATGGCCGCCCCCATGCCGAAGCCCATGGAGCCGAAGCCGCCGGAGGTGATGAGCTGTCCCGGATGGGAGAAGTGGTAGTACTGGGCCGACCACATCTGGTGCTGGCCCACGTCGGTGGCGATGATGGCGCTGTTGTCGATCTTCTGGATGCTCTCCAGGATCTCATTGGGCTGGAGATCGGATTCCAGCGCCAGCGGGGGCTCCTTGCGGGAGAATACGTGCTCACGCCACTGGGACAGGTCCTTCACAGGCAGGTTTTCGTTGAGCAGTGCCAGCACCTCCCGGGCGTCTCCGATGATGTGGTGGTCGGTGAGGACGTTTTTATCCACCTCGGAGCGGTCGATGTCGATGTGGACGATCTTGGCCTGACGGGCAAAGGAGGCGGGGCTGGTGGCCACCCGGTCGGAGAACCGGCAGCCGATGGCGATGAGCAGATCGCACTCCCCGGTGGCCAGATTGGAGGCCCGGGAGCCGTGCATGCCGATCATGCCGGTGGTCAGCGGGTGGTCCCCCGGCAGGGCGCCCGCCCCCATGAGGGTGATGGCGGTGGGGACCCCCAGGCTCTCCACGAATTTGCGGAACTCCTGCACCGCACCCTTGGACCGGATGACGCCGCCGCCCACCAGCACCATGGGGCGCTGGGAGTCCCGGATCATCTCCAGCAGGGTGTTGATGTCATCCAGGTTGATCTGTGGGGTGTTGAGGTCGTGGGCCGCTCTGCGCTGCATGGCGGCCAGTCTGCCGTGGGCCCCGTGGACCTCCATGGGCAGGAACTCGTACTCCGCCTTCTCCGCGGTGACATTTTTTGCAATGTCGATGAGGACGGGGCCGGGGCGGCTGCTGCGGGCTATGGCGAAGGCCTCCCGGATCACATCGGCCAGCTGGTTCACATCCTTGACCAGGTAGTTGCACTTGGTGATTGGCATGGAGATGCCGGTGATGTCAACCTCCTGAAAGGAGTCCTTCCCGATCAGGTTTTCCGACACGTTGCAGGTGATGAATACCACCGGGGAGGAGTCCATGTAGGCTGTGGCAATGCCGGTGACCAGGTTGGTGGCTCCCGGGCCCGAGGTGGCCAGACATACCCCAACCCTGCCAGTGCTGCGGGCATAGCCGTCTGCGGCGTGGGCCGCGCCCTGCTCGTGGGCGGTCAGAATGTGATGGATGCGGTCCTGATAGTCGTAGAGCGCGTCATACACATTGAGAATGGTACCGCCGGGGTAGCCGAAAATAGTATCCACTTTTTGCTCCAACAGTGTTTCCACAATGATCTGGGCACCGGTGAGTTCCATAGCTAATCCTCCTGAACGTATAAAAATAAGCCTGTGGCTAAACATGAGCCACAGGCTTGCTTTGCGTTGTGTTTGGGTGGTATCTGCAACCGCTCCCGCGTTCACAACCAGCTGAAGGCATCACATTTAGCACTATTCTCATTCGTACGTACTACGATGAAAATAATGCTAATAATGACGATAATCAGACTGGTATGAAGCATCATGTCAGCGGCTCCTTTCTTCCTTACCGGGAGGGAAATCCTGGGTGAGCTCCCTCTCTTGGTTTCATACTTTATCACTTGCGCTCAGTAAAGTCAACCATTATTTTTCAGACTTTTTCTTTCTCCGCCGGGTACGGAAATTTTTTCAAAAAGCGTCTTGACAGCCAGATTATTTTGTGCTTTAATACGGGACAAATACAGGATCGCCTGTTATTCCGCAGCGGCAGTGTGTCCCCGAACCACCCGCTGTAAATTTCAAATCATGAAAATGACACTGAAGGAGTTATGCGTTTCTTGGGCGCTTCAGAGAGCCGACGGCTGGTGTGAGTCGGTGCCAAAGAGAATCTGCAGTCTGTCTCCTGAGTCGGCTTTGCGAACGCCAAAGGCCAGTAGTGAAGCACGGTCGCCCCGTTACCGGCTGTGGACTTGTTTGAGTCCGAGAGAGATCCAATCCCGCAAGGGATGGGTAACCAGGGTGGTACCGCGAAAGCTTTTTCGTCCCTGAGGCAAATTGCCTCAGGGACTTTTTTTATCCATTGAAAGGGGTAGGGAGAGTATGAAAACCATTCGTATCAGCGACATCACGATGAAGCAGGGGACCCAGTCGGGTCGATATGCGTTGACCTTCCGGGAGAAGCTGGAGGTATCCAAGCTGCTGGACCGTCTGGGGGTATCCGTAGTGGAGCTGGAGGGGATCACCCAGCAGAAAATCGATTCCCTGCGCATCAAATCCATTGCCGCCATTGTGAAAAACAGCATCGTGGCCGTCCCCGTGGGGCTGTCCGAGGAGCAGGTGGAGCTGGTATGGACCGCCCTGAAGGAGGCCCCACACCCCCGGCTCCAGGTGGTGGCGCCGGTCAGCCCGGTGCAGATGGAGTATCTGTTCCACAAAAAAAGCTCCGCCATGCTGGCCGATGCGCAGGCCGCCATCCTCGCGTGCAAAAAGCGGACGGAGGATGTGGAGTTTGTGGCGGACGACGCCACCCGCAGCGACCCGGAATTTCTCTACCGCATGATCCGCATGGCCATCGGCGCAGGCGCCGGACTGATCACGGTCTGCGACACCGCCGGAGCCATGCTGCCCAGTGAATTTTCCACCTTCCTGGATGAGCTTTACACCCAGGTGCCCGAGCTCTCCCAGGTGGAGCTGGGCGTCTCCTGCTCCGATGCCCTGTCCATGGCCGACGCCTGTGCCATGGCTGCGGTATGCCGGGGCGCTATGGAGGTGAAGGCGGCGGCCTATCGGGTGGACACAGTCTCTCTGGCCAACCTGACCAAGCTGCTGGCCAGCAAGGAGGATCTGTGCGGCGCCCGCTGCACCGTCCGCACCACGGAGCTCAAGCGCAGCCTCAACCAGATCAACTGGATGTGCCAGACCAGCCGCAGCAAGCTGTCCCCCTTCGACAACGGAGCGGGCCAGACCGACAATGAGCTGGCCCTGACCTGCCACGATGACCGCGCCGCCGTGGATCACGCGGTGGAGGGGCTGGGCTACGACCTGTCCGAGGAGGACCGAACCCGGGTATGGGAGGCCTTCCAGCGCATGGCGGTCCACAAGAAAAAGGTGGGGGCCAGAGAGCTGGACGCCATTGTGGCCTCGGCGGCCATGCAGGTGCCGGACATCTACCATCTGGAGGCCTATGCCATCAACACCGACAACGTGATGGGCGCCACCGCCCACATCAAGGTCCGGTACAAGGATCAGGTGCTGGACGGACTGTCCGCTGGTGACGGACCGGTAGACGCCTCTTTCCTGGCCATTGAGCAGATCGCAGGCTGTCACTACGAGCTGGATGACTTCCAGATCCAGGCTGTTACCGAGGGTCGCGAGGCCCTGGGCGAGACGGTGGTCAAGCTGCGCTACAACGGAAAGCTGTATTCCGGACGCGGACTCTCCACCGATATTTCCGCCGCCAGCATCCTGGCCTATATCAACGCATTGAACAAAATTGTCTATGAGGAGGAGATGGCATGAACCTTTCCTATTCCACCCGGGGCTGGTCACAGCACACCTGGGATGAGTGGCTCGACACCGCTGATGAGATGAAGTTCGGCGGCATCGAGGTCTATGAGGTCCACAACTCCCCCGACCTGCTGGGCCGGAGCGGCCCCTTCCACCAGTACCACACCGCCGCCACGGTCCGTCAGCTCAGGGAGAAGGGGCTGACCATCCCCAATTTTGATACCAACTGCGACCTGGCCGGGGAGGCCTCCCCGGTGGCCGACCTGGAAACTCTGATCCAGCTGGCCCACGACATGCGGGTGCCCTGCGTGTCTGCCTGCGCCCAGGAGGACCATGAGGACCGGGTTAAGCAGCGTCTTGGTGAGCTGCTCCCCACGGCGGAGAAGCTGGGCGTGACCATCCTCATCAAGACCAAGGGGATCTATGGGGATACCGCCTGTCTGCGGGCGCTGATGGACAGCTTTGCCAGCGATTATCTGGCCGCCCTCTGGGACGCCCGCCACCCCTATCGGGACCGCGGGGAGACCCCCGGTGACACCATCAAAAACCTGGGTGCCTATGTGCGGCACGTCCACATGCGCGACTCGGAGGACGACGGCAGCCACGCCCTGATCGGCGAGGGCACCTTCCCTGTGGCCGACATGATGAGCGCCCTCAATTCCGTGGACTATGACGGCTTCATCTCCCTGGAGTGGAAGCCCGAGTGGATGGAGGAGCTCCGGGACTGGGAGATCATTTTCCCCCACTTTGTCAGCTACATGAGCCGGTTCCACAACCCCAGGGGCAAAAAGAAGCTGCTCTACTTCAACCACGACGGCAGCGGCCAGTATGTCTGGCAGAAGGATGAGCTGATCGGCCTGACCTTCTCCCAGGTGCTGGACCGCATGGTGGCGGAGTTCCCCGACCAGTACGCCTTCAAATACACCACCCTGGACTACACCCGCACCTATGAGGAGTTCCGGGAGGACGTGGACCGCTTCGCCCGGTCCCTGGTTTCCCTGGGCGTGAAGGCGGGCAGCAAGGTGTCGGTCTGGGCCACCAACGTGCCGGCCTGGTACATCGCCTTCTGGGCCTGCGTGAAGATCGGCGCGGTGCTGGTTTCGGTGAACACCGCCTACAAGAGCCACGAGGCCGAGTACCTGTTCCGCCAGTCCGACACCCACACCCTGATCATGGTGGAATCCAACCTGGATTCCAACTACCGTGAAATCATCCAGGAGCTGTGCCCTGAGCTTGCCGGCACCCAGGCCGGCACCCCCCTCCATTGCAGACGCCTGCCCTTCCTGCGCAATATCATCACCGTGGGCTTCCGCATGGCGGGCTGTCTGACCTTCGAGGAGGCCATGGCCAGAGCTGACCTGGTCCCCCAGGAGGAGATCCGCCGCATGTCGGAGCGGGTCCGCCCCGACGATGTGTGCAACATGCAGTACACCTCGGGCACCACCGGATTCCCCAAGGGCGTCATGCTCACCCACTACAACGTGGTCAACGACGGCAAGTGCATCGGCGACCGGATGGACCTGTCCACCGCCGACCGGCTGATGATCCAGGTGCCCATGTTCCACTGCTTCGGCATGGTGCTGGCCATGACCGCCGCCATGACCCACGGCGCCACCCTCTGCCCCCTGCCCTACTTCTCCGCCAAGGCGGCCCTGGCCTGCATCACCCAGGAGCGGATCACCTGTTTCCACGGCGTCCCCACCATGTTTATCGCCATGTTCAACCACCCGGACTATAAAAAGACCGATTTCTCCCACATGCGCACCGGCATCATGGCGGGCGCAGGCTGTCCCCCCGACCTGATGCGGCGGGCGGCCCAGCCGGACGAGATGAACATGCGCGGCATTGTCAGCGTGTACGGCCAGACCGAGGCCGCCCCCGGCAACACCATGTCCGCCTGGGACGATCCCCTGGACCTGCGGTGTGAGACGGTGGGCTACGCCTTCCCCCACGTCCAATGCAAGGTCATCGACCCGGAGACCGGGGAGGAGCTGTCCGACGGCGTGAACGGGGAATTCTGCTCCAAGGGCTACAACACCATGAAGGGCTACTACAAAATGCCAGAGGCCACCCGGGAGGCCATCGACAGCGACGGCTGGCTCCACTCCGGCGACCTGGCCTGCCGGGACTCCAACGGCTGCTACCGGATCACCGGGCGGCTGAAGGACATGATCATCCGGGGCGGCGAGAACATCTATCCCCGTGAGATCGAGGAGTTTATCTACACCCACCCCGCCGTCCGGGACGTACAGGTCATCGGCGTGCCCGATCAGAAGTACGGCGAGGAGGTCATGGCCTGTGTCATCCCCAAGGAGGCCGGAGCGGTCACCGTGGAGGAGCTCAGAGCCTTCATCGAGGCCAGCATGGCCCGCCACAAGGTCCCCCGGTACATCGAGCTGGTGGACTCCTTCCCCATGAACGCGGCGGGCAAAATTTTGAAATATAAGATGCGCGAGGAATTTGCCAAGCGGCTCGCGGATCAAGCGGGAGGTAAGTAACATGAATCCCCATTTTGTAACAGTGGACGGCAACGAAGCGGCGGCCCAGATGGCCTACGCCTTTACCGAGATTGCAGCCATCTACCCCATCACCCCCTCCTCCCCCATGGCCACACTGACTGATCAGTGGGCCGCCGGGGGGCGGAAGAACCTGTTCGGACAGACGGTCACCCTGACCGAGATGCAGTCGGAGGCCGGCGCCATCGGCGCGGTCCACGGGGCCTTGCAGACCGGCTCCCTGGCGACTACCTTTACATCCTCCCAGGGCCTGATGCTGATGATTCCCGTGCTCCACCGCATTGCCGGCGAGCGGCTGCCCGCGGTGCTCCACGTGGCCTCCCGCACCGTGGGCACCCACGGCATGAGCATCTTCGGCGATCACTCCGACGTGATGAACTGCCGCCAGTGCGGCTTTGCCATGCTGTCCACCGGCAGTGTGCAGGAGGTGGCCGATCTGGCCCCTGTGGCCCATCTGGCCGCCATAAAAAGCCGAGTGCCCTTTATGCACTTCTTTGACGGCTTCCGCACCTCCCACGAGATCAATAAGGTGGAGCTGCCCGACCAGCAGGCCGTGGGTGCCCTGCTGGATCAGCAGGCACTGAAGCAGTTCCGGGACAGCGCCCTCAATCCGGAGCACCCCACCCTGCGCAACACGGTGCAGAACGGCGACGTCTACTTCCAGATCCGGGAGGCCAACAACCCCTTCTACGACGGCCTGCCCCAGATCGTGGAGGACTACTTCCGCCAGATCACCGCCATCACCGGTCGGAAATATCACCTGTTCAACTACTACGGCCACCCCCAGGCCACCGACGTGATCATCGCCATGGGCTCCGTCTCGGGTACGGTCCGGGAGGTGGTGGACGCCCTCAACCGGGCAGGACAGCAGGTGGGCTATTTGCAGGTCCATCTGTTCCGCCCCTTCTCGGTGGAGCACTTCCTGAACAGTCTGCCCCACACGGTGCGCCGCATTGCAGTTCTGGACCGCTGTAAGGAGATGGGCAGCATGGGCGAGCCCCTCTTTGAGGACGTGTGTACTGCACTGACCGGACGGCGGCAGGTGGAAAAGATCATCGGCGGACGCTACGGCCTCAGCTCCAAGGACACAGACCCCGCCCAGATCGCGGCCGTGTTCGCCAATCTGGCCGCGGCCCAGCCTATGGAGAATTTCACCATCGGCATCAACGACGATGTGACCCACCGCTCCCTCCCCATACAGCCCTTCGACACCGGGGATCGGGACATGGTCCAGTGCAAGTTCTGGGGGCTGGGCGGCGACGGCACCGTGGGCGCCAACCACAACACCGTGCGCATCATCAACGAGACCACCGACAAATACGCCCAGGCCTACTTTGAGTACGACGCCAAAAAGTCCTTCGGCGTCACCAAATCCCACCTGCGCTTTTCCAGCCGGCCTATCGAGCGCTCCTACTACGTGAAGCAGGCGGATTTTGTGGGCTGCCACAACCAGAGCTTCATTGGCCACTACAACATCGTCCAGGAGATCCGCCCCGGCGGAAGCCTGCTGCTCAACTGCTCCTGGACCCCTCAGGAGCTGGAGCGCGAGCTGCCTGCAAAGGTCAAGAGGCTCATCGCCCAAAACCACATCCGCCTCTACCTCATTGACGCCACAGCCATTGCCGGCCAGCTCAAGCTGGGGGCACACACCAACACCGTGCTCCAGGCGGCCTTCTTCGCCATCACCGGCATCATCCCCAAGGAGCAGGCCCTGGATGAAATGAAGCAGGCCATCCGCAAGACCTACTTCACCAAGGGTAAGGAGGTCATTGCCAAAAACATCGCCGCCGTGGATGCCGGCGCCCAGGAGGTCTGCGCCTTTGACGTGCCCGCCCACTGGGCCCAGGCCCAGGACCAGCCTGTGGAGCGCAGGCCGGTCCCCGCCGTTGTCTCCAACATCCTGGAGCCCATCAACAACCAGAAGGGTGACGACCTGCCGGTCAGTGCCTTCCGGAACTACGAGGACGGCCACATCGACATGGGCCTGACCGCCTACGAAAAGCGGGGCATCGCCGTGGAGATCCCCCAGTGGGACGCCGCAAAGTGCGTACAGTGCAACCGCTGCGCCCTGGTCTGTCCCCATGCCGTCATCCGCCCCTACCTGCTCACCGAGCAGGAGCGGGACGGGGCCCCCGAGGACTTTGTCTGTGTGCCGGCCAAGGGCCCCAAGGTGAAGGAATACAGCTACTCCCTCCAGGTCTCCGACTGGGACTGCACCGGCTGCGGCAGCTGCGTGAGCTGCTGCCCGGCCAAGGCCCTGCGCATGGTGCCCGCCGATCTGAAGGAGGAGCAGAAGGACCGCTGGCGCTACGGTCTGGAGCTGAGCGTCAAGCCAGACCTCTTTGACCCCTATACCGTCAAGGGCAGTCAGTTCCGCCAGCCCCTCATCGAGTTTTCCGCCGCCTGCGCGGGCTGCGGCGAGACCCCCTACGCCAAGCTGCTAACCCAGCTTTTCGGCGACCGGGTCTACTGGGCCAACGGCACCGGCTGCTCCCAGGCCTGGGGCGCACCCATGCCCGGTATCCCCTACACGGTCAACCACCGGGGCTTCGGTCCCGCCTGGACCAACAGTCTCTTTGAAAATAACGCCGAGCTGACCCTGGGCATGTTCCTCTCCGTCCGGCAGCAGCGCAGCAGACAGCGCACCAAGGTGGAGGACTACGCCGCCCAGACGGGCAGCGCAGCCGCCCAGGCATGGCTGGCCGCCTACGATGACTTTGACGGCTCCCGCGCCGCCACCGACGAGCTGATCCGCGAGCTGGAGGGCAGCCCCCTGCCCCTGGCCCGGGAGATCCTGGAGCGGAAGGACCAGCTGGCCAAGAAGTGCTTCTGGATGTTCGGCGGCGACGGCTGGGCCTACGACATCGGCTTTGGCGGACTGGACCATGTGGTGGCCTCCGGCGAGGACATCAACGTCTTTGTCATTGACACCGAGGTCTATTCCAACACCGGCGGACAGAGCTCCAAGGCCACCCCCCTTGGCGCTGTGGCGCAGTTCGCCTCGGCGGGCAAGCGCAGCCGGAAAAAGGATCTGGGCGCCATCTTCCGCACCTACGGAAACGTCTATGTGGCACAGGTGGCCATGGGCGCCGACCCCAACCAGCTCATCAAGGCCATCCAGGAGGCCGAGGCCCACAAGGGCCCGTCGGTCATCGTGGCCTACACCCCCTGCGTGGCCCACGGCATCCGGGCCGGTATGTCCCAGGTCCAGCAGGAGATGAAGCGGGCGGTGGACGCCGGCTACTGGACCCTGTACCGCTACGATCCCCAGCGTGAGAAGCCCCTCAGCCTGGACTCCGGCGCCCCCACCCTGGACTATCTGGAATTTTTAGAGGGCGAGAACCGCTACGCCAGCCTGCACCTCACCTTCCCGGAGATGGCCCAGGAGCTGTTTGAGAAGGCCCGCCAGGACGCCCAGGACAAATACCGCCAGTACCAGGACGCCACATAATTCCAAATCCGCGGCCCGACCTATTCCGGAACCGGACGATCTGTGCTATACTGAGTCCCAGTATGAACGGCACGGGCCGCGGCCCCATATAAAACGAAAAGGAGACCTGAAAATGTTGGACATCAAGATCACCAAGACCACGACCCCCAAGGAAAAGCCCGCCGACGAGAGTAAGCTGGGCTTCGGAAAGAAATTCACCGACCACATGTTTTTGATGGATTATTCCGCCGACCAGGGCTGGCATGACCCCCGCATCGTGCCCTACGCCCCCTTCAATCTCGATCCTGCCTGCGTGATTTTCCACTATGCCCAGGAGCTGTTCGAGGGCATGAAGGCCTACCGCACCGCCGACAACCAGATCCAGCTGTTCCGCCCTGAGTGCAACGCCAAGCGGATGCAGGACTCCTCTGACCGCATGTGCGTCCCCCAGGTCCCGGTGGAGGACTTCATCCAGGCGGTCAAGACCCTGGTGGAGGTGGATAAGGACTGGGTACCCCACAGCGAGGGCACCTCTCTGTACATCCGTCCCTTCGTCTTTGCCACCGATGTGGGCATGGGCGTCCACGCCAGCCTCAACTACACCTTCTGCATCATCTGCGCCCCCTCCGGCGCCTACTACGCCGAGGGCATCGACCCCGTCCGCATCTATGTGGAGGACGAGTTCATCCGGGCGGCCCCCGGCCTGACCGGCTTCACCAAGTGCGGCGGCAACTATGCCGCGTCCATCAAGGCCGGCGACCTGGCCGCCAAGAAGGGCTTTGCACAGGTGCTGTGGCTGGACGGCGTGGAGAAGAAGTACGTGGAGGAGGTGGGCGCCATGAACATCTTCTTCATGATCGACCAGAAGGTGTACACCGCCGCATGCGTGGGCACCGTCCTCCCCGGCGTGACCCGCCGCAGCTGCATTGAGCTGCTCCGGGACTGGGGCTATGAGGTCATCGAGGGCAAGCTGGCCATTGAGGACATCATGAAGGCCGGCCATGAGGGCCGCCTCAACGAGGTATTCGGCACCGGCACCGCCGCCGTGGTCTCTCCCGTCAAGGAGTTGAGCTGGAAGGACGACCAGGTCTTTATCGGGGACGGCAAGATCGGCCCGGTCACCCAGAAGCTCTATGACACCCTCACCGGCATCCAGTGGGGCAGACTGCCCGACAGCAAGGGCTGGGTGGTCCCCGTCTGCAAGGGCTGAGCCAAATCATCACAAAAAGCAGGGCGGCTGTGGAAATACAGCCGCCCTGTCCTCTTTCTTTTCAAACCGCACAAAACCCCCGGCGAGCCTGCAGCGGCTCTACCGGGGGTTTTTCTATCCCTTCGGACAGGGATGTTTACTGGGTCAGTATGGCGCCGAAGCGGTTCCAGTAGCCGATCACAAAGATGCCCAGCACAATGAAGGGCAGCACCCAGGTCACATAGGTCCGGACCCAGTTGGGGAACTTCACACCGCTGCCGGTGTTGGCCTCCTCCAGGAAGCTGTTCCAGCCCCAGCCCTTTCTGCTCACGCAGAACAGCAGGTAGATCAGAGAGCCCAGGGGCAGCAGGTTGTCGCTGATCAGGAAGTCCTCCAGATCCATGATGACGGTGTTGGGACCCAGGGGGGCGAAGCCGGACCACAGGTTGAAGCCCAGCACGCAGGGCATGGACAGGATCAGGATGGCCACCAGGTTGATCAGGGCGGCCTTCTTCCGGCTCCAGCCCCACTTCTCCATGGCGAAGGAGATGATGTTCTCAAACACCGCGATCACCGTGGACATGGCCGCAAAGGACATGAACACGAAGAACAGCACGCCCCACAGCCGGCCGCCGCCGGGCATGGCGTTGAACACATTGGGCAGGGTCTTGAAAATCAGGGAGGGACCCTCGCTGGGGGCCACATCGAAGGCGAAGCAGGCGGGGAAAATGATCAGACCCGCCGTAAAAGCCACAAAGGTGTCCAGCAGGCCCACCCGGATGGCCTCGCCGCCCAGGGTGTGGTCCTTGCCGATGTAGCTGCCGAAAATGGCCAGAGCGCCGATGCCCAGAGACAGGGTGAAGAAGGCCTGTCCCATGGCGGCGTAGATGGCCTCGCCCAGGATCATCTTTCCGTCAGCGTCATACATCAGGTTGTGGAAGTTGGGCTTCAGGTAGAAGTCCAGACCCTCCTTGGCGCCCTCCAGAGTGACAGAGCGGAACACCAGCAGCACCATAACGGCCAGCAGGCACAGCATCATCAGCTTGTTGACCTTCTCCACGCCGTTCTGAAGGCCGCGGGAGCAGACCAGCATGCCCAGCACCACCACGATCACCATAAAGACGGTCATCAGGCCGGGCTGACCCATCAGGGACCCGAACTGGGCGTCCACACCGGCGCTGTCCAGCCCCACAAAGTCGCCCTTGGCCATCTTGACGCAGTAGAGCATCAGCCATCCGGCCACAGTCGTATAGAACATCATCAGCAGGTAGTTACCCGCAATGCCAAACCAGCTGTAAATATGCCACTTGCTCCCCTTGGGCTCCAGAGTCTGGAAGGACAGTGCAATGCTCTTCTGGCTGGCCCGGCCCACGGCGAACTCCATCACCATGACAGGCAGGCCCAGGATCACCAGAAACAGCAGATAAACCAGTACAAAGGCGGCTCCGCCATATTTACCGGTGATATACGGGAATCGCCATACGTTTCCCAGCCCGATGGCACAGCCCGCTGAAATCAGCAGAAATCCCAGACGGGATGAGAATGTCTCTCTTTTTTCCACAACTATTACTCCTTTCCCCTCCCGGCGGCTCCAAAAAGCGGCTGCGCCGGGATCACGTCTCCAACACACACGGAGGCGTTTGCCTTGGATTTTTCTAGTTTATCAGATTATTTTGAAATGTCAATTCATCTCGTAGTTTTTCGCTGTAACTTCTTAAAGTGCCAAAGAATTCAGCCGAAGTTCCAGCATTTTCTCCAAAAGCTCAGCGTGTATTGAGGTTCGGCATATCAAAAAAGCGCGGCCCCGGTGGGGCCGCGCTTTTTGAATGCGTTTCTTAGCAGCAGCAGTTATTGTTGCAGCCACAGCCACAGTTGTTGTTGCAGCCACAGCCACAATTGTTGTTGCAGCAGCAGCAACTATTGTTGTTCCAGCCGCCGCCACCGCAGCAGCAGCACAGGATAATGATGAGGACAATGATCCACAGGCAGTTTCCGCCGCCCCAACCGTTATTGCAGCACCCCATTATGAGTACCTCCTAAATATGAATTGAGATGGGCTTCTCTTTGCCGCTCTCAATCCTATCTTATGCGGCAGGTGCGAAAGGGTGCTACCTGAAATTCAGCCTAAATAGCGCTGGGAAAAATTCATCAGCATGGAGGCCACCTCGGCGCGGGTGGCGCTGCGCTCCGGCTCCACGGTCCCCTGGGCGCTGAGGGCCATCACGCCGCTGCCCAGGGCCCAGGATACGGGCTCCTCCGCCCAGAAGGCGATCCGGGACCGGTCCGTGCAGACGGACAGATCCGCCCGCTCCTTCAGGTCCATGTGCAGGTAGTTGATGGCAAAGTTGTGGAGCAGCACCACCACCTGCTGCCGGG
The DNA here is from genome assembly GCA_020025425.1 of Oscillospiraceae bacterium. Taxonomy (GTDB): domain Bacteria; phylum Bacillota; class Clostridia; order Oscillospirales; family Oscillospiraceae; genus Lawsonibacter. The sequence goes on from JAHHSD010000002.1 coordinate 92,075, forward strand.
TCACCGGCTGGAGGGGGGAGAATTTTCCCTCGCCCGTACCGGCGGAGACATGGTGGTCGGCCGCCCAGGCCACAAAGGTGGTGTACCATACATCCCGGGGCACATCGGTAAAGACGGCAGTGGCGGACAGCCGCTCCTCCTCCGGGGAGCCGGCCAGGTGGTAGAGGACGGTCATCATCATGGCCCGGTCCATCTTGCTCTGGGGGGAAAAACGGTCATTGCCCATACCGGCAAAGAGCTGGTTGGAATAGACAAAATCCACCGCCAGGCGGTACCAGTCCCGATCGGTCACATCCACAAAGGGGGCCGCAGGGACACCGCTCTCCTCCAGCCGGCCCGACCCCTGCATCCCGGCCTTGGCCAGACCGGAGCGGACCGTCAGCTGGGCGCTGGTGTCCTCCCCGATCAGGTACCGGTGTCCGGCCGTCAGGTCGGCCCCGCTGGGGACGGTGGTCCCCTTGGTCACATCCACCACGACACCGTCGTGGGTCAGGCCGACGGCCCCGTCCTGCAAAAAGAAGCTGGAGCCCGTGCTCAGACGCAGCAGGTCCCCCCGGGCAAAGGAGCGGACCCTCAGGTCGGGGCTGAGAGAGCCATCCCCTCCCCCGCTCTGGCTGCCGCCCGCTGTCTCCTCCAGCCTGCGCAGGGCGGTCTGATAGGCCTGGTTCAGCTGCTTGTCCCGGAGCTCCTTCCCCTGGGCCACCAGGCTGGGGATGAATTTTTGATTGAGGTAGCTCAGGGAGATCAGGCTGTCCCCCCCGCTGGCCGCCAGAGACACCCCCGTCAGCAGCACGCCAGCCGCCAGGGCGGCAGTCCCCTGCCGGACCTTCTTCCAGTTCATAGTGTATCCTCCTGCTCCCCCGTCTGGGAGATCATATAGCTCAGGGTCAACAGGCTGTCCGAAAAGTGGACGCTCTCCACCACAACATCCTGGTCCTGGAGGGACAGCTCGTAATTGGTGAAATTCCAGATCCCCTTTACCCCTGCGTTAACCAGGCGCTGCGCCATGGTCTGTGCGGCCGACTTGGGCACGGTCAGCAGTCCCACACTCACCCGGTTTTTCTGCAAAAACTCCTCCAGCTGATCGGCGTGGTAAACCGGCACCCCGGCCACCCGGCTGCCCACACTGTCGTTGACGTCAAAGGCGGCCAGCAGCTGAAAGCCGTTGTTTGCAAATTTGAAGTTCTCGATCAGGGCCCGGCCCAGGTTGCCCGCGCCCAGGACTACCACCGTGTGGCCCCGGCTGACGCCCAGGATCTCGCCGATCTCCTCCCGGAGAACGTCTACCTTATATCCGTAGCCCTGCTGACCGAACTCCCCGAAGCAGGACAGGTCCTGCCGGATCTGGGAGGCGGTCAGCCCCATATCCTTGCCCAGTGCGCTGGATGAGATCCGCACCACACCCTTGTGCTGCAGCTCTCCCAAATGGCGATAATATCGGGGCAGACGGCGGATCACAGCCGTCGATACGCGCTCATTCCGTCTCATTGCTCGTGCTCCATTTCTTGGATGGACCGCTCAGGCGATCTCTGTTCAGTTTACCCCATCCCGCCCCCTGTGTCAAATCGTTTTCACTCACATCAAACGGAGGATCTCCTTTTTCAGCCGGCCGATGATCCGCTTCTCCAGGCGGGAGATATAGGACTGGGAGATGCCCAACTGGTCGGCCACCTCCTTCTGGGTCCGCTCCCGCCTGCCGCCCAGACCGAAGCGCAGGGTGATGATCTCCTTCTCCCGGCTGTCCAGCCGCTCCATGGCCGAGTAGAGCAGCTGGCGGTCCACATCCTTTTCCAGGGGCTGCATGACCAGGTCGCTGTCCGTACCCAGAACATCAGACAGCAGCAGCTCGTTGCCGTCCCAGTCGGTGTTCAGGGGCTCATCAAAGGACAGCTCGGTCTTTTGGACCGAGCTTTTCCGCAAAAACATCAAAATCTCGTTCTCGATACACCGGCTGGCGTAGGTAGCCAGCTTGATGGCCTTGGCCGGCTGATAGGTCCCCACCGCCTTGATGAGTCCGATGGTCCCAATGGAGATCAGGTCCTCGATGTTGATGCCCGTATTCTCAAAGCGCCGGGCGATGTAGACCACAAGACGCAGGTTGTGCTCGATCAGCGTGGACCGGGCCTGCTCATCCCCCTGGGCCAGCCGGTCGATCATCTCCTTCTCCTCCTCCCGGCACAGAGGGGCGGGCAGCGTGTCGCTGCCGCCTATATACATCACCTTGCCCGGGGTACTCAGCCCCAGACGCAGCAGCAGCCGGGACAGTCCCTCTCTGATGGTATCAATCACTTGTTTCATGCCGATCCCTCCTCACATCACGCCGGCCAGCACCTGGTAGCTCCCGCCGTCTGACACCGGGTTGGGGGACAGCGCTACCAGCGTTCCCCGCTCCGTCTCCTCCCCCAGCCTGCTCCGATCCAGCCGGACCGCCAGCAGCAGGCCCCGATTCACACCCACCGCCCGGTAGGGCAGCAGGCGGAACCGCCCAGGCCAGCATTGGTTCAGCCGCTCTATGGCCCCGGCCGGGTCGTCCATATCCTCCCGCTCCACGGAAAGAAGGGGAGCAAGCCGCGCCCCCTCCGCCACCAGGACCGGACGCCCGGAGAGGGGGTCGGTCAGGGTATTTCCCGTATCCCGCAGGGCCATGAGGGTGATCTGCCTGTCCTGGAACCACAGGGTCACCGGCTCCAGCTCCCCCCGGGCCGCGCTGTGGCGGCCCCAGCGCTGGAACAGGGCGGTCAGCAGGGCATAGCATCCCGCCGCCGTGAGCAGCACCAGCTTCAGATCAATGGCGGCGTACAGCACGCCCCCCTCCGTCAGGGGGTCCCGCCCAGTCAGCAGCCCCACCGCCAGCACGCCCCCGCCGAAGGCGCAGGAGAGGGCAAGAAAGATCAGCACCTGCCTGAGCAGTCTCCTGCTGTTCCAGAACGCGGTGAGCACCATCAGCACCGCCGCCGACAGGCGGCAGGCCGGATGATAGAGGAACCCAAGGCCGGGCAGGAACAGGGCCACCGCATAGGCGCCGCCCACCAGGGCTCCCAGGAAAAAACGCCCCCGGCACAGGGGCTCCCCGGCGATGCGGGCAGAGGCCAGCAGTAGGAGATAGTCCACGACCCCATTCAGGATAAACAGCGTGTCTATGTAGACGACCCGCATCCTCTCTCCCCCTTACAGCTTGTTCAACAGTCCCCATTATAGAGGCCTGACCGGGAAAAAGAGGTCAGATTCCGTTGTTCCCGGGGCAAAACAAAGGAGCCTGTCCCCGTGGTACAGGGACAGGCTCCTTGTTAAAAATCATCTCTCACAGACACTGGATGTATTTTCCATACAGGGTCATGCTGAGGTCGCAGCCGATTTGGTGGACCTGCTCGCTGTCCAGCCAGCCCTCAGCCAGCGCCAGCTCCTCCAGACAGCCCACATAGCGGCCCGTCTTATCCTGGATGTCCTTGATCGTCTGGGCGGCCAGCAGCAGACTGTCCGCCGTACCGGCATCCAGCCAGGTAAAATCCCGCTCCAGGGGCCGGACCTTCAGCTGGCCCCGGCGCAGGTACTCCAGGTTCACATCGGTGATCTCCAGTTCACCCCGGGCGGAGGGCTTCAGCCCCTGTGCAATCTCCATCACATTCTCGTCATAGAAATAGAGTCCGGGGATGATATAGTTGCTTTTGGGCTGGGTCGGCTTCTCCTCGATGGAGATGGCCTTCCCGGTGGCGTCAAATTCCACCACGCCGAAGGGGCGCGGGTCCTCCACCCAGCAGCCAAACACCGTCGCTCCGCTTTCCTGGGCGGCGGCCTGCTTCAGCGTCTCGCCCAGGGCGGGGCTGTAAAAGATATTGTCGCCCAGGACCAGACAAACCTGGTCCCCATGGGCAAATTCCCGTCCGATGAGAAGGGCATCGGCAATCCCCCGGGGCACCATCTGCTCCGCGTAGGCGATTCGGATACCTAAGTGGCTCCCGTCCCCCAGAAGTGCATGGAAGGTGGACGTCTCATTTGGCGGAACGATCACCAGGATATCGGAAATCCCCGCCTGCATCAATACAGCGATGGGGTAATAGATAAGCGGCTTATCATATACAGGCAGCAGCGGCTTACAGACCGGCTTGGTCATGGGGTAAAGCCGGGTACCCTTTCCGGCAGCTAAAACGATACCTTTCACTGTAATCCTCCTATCATACGGGTTCAGCTTTAGTCGGTACATTAAAAAAACGGAGACCGAATCGATGATCCGGTCTCCATCTTATCATTATTCTGGAGATTACCCCAGGACCACCAGCAGGTCGTCGGTATTGACGGCGGAACCCACCACAGCAGCCACGGACTTGACAGTGCCATCCACAGGAGCAGAGACCTCGATCTCCATCTTCATAGCCTCCAGCACCACCAGCACGTCACCAGCCTTCACAGCCTGGCCGGCCTTGCACTCGACCTTGAACACGTTGCCGGGCATGGGGCTGTTCACAGGGGTCTCGCCGGCCTTGGGGGCGGCGGCGGGAGCGGCCTTAGGCGCAGCAGCCTTGGGGGCGGCAGCGGGAGCGGCGGCAGGAGCAGCAGCCACAGGGGCGGCTACGGGGGCAGCAGCCACGGGAGCGGCAGCCACAGGGGCGGCAGGAGCGTCAGCGCGCTCGACGCTCACCTGATAGGACTTGCCATCGACAGTGACGTTGAAGCTGCCAGTGCAGTCCTCGCGGTTACCCAGCTTCAGATGGGGGGGCTGGTAACTGGCGGCGAAGGGCTGGATGGGACGGGTGTTGTAGCCGCTAATGGCAGGTGCAGGGACATTGGCATAATAGACATGGCCCTGCCAGGCGGGGATCGGCGCTACCTCGGCCTTGGGGGCGGGAGCAGCATTTTTCATGGGGGTGGCCTCCTTCTTTTTCTTAAATCCAGTCGCACGGTCTTCAAAGAAGGCCAGAGCTACCTGGGGGAACGCAATGTAGGACAGAACGTCTTCGTCGTTCTTGGCCTTGGACCCGAGTTCCTTCTTGGCTTTCTCGAACTCAGGGGCCAGGGAGTCGGCATACCGGCCCTTCACCAGGGGGGTATTGCCCAGAATCTTTTTCTGGATCTTGGCGTCGATGGGGGCGGGAGTGCGGCCATACTCGCCGCGGCAATAGGCCTTGATCTCCTTGCCCACAACTTTATATCGCTCGCCGGCCAGCACGTTCTGAACGGCCTGAGAGCCGATCATCTGGCTGGTAGGCGTGACCAGCGGGGGATATCCCATATCGGCGCGGACCTTGGGGGTCTCTGCCAGGGCCTCGTCCAGCTTGTCGATGGCATTCATCATCTTCAGCTGGGAAATGAGGTTGGACAGCATGCCGCCGGGGATCTGATAATTGAGACACTGGGTGTCAGTGCTCATGGAAATGGGGTCCAGGGTGCCGTCGGCCAGGAAATCAGCGCGGACGCCCTTGAAGTAATCGGCCATTTTCACCAGCACCTTGTCGTCCAGGTCCACCTGATAACCCAGCTGGCGCAGAGCGTAAGCCATGGTCTCGGTGGCGGGCTGGGAGGTGCCGCCGGAGAAGGGGGAGATGGCGGTGTCGATCACGTCGACGCCGGCCTCCACCGCCTTGAGGTAGGTCATAAAGGCCAGACCGGTGGTACAGTGGGTGTGGAGCACCACGGGCAGATCCACGGCGTCCTTAATGGCGGAAACCAGGTCATAGGCCTCCTTGGGTCCCATAATACCGGCCATATCCTTGATGCAGATGGAGGCGACGCCCATTTTCTTGAGCTCCTTGACCATCTTCACATAGTTCTCCAGGGTGTGGACCGGGCTGGTGGTGTAGCTGATGGTGCCGGAGGCGTGGGCCCCCTGCTTCACAGTCTCCTCCACAGCCACCTGGAGGTTGCGCACATCATTCAGCGCATCGAAAATACGGATGATGTCAATGCCGTTCTTGACGGCGTGCTGGACAAACTTGCGGACCACGTCATCGGGGTAGTGCTTGTAGCCCAGGATGTTCTGGCCGCGCAGCAGCATCTGCAGCTTGGTGTTGGGCATCTTGGCGCGGATCTTGCGCAGGCGCTCCCAGGGATCCTCCTGCAGGTAGCGCAGGCAAACGTCAAAGGTGGCTCCGCCCCAGACTTCGGCGGAGTAGTACCCGGCCTTGTCCATCGTCTCCAGAATCGGCTCGAATTTATCATAGGGCAGACGAGTCGCAATCAGGGATTGGTTTGCGTCACGCAGCACCGTCTCAGTAAACTGTACTTTTCTCATTTGAACGACCTCCGGTTGCTCATTGAGCTGAAATTCGCAGGACTTGCCTTTTCTGGGCCTGAATTTACCTGGAAGTATCTGTTTGAGGTGCATCCTGTCCAGATTAGTCAGACCTACGGTCACAGGCTGTTATTATTTTATTATATTTTCTCGTCAGGCGCAAGACTTTATTGTCATCTTGCACACTTAATCCAGCTCTGGAGCAAGATTAAACAACTTGCCGCCCTCTCTGTCCCCTGATTTTCAGCTCTCTGTTCCGGATCTGCCGCGGAAAAAGTCCGCCTGCACCAAGGACAGGCGGAACTTTTGGTTCTATTGGCTCAATTCTCGTCAGCGGCGGCGTCGTAGGCCGTACGTCCGCCAGAGGGCGCCGTGCCGGTGCTGGCCGCAGCGGCGCGGAACCGAATCCGGGACTGCTTGATCTCATCATAGGCCTCGGCCACGGCCTCCTCGGTCCGGCGCAGCGCGTCCTCGCAGTACTCATTGGCCGAGCGCTTCAGCTCGCGGCTGCGCTCCTCGGACTGGCGCACCAGCTCGGCGGCGTGCTGCTTGGCCTGGTTGAGCACCGTCTCCTCCGCCAGCATCTTCTGGGCCTCCGCCTCCGCCTGCTGGCGGATCATATCGGCCTCGCGCTTGGTGGAGGCCAGATACTCGTTCCGGGCGGTCAGCAGCTTCTTGGCCTCGGACAGCTCCACCGGGAACTGGGCCCGGATATCGTCGATCAGGTCCAGGACGCGGTCCCGCTCCAGTACACATTTATCGCTGGACAGGGGCATATTCTTGGCCTCGTCCACCATTTCAAAAAGCATATCCAGCAGTTCTTCTACACCGCTTGCCATCAGTCTGCCTTCCTTTCCTGCGCTTCCCGCATTTTCCGGTTCACATCGTCCACGATCTCTCTGGGGATAAACTCCGCCAGATCAGCCCCGTATCGGGCCATTTCCTTCACGATAGTGGAGCTGAGATAGGTATATTTTTCACTGGAGGCCAAAAACATGGTGTCCAGGTCCGGGTTCAGCTTGCGGTTGATCACCGCCATCTGGACCTCCTGTTCATAGTCGGATACAGCGCGCAGCCCCTTGACCACCACCTTGGCCCCGCGGCGCTTGGCATAGGCGGCCAGCAGCTCGTTGGAGGAGTCGATCTCCACGTTGGGGAAACGCTTGGTACAGCGGCGCAGCAGCTCCACCCGCTCCTCAGGGACAAACAGCCCGTGCTTGGAGGAGTTGACCATCACGCACACGATCAGCTTGTCGAAGCAGGCAGAGGATCGCTTGATAATATTCAAATGACCCAGGGTCACAGGGTCAAAGCTGCCTGGATAAATCGCAATTTTCATCTTATCGGGTCCCCTCTGTACGGCGGCCGATTGTCAGCTTGATCTGACCATATCGATACTCCCGTCCCCACTGATAGGCGGGAGGCAGATCCGACAGTTTTTTCTGTGCCGCAGTTTCGCAAACTATTATACCATGTTCGGAAAGAATGTCAATCTTCGTCACAAGCTCCAAAGCGCGGTCCATCAGGTCCCCCTCGTAGGGCGGGTCCAGCAGGATCACATCGAACTTTTCCCGGCAGGCGCTTAAAAAGCCCAGCGAATCCCCCTGGACCACGCGGGCCTGGTCGGACAGTCCGGTGAGCTTCAGGTTCTCCCGGATCAGAGCCACCGCGTCCCGGCGCTGATCCACAAAGGTGCAGTGGGCCGCCCCCCGGGAGAGGGCCTCGATGCCCAGCTGGCCGGTGCCGCCGAACAGGTCCAGCACCCGCCGGCCGGGAAGCTCGAACTGGATGATGCTGAACAGGGACTCCTTGACTTTATCGGTGGTGGGCCGGGTCTCCATGCCGGTCAGCTCCTTGAGCCGACGACCCCGGGCCGTTCCGGAAATTACGCGCATAACTGACGTTCCTTTCTTCTCTGGGATGACAGGTCGGGCGTTCAGCGCTCCCTGTGGAAAAATTCATAGACCGACCGGGCGGAGGGGGCGGGCAGCAGCTCGGCCAGCTGCGCCTCGGAGGCCTCCCGAATGGCCCGGATGCTTTTGAAATGCCGGAGCAGCAGCTGGCGGCGCTTCTCCCCGATGCCGGGGATCTGGTCCAGGACCGAGCTCTGGACCCTGGCCCGCCGCTGCTGGCGGTTGAACTCGATGGCGAAGCGGTGGGTCTCCTCCTGGATCTGGCCCACCAGGGCGAACACAGCCTGGACCGCCTGAATGCCGATCTCCCTTCCGTCCGGATGGACCAGGGCCCGGGTGCGGTGGCGGTCGTCCTTCACCATGCCGAAGGCCGGGATGTCCAGTCCGAGCCCCTCCAGCACCTGGGCGGCCACCCGGACATGCTGCTCGCCGCCGTCGATGAGCAGCAGATCCGGCCGGTCGGAGAACTTCTCGTCCCCGTCCAGATAGCGGCGGAACCGGCGGGTGAGCACCTGCTCCATGGAGGCATAATCGTTGGGGCCCTGCATATCCTTGATCTTGAAGTGCCGATAGTCCCGCTTCAGGGGCCGGCCGTCCACATAGACCACCATGGAGGCCACCATGTCGTCAGCTCCGGTGTTGGAGATGTCATAGGATTCGATGCGCCGGGGCGGCTGGGGCAGGCCCAGCATCTTTCCCAAAAGCTCCAGCAGCTTGTTCTGCCGCTCCTCCCGGGTGGTGGCCCGCTCCACCTCCTCCCTGGCGTTCTGGTTGGCCAGCTTGATCAGGTCCATCTTGGCCCCCCGCTGGGGGGTGAGCAGCTCCACCCGCCGCCCCACCTGTTCGGACAGCATGCGGGTCAGCGGGACCTGGTCGGCCAGCTCACAGGGGAGCAGGATCTGCCTGGGCAGCCTGTCCCTGCCCCCGTAGGTCTGCTGGACCAGGGCGGAGAGGATCTCCTCCTCCCCCTCCTCCATGGGGGTCTCGATCAGGCGGGCATCCTTGGCGGCCAGCTCCCCCTCCATATAATGAAGGATGACAAAGCAGCTCTTGGCGGTCCCGCGGAAGAAGCCCACCACATCGCTGTCGGCCAGGGAGCCCGCCACCACCTTCTGGCGCTCGCCCAGCAGCCGGATGGCCCGCAGCCGGTCGCGCAGCTCAGCGGCCCGCTCGAAGCGCAGCTCCTCCGCCGCCTGCTCCATCTCAGCGGTCAGATCGGCCTGGACCTGCTGAAAATGCCCTTCCAGCAGAGAGACCGCCTGGGCGATGGCCTCCTCATGCCGGGGCTTCAGATCCTCCCCCCGGCAGTAGCCGTCGCACTTGCCCATGTGGAAATTCAGACAGGGCCGCTCCTTCCCGATATCCCGGGGGAACTTCTTCCCGCAGGCGGGCAGGCGCAGGGCACTGCGCAGGGCGTCTATGATGGCCTGGGTGTTGTGCCGGGTGGCGTAGGGGCCGAAATACCTGGCCCCGTCCTGGGCCACCTTCCCGGCCAGGGAAAAACGGGGGTACTCCTCATTGGACAGGCGGATATAGGGATATCCCTTATCATCCTTTAACAGGATATTATAGTGGGGCTGGTGGCGCTTGATAAGGGCGCACTCCAGCACCAGAGCCTCAAACTCGCTGTCGGCCACGATCACATCGAAGTGGTCGATCTGGGACACCATGGCCCGGGTCTTGGGGGTATGGGCCGCCGAGTCCTGGAAATACTGACTGACCCGATTTTTCAGCACCTTGGCCTTGCCCACATAGATGACCACGCTCTTGGCATCCTGCATGATATAGACGCCCGGCTTTGTGGGCAGGCTGTGGGCCTTGTCCTTCAATTCGTCGAATGTCACCCGGCTCACCTCCCCGTAACATCAAAAAAGGCGCCGAAACCGGCGCCTTTTTATTCCTTCATAGGGTTTTGGTTCTCTTACTCAGTGAAATCAGAAGAAATCATCTTGTACAGCGCTTCGACCGCTTCCTTCTCATCGGGGCCATCCGCAATCAGCTGAATGGCGGTACCCTTAACGATACCCAGGGAGAGCACGCCCAGCAGGCTCTTGGCATTCACTTTACGCTCATCCTTCTCAACCCAAACAGCACTCTTGAACTCATTCGCCTTCTGAATAAAGAAAGTAGCGGGTCTGGCGTGGAGACCGACCTGATTGTTCACGACCGCTTCCTGACTATACATAAAGCTTACCTCCGCACTATCGTAATGTGTAAGTTTAGAATACCAAATTTGAGCCGCTCTCGTCAATGGCATTTTTAACAAATCTCATTCAAGAAACGTCCAAAAAACGTCATTGATTTTGTCATGCTTTTGTGCAATAGATAGCATTTTCCCGGTTTTCTGGCCGGCTCTCATGGTTTTGTCGGAAAACCCAAGTCCTACGGGTGCAATAACTGTCATTTTTTTGGCACAAGAGCCGCCGTCATTTCAGCTCCACAATGGTGACGCCGTCCTCGCCCTCACCGTAGCGGCCGGGCCGGAAGGATTTCACATAGCGGCTGCGCTTGAGATAGGTACGCACCGCGTTTCGGACCGCGCCGGTCCCCTTGCCGTGGATGATGGTCACCGTCTCCAGCTTACCCATCATGGCGGTGTCCAGGAAACGCTCCAGCATGGCCACGGCCTCGTCGCTCATCATGCCCCGCAGGTCCATCTCACTGGGGACGGCGGCGGTACGGATGGTGTGCTGGGCCTTGCTGACGATGCGGCGGGCCTCCTTCTGGGCGGAGGTCTCCCCATCCACCACACGCACCTCGCTCTGCTTGGCGGAGATTTTCAGGATGCCGGCCTGGAGCTGGAGACTTCCGTCCTTATTGACCGACAGCACGGTGGCCTTGGTCCCCATGGACAGCAGCTCCACCGTGTCTCCCGCCACAGCGTCCCGGGTGGGGGGCAGCTCCTCCTGCTCCTGGAGCCCGCCGCCGCCCAGACCGCGCTCGGCCTCGTTGAGCAGATGCCGGGCCGCCGCCCGGCGGTCGTTGACCTCCTGCCAGTTGTCCTGCTTCCGCTGGGCCTTGCGCATGTCTTTCAGCTCTGCAAAGACCTGGTCGCTGGCGTCCCGGGCCTCCTGGATAATGGCGCGGGCCTCGGCCTGGGCCTTTTCCACCGCCTTTGCCCGCTCCTCCTCCAGCTTTTTCCGGTACTCCCGGGCCTTGGTGGCCGACTGCTCCATCTCCAGCTTCAGCCGGCGGGCCTCGTCCTTCTCCTGCTCCATCTCCTGGCGCTGCTGGTCCAGCCGGGTGAGCACGTCCTCAAAGCGGACATTCTCCGCATCCAGCCGGGCCGCCGCCTTGTCGATGATATACTCCGGCAGCCCCAGGCGGCGGGAGATGGCAAAGGCGTTGGACTTTCCGGGGATGCCCATGATGAGCCGGTAGGTGGGGGCCAGGGTCTCCACATTAAACTCGCAGGAGGCGTTCTCCACCCCCTGGGTGGTCATGGCGTACACCTTCAGCTCGGCGTAGTGGGTGGTGGCCGCCACCAGGGAGCCAAGTCCCCGGGCGGATTCAATGATGGCGGCGGCCAGGGCGGCGCCCTCCACCGGGTCGGTGCCCGCACCCAGCTCGTCAAAGAGGATCAGGGTGTTGTCATCGGCCTCCTCCAGGATGGCCACAATGTTGGTCATGTGGGAGGAGAAGGTGGACAGGGACTGGGCGATGGACTGCTCGTCACCGATATCGGCCAGCACCCGGTCAAACACCCGCACGGTGCTGTCCGACCTGGCGGGGATGTGCAGGCCGCACTGGGCCATCAGGGTGAGCAGGCCCATGGTTTTCAGCGTCACCGTCTTGCCGCCGGTGTTGGGGCCGGTGATCATCAGGGTGTCGAACCGCTCCCCCAGCTCCAGATCGTTGGCCACGGCCTTTTTCCGGTCCAGAAGAGGGTGGCGGGCTCCATGGAGCTTCAGATGCTGATTGGACAGTCTGGGCTGGGAGCCCCCCATGTTGAGGGACAGCTGTCCCCGGGCAAAGATGGTGTCCAGCATCACCAGCAGGGTGTAGTCCTCTAAAATGTCCTCCTTGTGGGCCGCGCACTCAGCGGACATCTCGGCCAGAATGCGCTCGATTTCCTTTTTCTCCTGAGCCAGCAGCTCCCGCAGCTCGTTGTTGGCCTTGACCACGCCCATAGGCTCGATGAAGAAGGTGGAGCCGGAGGAGGACACGTCGTGGACCAGACCGGGGATGGCGTTCTTGTATTCCGACTTCACCGGCACCACATAGCGCTCCGAGCGGATGGTGATAATGGACTCCTGCAAATATTTGGACTGATTTGAGGAGATCAGCTTCTGCAAAATGTCCCGCACCTTGGACTCGGTGGCCCGGATGTGGCGGCGGATGGAGGCCAGCTCACTACTGGCCGAGTCGGCCAGCTCGTCCTCACCCACAATGGAGCCGGTGATGCGCTCCTCCAGATAGCGGTTGGGGGTGAGAGAGTGGAACAGGTGGGAAATCACACTGTGCTCCCCGGCGTCACCGTACTCCCGGGCGCTGCGGGCGGACCGCAGAACGGCGGCAATGGTCAGCAGCTCCCGGGTATTGAGGCTGCCCCCCATATCGGCCCGCTGGAGGCTGGCCGACACCGGCTTGACCCCGGAAAAGCCGGGGGTGCCCCGCAGCAGCAGCATCTGGGCCGCCGCGGTGGTCTCCTCCAGGGCACGCTGCACATCCTCCGGGTCTGTCATGGGACGCAGCTCCAGACAGCGCTGCTTTCCCTCCTCGGTCACAGCACACTGGGCCAGCAGCTGGAGCACCTTGGGCAGCTCCAGGGTAGTAATGGATTTATCAAACAGCTCGCTCATTGTAAAACTCCCATTTAGGTAGATCAGAAAATGATTGGTTCAAAATCGCACCGGCTGGACCGGTTTTTCTTATTGTCGCACAAAAACCGCCGGTTGGCAAGCGGTATACATCCCATCCCGCCGGTGAAAACCGCCCCTCAGCCCCCTCCGACTTTTTCCCCGGTTTTTTTCAAAAAAACTGTTGACAACCGGAAAACCCTATGGTAATATACGTCTTGCGCTGAACGAAGCGCGTCCCCACTTGCGCGA
>JAHHSD010000020.1 GCA_020025425.1 Oscillospiraceae bacterium
AAAAATCACTATGGATTTTTTTCTTAGGTGTCCAACTTCATTATGCAATCAACCTATCAAATACAATAGGCCTTTTTTGAAAATAACTGGTAAAAATGCAGATCATCAGGGGAAAGTGAACTGGGCTGACAGGGCAATAACCGGAAAGAACTTCCTTCCGGTTATTGCCTGGAGTGCAGGAAATCAGCCCGCCGGCTGCTGCCGTCCGGTGTGGTCGATGGTGTAGTCGGTACCGTACTCTCCGGGGAGGATGATCTGGGAGATGGGCACGAAGGTGTAGCCCTCCTGGAGCAGCGTCTCCAGAATGGTGGGCAGGGCCTCGGGGGTGTGCTTGGCGGCGTTGTGAAAGAGAACGATGGAGCCGGGCTGGACCTTGCCGGTGACCCGCTGGGCGATCTCGTTGGCGGGGATCTCCTTCCAGTCCAGACTGTCCACATCCCACTGGATGGGCTCCATGCCGATGGAGCGGACCGCGTTGATGGAGCGGTCATCGTAGTCGCCGTAGGGCAGGCGGACCAGGGTGGGCCGCACACCGGTGACGGCCTCCACCTTGTCATTGCAGGCGTTGAGCTCGGCGATCACCTGGTCGGCGGACATCTGGGGGAAGTGGGGGTGGGTGTTGGAGTGGTTCATCACCTCGTGGCCCGCGTCGTGGAGGGCCTTTACCGACTCCGGGTACTTCTCCGCCCACTGGCCCACCACAAAGAAGGTGGCCTTCACCTTGTAGCGGGCCAGAATGTCGATGAGGGTCTGGGTGTCCTCGTTGCCCCAAGGTGAGGTCATAATGCGGCCCCTGCGGAGAGAAAAACGGACAGCGGTGCCTTGCCGCTGTCCGTTTCATGTTTTTGCCTCATCCTCAAAATTATAGGTGATCTCGATGTGGTTGTCCTCAAAGATCAGGATTTCCCTGACTGCCTCAGCAACAGTAGCCCGATCCAACTGTGTGAGCTTTCCTTGCTTGAGAAATGCCGTGACCCACGGCTGGTCCAAAGGCTCCTCTTTGTGTTCTGACAACAGCTCCAGCTGGGCAGTCAGCTGTTCCTCCTGGCGCTGATAGTCGGCCTGATATCGGAGAAAATCCTTCTGCTCCAGTAAGCCATCCTTGTAGTCCTCATAGGAGGACTGCTTCAGCCTGCGAACCCGCGCCAGAGCCAAAGACAGTTTATTTTGTTCAGCGCTCAAATCACGGCGTTTTATTTTGGGCCGGGCCTCATCGGCAAGGACATTCAGATCCTGGATGGAGGCGATAACCTGGTTCAGGTCGTTCAGCACCACATCTGCCAGCGCCTGCTCGGAAATGCCGTGCCGGCTGCACACCGAGGACCCGTAGCGCTTGTAGGAGCCGCAGCAGTAGTAGGTCCCCCCCGCGGAATGGGTCTTGCACATGGCCCTGCCGCAGTCGCCGCAGCGGAGGAACCCGGCGAAGGGACTGAGCCGGTTCCGGTCGAACTCGGGCTGCCAGGAGGGACGGTCCAGGAGGGCCTGGACCGCCTGCCACTGTTCCCGGGAGATGATGGCCTGGTGGGTGCCGGAGACCACAGACCACTGGGACTTGTCCGCCTTGCGGGCCGGGCCGTGCATCCCCTGCCTGGGGGAGCGGCCCTGGACCATAGCGCCGGTGTAGAGCTGGTTCCGGAGGATGCGGTGAACGGTGGCGTAGGTCCAGTAGGTGGTGGCGCCCAGCTTCTGGCCATTGTGGTATTTCTGCCCGCTGAGCCTTTTATACTCGCTGGGGCAAGGGATACCGTCGGCGTTCAGCTGTTTTGCGATCTTGAGCTGGCCCGTGCCGCTCTGGCAGAGGGCAAAAATGCGCCGGACCACAGCCGCCGCCGGAGGGTCCACCAGCAGATGATTGTGATTGCCGGGATCTTTTATGTAACCGTAGCTGGCAAAGGCGCCGATGAAGTCGCCGCGGCTCTGCTTGGTGCGCACCGCGCTGCGGACTTTTTTGGAGATGTCCCGGGCGTACTGCTCGTTGAAGATGTTTTTCACCGGCAGCAGCATGTCATAGGGGCCGTGCTCGCTGTCGATGCCGTCGCTGACCGCGATGAAGCGGACCTGATGGTCCGGGAAAAACCGCTCCAGATAGCGGCCCACGTCGATGTAGTCCCGGCCGAACCGGGACAGATCCTTGACCAGGACGCAGTTGATGCGCCCGGCCTCGATGTCCCGGAGCATCCGCTGAAAGTCGGGCCGGTTAAAGTTGGTGCCGGTGTAGCCGTCGTCGGAGTACCGGGCCGCGGCCGTCAGCTCCGGGTGGGCGCGGATGTAGTCCTCCAGCAGGCGGGTCTGATTGATGATGGAATCGCTGTCTGGCTTGTCGCCGTCCTCCCGGGACAGGCGGGTGTAGATTGCGGTGCGCCAGACGGCACTCTGAGAGCCGGTGGGTGTATTTTTCGGGCGGGCCACAGGGACGCACCTCCTTTTTCTGGCTCATACCACCGGAGCATGGGCCGCAATCAGACGTTTCACCATCTCTCTGCGCTGATGCAGAGGGGTAAACCGGCGGTCCACCCGGAGCAGGGAGGGCGTGGTGCGGGAATTGCTGTGGTTGTGTTTGGGATTGTTTTTGATCGGGTCCATATATGTATCACTCCTCGCATCCATCTATATTGCCCACCAACAGAAATTAGAAGTGAAGGATATGAGCCGACAGGATACCCGGTTTTTTGGGAAGCGGGGCAGGTCCCGCAAAAATATGCACAGAAAAAGACGGCTCCACGTTGGAAACGTGGAGCCGTCCAATAAAAATCAGAAAATAATGTGGGCAACCAGGGCGATGACAGGCAGGGTAACCAGGGTGCGCTCCAGGAAGATCAGAAACAGATTCTTCAAGGAGACGGGGATCTTGGAACCCATGATGATGGAGCCGATCTCGGACATGTAGATGAGCTGGGTGACGCTGGTGGCGGCCACCACGAACTTGGTCATATCGCTCTCAAAGCTGCTGGCGATGACGCTGGGCAGGAACATATCCGCAAAGCCTACGATCACGGTCTGGCTGGCGGCGGCGGCTTCGGGAATTTGGAGCAGGGAGTAGATGGGGATAAAGACCACGCCCAGGATCTTGAACACGGGGGTGTACTCGGCGATGATCAGGGCCAGGGTGCCCAGGCTCAGGATGACAGGGAGGGTGCCGAACCACATCTCAAACACCGTGACAAAGCCCTCCTTAAAAAACTCGCCCACGGTAGGAGCCTTGGCGGCCTTGTTCATGGCCAGCTGGATGCCATACTGGAAGGGGGTGGAGCCGGCGGGGATATCCTCGGGATAGGGCCGCTCCACATAGTAGGAGTCGGGGACCCGGGACAGAGGGGGGAGCTTGGGCACGATGATGGCGGCCACAATGCCCGCCAGACCAACGGTCAGGTAGAAGGGGACGAACATGTGCCCCAGGCTCACCTGGTCGATGACCACCAGACAGAAGGTGATGCTGACTGCGGAGAAGGTGGTGGCGATGACAGTGGCCTCCCGCTTGGAGTAGAAGCCCTCCTCGTACTGCTTGGCGGTGAGCAGCACGCCCACAGAGCCGTCACCCAGCCAGGAGGCGATGCAGTCCAGGGCGCTCCGGCCGGGCAGATTAAAGACAGGCCGCATGATCTTGATGAGCAGGGCGCCGAAAAAGTCCAGCAGGCCGAAATTCAGCAGCAGGCTGAGCAGCAGGCCGGCCAGCAGGAACACACAGACCAGAATGGGCATCAGACCGTGGATCACCAGACCGCCGGTGTCCTCGCTGAGGATCATCTCAGGGCCAACGCCCCAGTAGAGCATATTCACAAAGACCAGGCCCAGCATACGGACCACCAGCCAGATCCCCTTGATGTCAAACAGGTTGTTCAGCTTCTCATGGTTCTGGATGAAGGGAATCCTGACGATCTTATGGACAATGGTAATCAGTGCGCTGAGAGAGATCAGCACATAGATGACCAGGGTGCTGTAATCCCCCATCAGGTTCAGCAGGGCCTTTGCGATCACGGCGATGGGGATGGTCAGACTGCCGTCGCTGCGGATGGGGATGATAAACAGGAACATGCCGATCAGGGATGGGATCAGGAACTTGTAAAAGGTTCCGCTCTTCAAAAGTTTCATAGACTCAGTCCTTACGTTTGATATGGTCACACAGAAAAGCTAAGGAATTGTATAAAAATACAGTCACCCGAATATCTTATACTATTTTTCAAAAAAAGCAACCACTGGATGGATGAAAAAACGCCGAAAATTCGGAAAAATGAGAGGATTCCGCACAAAGAGGGGAAATTTCCGGACGGCGGGACAGGGCACAGCGGAAAAAACGGACCTGAGCGGTTCCGCTCAGGTCCGTCTCAAAATCCGGTGTCGGGAGAACCCTGAAAACACCGGGCCGCAGTCTGACATTCCCCCAGGCCGCATCAAAGCTGATGCTGATAAGCTTCTGGTCCCGCTGGACGCAGTAGATGGGCAGCTGCCGCGTGGCGGCCGAGGCGCCCACGATGTGGGGCCAGTTGACCACACCGAACATGAGGATGGCCGCACACAGACACAGGGCGGCAGACCACCAGCGCTTGCGGATACAGAAAATGCGGATCGGACCGCTGCTTTTTTTCATGGTATCATCTCCAATTCCAGTCTTTTTCCTATTTCTATGAGGGAAGAAGCGGATTCATGCGGAACAGGAAAAATTCACCCGCATTGACAAACGCCCTGGAGCGGATATACTGGAGTAGAAAAATACCGGCCATGAGGGCGCGGAAGGGACTCGGTGAGCACATGAACGCATTGGAGACAAAAAAATCACACAGGCTGCTGCGGGTTCTGGCGGTTGCGGGGGTGGTGCTCCTGCTGCTGACGGGGCTGAATTTTTTCTGCCAGACCGTCTGGGCCCACCGCCATCCTGCCTTCCATCCGGAGGGAGAGCCGGTGGAGCTGGCGCCGCTCCTGGAGCAGGGGGAGCGCAGCCGGGAGGACTATGACCTGATTTTTTCCCAGACCGGCCTGTCCCAGTGGGCGGTGGAGGAGCTGCTCCGGAAGGAGGACGGGGTCCGGACCATCCTGGCGGCCCAGGAGGCCTTTTTCGACCCGGTGGAGGCGGAGTGCGTCACCCTGCTCTTCGGCCGGTTCACCTGTGAGGACCTGCTCCGGGACGAGTCAGGGGAGCCGCTGTACTCCGCACCTCTGGCCCCCTTCCGGCCGGGGGACATTTTGGTCTCCTTTTCCACCCACAGTGTGGGCTGGCGGCACGGCCACGCCGGGCTGGTTGTGGACGCCGGGGAGGGGATCACGCTGGAGGCGGTCCAGCTGGGGGTGAACACCTATCGGGGCTGGGCGGAGCGTTGGCGGAATTACTCCAACTTCATGGTGCTCCGGGTGAAGGACAAGACCGACGAGGAGCGGCAGCAGGTGGTGGATTTTGCCCTGAAGCGGCTCAACGATGTCCCATACTCCCTCCTCTCGGGGGTCTTTGGCCCCAAGGACCAGGCGGGGAGAGAGGAGTATAAGGTCCAGTGCGCCTACCTGCCCTGGCTGGCCTGGCAGTCCGCCGGGGTGGATCTGGACGGAGATGGGGGAAAGATCGTCACCGTCCGGGACCTGGCGGAGAGCGGTGAGGTGGAGGTGGTCCAGGTCTATGGCATGGACCCCGCCCTTCTGGCGGATCGGCAGGTCAGGGGGTGAGCGATCATGGAGGAGAAGGTATATCAGACGCCCCGGGGGGACATCCATTACTGGCGCTCCAACCGGATCAGCGAGGAGAACTTCACCCTGGTGTTTCTCCCGGGCCTGACCGCCGACCACAGACTTTTTGAGAAGCAGATCGACTATTTTGAACCGAACTACAATATTTTTGTGTGGGATGCCCCGGGACACGCCGCATCCTGGCCCTTTGAGCTGAATTTCACCCTGATGGACAAGGCCAGGTGGCTGGATGAGATCCTGTGCACAGAGGGGATCCGCAAGCCCGTCCTCATCGGCCAGTCCATGGGGGGCTATGTGAGCCAGGCATACTGCGAGCTGTATCCGCAAAAGCCAAAAGGGTTGATCGCGATCGACTCGGCGCCCATCCAGAGGTCGTATGTGACCGGGGCGGAGCTCTGGCTGCTGAAACGGACGGAACCTGTTTATCGGTATTACCCCTGGCGGTTATTGCTGAAGTCCGGCACAGAGGGAGTGGCCGTATCGGAATATGGAAGAAAGCTGATGCGTGACATGATGATGGTCTACGACGGACAGCAGGACCGGTATGCAAGGCTGTCCGGCCATGGAATGCGGATGGTGGCCGAGGCCATGGAGGCAGATTTGCCCTACAAGATCCCCTGTCCCGCCCTGCTCATCTGCGGAGAACAGGATCGCGCCGGGTCCTGTCGGCGGTACAGCAGGGCGTGGCACAGAAGGACCGGGATCGAGCTGCGGTGGATCCCAAACGCGGGACATAATTCAAACACAGACGCACCAGAGACGGTGAACCGCCTGATTGAGGAGTTTGTCGGCCGCTTGCAGGGCTGAATTTTTTGCTGGGAGCCCCTTATGCAATACAGAACAAAAGGGCAGACAGAGAAGTTTCTCTGTCTGCCCTTTCCTGTGGGCGCCGCCGCATTTCTCCGCCGGGGCTGTGTGCGGTCCACAGGATCGCTCCTTTCCACAGTTTTCAAAACCATGTTGAAGCTTCTGTCAAATCACGCGGGATTGTTCATCACGCCCAGGAAGAAGGGGACCCGGTGCTCCAGGTCGATGAGCATATAGACGAAGGGGCGGTCCAGGGTGACCGTTTTGACCGGAGTTTCAAAGGAGGCCGCCCCTGCATCCATTGCCACTGCCGTGGCTGCGCCGGCTCTGGTGCCCTTCTCCCCCAGGGAGAGGAAGGTTTTGTGCAGTACACGGCCGATGTAGATGGGGAAGTCTTTGAAGTGCCCCAGCCGGGAGAAGTCGGCATCAGTGCTGAGGGCCAGAGGCATCCCCATTTCCGCCAGAATTGGGGACAATTCCACATTAAATTCTGTATCAAACTTGGGAATCGTGGATTTAACGGGGGCTTGCACCGGCTCCTTCAGCATCCGGTGCAGACTTTCTCCATCCAGGCCGGCCAGCAGCTCCTCGGGGGTCAGACCCTCTCGGGGCAGCAGGGCGGCAAAGGCGTAGGTCCCACCCTTGTAGGGCTTGAGGAAGCCAGTGCAGTCGGCGCTTTCCAGGTACTGAGATTCCTCGCCCCGGAGAAATTCCACGGTTTTGTCCCCGTCGGGGGCGTGGAAGGGGGCGGGGGAGACCTGGTTCTCCAGGTAGGGCTCAGGCCACTCGCCCTCGAAGGCCAGGGCGTTGATGAGGTACATCACCGTATCCTCCGAGATCTCATCCAGGATCTCCGGGATCATCTTATCGGTGCGGCTGCTGACCCACTGGTTGATGGCCCGGCAGGTGTTTTTGTCAAAGGGGGCCTGGTACAGGTCGGCCTGGTAGAAGCCAATGTTGGTCTGCAGGAAGTCCGGCTCCACCTGGAAGGCGGGGTCGTCGATCAGCCAGATGGAGTTGGCGGAGCGCAGAGTGCCGCCGGGGCCCTGGGGCAGGGACTGCCAGTAGGCCAGCAGCTGGCTGTTGAGCATGGGGCTGGTCTGCCCCAGCACCTGCTCCATCTGGGCCAGGGTCTCGCCGTCGGCGCCGTTGGCCGTCATGCCCAGGGCGGTGAGGACGGACATGGGGGAGAGCAGGGTGTTTTTCCCCGGCTGGACCGCCCGGTTGATCAGGTTCAGGGAGAAGTGGGTGAACTGGACGGCGGCCTCATCCTCCAGGGGCAGAACGTCGACCACCACGCCGGGGGCGTCTGCGGTCAAGTCCCGGACCGTGCCCGGGAGGTTGGGCGTATCCCTGGGGCCGCAGGCGGACAGGGCGGCGGTGAGGGCCAGGGCGGTGCAGCCGGCCAAAATACGGCGGAATGGGTGCTGTTTCATGGTCATTCTCCTTTCGTTGACGAGGGCTGGGTGTCCTCAGATTGCACAAAGTGGGTCAGGATGGTGTAAAAGTCCTGTGGGCTCACCCCGTCCCCGCTCAAATACCAGTGGAGACCCTGCTGCTCCCACTGGGTATAGAGCCGACCCGCTGCCGGGGAGAACACAGCCAGCGCCCGGCCGTTCACCGGGGTGAGGCGGAGGTCCGCCTGGGGGGGCTCCATGGGGGCGGAAGCCTTGGACAGGCCGATGGACAGCTGCTGGGTCCCGTCTGCCGAGACAAAGGGGAAGAAGTTGATGGCTCGGTCCAGAGACCAGCTGGGGGAATCCACCGGGTGCAGCTGGGGCAGGAGCTCCGGGACGGGCAGCTCTACGCCGTAGCAGGCCAGCAGGGCCGCCCGGTCCACGGGGGCAGGCTCCGGGGAGAGGGACTGCTCCAGGCCGACGGCCCAGTCGGGCTGGGGGCCGGGGTTGATCTGGAGGGGGCCGTCCTTGAGCCCGCCCTCTGCCCAGTCGCCGGGAGTGCTGTCCGAGTCGGGAGCGGGGGAGCCCGCCTCCGGATGGGGAAGCTGGGTGTTCTGATCCAGAGAGGACCCGGCGGCGGCACAGTCACTCTCTGCGGCCCAGGGGAGACTGGGCAGGGTCAGGGCGGCGGTGACGATCAGGGCGGCGCAGGCAGCCAGGGGGAGCAGGGTGCGGCTCCACCGGCCCCTGGCTCGGGCCGGCTCATCGGCGGCCTCCTCGATGTATTTGGCGTCGATGCCGCCCAGGGCGTCGGAAATGGTCTCCCGGTTCATACAAAAATCCCCTCCTTCAACAGTTCCTTGCGCAGCTTTTCCCGCAGCCGCCCCAGTCGGACGGAGACGGTGTTGGGCTTCACGCCCAGCCGGCCGGCCAGCTCGTTCACCGAATCGCCATACCAGTAGCGGCGCACGAACAGGACCCGGCTGTCCCGGTCCAGCCCAGTCAGATAGCGGTTGAGCAGAGCGGTGAGGGCCTGGGCGTCCAGGGCCTCCTCCACGCCGTCCGGGGCGGCCAGGCAGTTTTCCAGCTCGTCCAGGGCGGCGTCATAGCTGCTGTCCCGCTTCCGGGCGGTGTTTTTGCGGTAGCGGGCAATGGACAGATTGTGGACGATGCGGAAGAGATAGGCCCGCAGAGGGTCGGGCCGCTGGGGCGGGATGGTGTTCCAGGCGGCCAGCCAGGTGTCGTTGACGCTCTCCTCGGCGTCGGAGGTGTTGTTCAGAATGTTTTGGGCAATGCGCTGGCAGCCGGGGCCGTATTTTTTTGAGGTCTCGCCGATGGCCTGCTCCCGCCGGGCAAAGAACAGCGCGATGATCTCCTCGTCGGTCAGCAATGGGTCCACCTGCCTTTCTCTCTATCTATGTACTATGGATCTGAGGGGAAATGTGACAGTGTTTTATAATTTTATTGTAGAGTAGACCGGGGAGAAAAGCAAGGAGCGGGAGCCGCCCGGGGTGCGGATAAAAACTGTGCTGCGGCGGTTGTCCTGGGTCCGGGAAGGTGTTATAATGCTGGAGCGTTACCGAAAAACTTTAG
This sequence comes from Oscillospiraceae bacterium, assembly GCA_020025425.1. GTDB lineage: Bacteria > Bacillota > Clostridia > Oscillospirales > Oscillospiraceae > Lawsonibacter. The sequence continues at coordinate 9,468 of JAHHSD010000020.1, forward strand.
TTTAGAAGGAGATCCCGCCTTGAATCAACCCATCACTGTGGCCGGTCGGCAGTTTTCGCTGCTCCAGATGACCTGGCCTGTTTTTATTGAATTGCTGCTGCAAATGCTGGTGGGCAACATCGACCAGATCATGCTCAGCCAGTATAACCACACTGCGGTGGCCGCCGTGGGCAACGCCAACCAGATCATGACCACCCTGATCCTCAGCTTCAACGTGATCTGTCTCGCCGCCACCATCATGCTCAGCCAATACCTGGGCGCGCGGAAAGCAAAAAAAGTGGAGCAGATCTACACCATGGCGGTGGGGCTGAACCTGGTGATGGGCGTGATCCTCACCGTTGTGCTGCTGCTGGGGGCCGACGGGCTGTTCGCTCTGATGCAGGTGCCCGCCGAGACCCGCCCCGAGGCCAGGAGCTACCTGATGATCACGGCGCTGAGCCTGCCCTGTCAGGCGCTGATGCTCACCTTCAGCGCATTTCTGCGGGCCCACGCCAAAATGCTGGTCATCATGTGCAGCACCGGGGCCATCAACCTCATCAACATCGTGGGCAATGCGGCGCTGATCTACGGCTTCGGCCCCATCCCCCGGCTGGGGGCGTCGGGTGCCGCCCTCTCCACCAGCATCTGCCGCACCGCCGGCATGCTGCTGATGATGTTCGCCTTTTTCCGCACCATCCCGGGGGCCCGCATCAGTCTGAAGGAGCTCCGGCCCTTCCCCGGGGATGTGCTGAGCCGCTTTCTGCGCATCGGACTGCCCTCCGGGGGCGAGGGGCTCTCCTATAACCTGTCCCAGTCTGCCAGTCTCATCTTTGTCAACATGATGGGGACCTATGCCGTGACCACCCGGATGTACACCACCATGTTTGCCCAGGTGTGCTACATGCTCATCAACGCCGTGAGCCAGGCCGCCGCCATTATCATCGGCTACTGCATCGGCGCCCAGGATTTTGACCAGGCGGACCGCCAGAACTGGCGGGTGCTGAAGTACTTCACCCCCGTCTCCATGCTGCTGGCCGTGACCATGGCCCTGTTCGCCGGGCCGCTGTTCGGTCTGTTCAGCTCCGATCCCCAGGTGATTGCGCTGGGAAAGCAGGTGCTCTGGGTGGATGTGTTCCTGGAGCTGGGCCGCTGCTTCAACATCGTGCTGGTGCGTAATCTGCAGGCTGTGGGCGATGTGGCCTTCCCCGTCTCCGTGGGCATTGGCAGCCAGTGGATCGTGGGGGTGGGGATCGCCTACCTGCTGGGCATTCACTGGGGGCTGGGCCTGGTGGGCGTCTGGCTCGCCTTTGCCCTGGATGAGCTCCTCCGGGCCGTGATCTTCGTTGTGCGGTGGCGGCAGGGCCGCTGGCGCAGTCTCAAAACGGTGTGACAAAACCACTGACCGCCGCCCCGGCTGCGTGACAGAGATTGGCATGGAAAAGCGGTCATGCCGGGGAGCATGACCGCTGGTAAACTGATTCAGAGAGAAGTTATATGATTTCGGCAGAATATCCCTTTTTATTTTTGCCGTGCTGGATATGTTCGTTGTATCCGGCGATATAAAATGGGATACTATCTTCTTTGCCATTTACTACACGAGCTTTCACCTTCTGCCATGCTCTGATCGACACAAAGAAATCCGGCATACCAGCAATTAAAATAGGCTGCTGCTCTTCTTTTATCCAACGATACTCTCCGCCATAATTTCTCCGGGCCGTTTCAAACACATAGCATCCGACCATGGAGGTAAGGTTATAAAGAGCATCCTCATCGTCCAGCACATAATCACTTGCTTCTTCCAAAAGATCATCGACCAAGACAAGACTTACTATGGAATAGTCAAAATCTCCTTTATCTTTGAAATTGGATGTAAAGGCATCTGCTGTACTAACAATATCATCCATTAACTGTCCCATATTAAAATCCCTCATTTTGATAGATTGATTTATTTCATCTGTTTTACCACACAATCATGGGCTTTTTCATCACACGCATCACGATAATCCCCACTTTGAAAAACTATCATTTGACTGGACAGGTGGTGTATAGGGCTTTGCCCACCCAAACCGGAGCCCAGCGGAAGCGGGTCCGGTTTGGAAAGGAGGAGCAACAGAATAAGTGCGCTCTGACTTTTGAAAAAAAGTCGGAGCAAACGATGTGTACTGACTCCGGCGTATGAGATATGGAGCATGTTGGCCGGACAGGCGGTGCATAGGGCTTTGCCCACCCAAACCGGAGCCCAGCGGAAGCGGGTCCGGTTTGGAAAGGAGGGGCAACAGAATGAGTGCGCTCTGACTTTTGAAAAAAAGTCGGAGCAAACGATGTGATGTTTGCTCCGACGTGGCACCCCCGGCGAGACTCGAACTCACTACATTCCGCTTAGGAGGCGGACCCTCTATCCTGGTGAGGTACGGAGGCCTATTCAAAATAGTCAGCAATCAAGGCCGCGCGGTACCTCTGAGTGATTGGCTCAGATCACACGGCCCACCGTATGACAGCTCATTTATTTTATCGCATATCAGCAAGGCTGTCAACGACCATTCCCGCTTTGTGGGCTGTTCTGGGAGAAGAAATTACCCAAAGGGGATAAAACAGGAATTTTGACTTGCTTTTTCAAAAATTATCCGTATATTAAGAGATGCGGCTTTTGGGCCGCACACGAGACTTTTATGCTGAGAGAATGAGAGAAAAGAAGAAAGAGGGAACAGAATGGAAAAACGATTTCGGCTGAAGGAGCGTGGGACCACAGTCCGCACCGAGCTGGTTGCCGGCTTTACCACCTTCATGGCCATGTCCTATATCCTGATGGTCAACGCCCGGATGTTCTCGGACCTGGGCACTGTATCCTATAACGCAATTTACATCGCCACCGCCATCTCCGCCATTGTGGGCACCCTGCTCATGGCCCTGATGGCAAACCTGCCTCTGGCTCTGGCCACCGGCATGGGCCTGAACGCCTATTTCGTCTACACGGTATGTTTCGGCCTGGGCTTTACCTACGCCAACACCCTGGTTCTGGTGCTGCTGGACGGTCTGGTCTTTATTGTGCTCACCGTCACCGGCCTGCGCAAGAAGATCTTCGAGGCCATCCCCCTGTCCGTCCGGACGGCCATCCCCGCCGGTATCGGCCTGTTCATCGCCTTCCTGGGGCTCCAGAATTCGGGCATGGTGGTCAACGATGACGCCACCCTGGTGGGCCTGACCTCTTTCAATGTATTTTCCGGAAACGCCACCTGGGCCTCCATCATGCCTGTGCTGGTCTCCTTCTTTGCCGTGCTGGCCATCGCCATTATGAGCAGCCGGAAGGTGAAGGGCAGCGTCCTGTTCGGCATCCTGGGCGGCGCGGCGGCCTACTACCTGCTGGGCCTGACCATCCCCGGCTTCTTTGACGGAATGATGGAGAGCTTCTCCTTCAACCCCTTCGCCGCATTCGGCGACTTTTTCCGCCAGTCCTTCGGAAAGGTGTTCACTGAGGGCTTCAACTTTGCCCCCTTTATCCAGGAGCACGGTGTGGGCGCCTTTGTGGTCACCATTTTGTCCACCGCCCTGGCCTTCTGCATGGTGGATATGTTCGATACGCTGGGCACCCTCTACGGCGCCTGCGCCCGGGGCAGTCTGCTGGATGAGAACGGCGATGTGCCCAAGATGGACAAGGCCATGCTGTCTGACGCGATCGCCACCACTGTGGGCGCCATGTGCGGCACCTCCACCGTCACCACCGTGGTGGAGAGCTCCGCCGGCGTGGGTGAGGGCGGCCGCACCGGCCTGGCCTCGGTGTCCACCGCGTTCCTTTTCTTTGTAGCCATGTTCCTGGCCCCCGTGGCCCAGCTCATCCCCTCCTGCGCCACTGCCGCCGCCCTGATCTATGTGGGCGTGCTGATGATGAGCTGCGTGCGGGACATTGACTGGAACTCCATTGAGATCGCGGTCCCCGCCTTTTTGACCATCGCCATGATGCCCTTCACTTACAGCATTGCTTACGGCATCGGCTTTGGCCTGATCTCCTTCACCGTGATCTCCGTCTTTACCGGCAAGGCCCGGGAGGTCAAGCCCGCCACCTGGATCATCGGCGGACTGTTCGGCCTGACCTTTTTCCTGACCCACTGAAAAATCCATAGGACAAGCAAACCGGCAGACAGAGAACCAAATCTCTGTCTGCCGGTTTTTTCAGTCTGAAATACTTCAGAGGATATTTTGCAGATCTATTCCGCCGAGGGGACGATCTCCGTTTCCCGGTAGTACTGGGCGCCCAGGAAGCTGCGCAGGAACTGGGTCTGCTGGGCAGGCAGGGCGTCGGTGAGCTGTCCGTCCTGAAGAAAGAGAGAGCGGACATGGACGAGGGGGGAGATCTCACGCATCTCACGGCTGAGCTGCATGAAGCCGGGGCCCTCCCAGCCCAGGAGATCAAAGAGCCTGGGCATGAGGAAGCAGGGGGAGAAATCCCCGCCGGGGCCGGTAAAGTCCTGGTCCAGCAGGTCCTTGGCGGCGGAGTTGGCCCAGATCACATAGGGGGTGCTGTAATAGCCGTGCATGCCGCTCAGGGTGCTCAGGTCGAAGTCGGCCCCAATCTCATGGTAGACCGAGTCGCCGTTGCCCAGCCAGGGCTTGTGGTCCCCGAAAAACACCAGGACGGTGGGCTTGTCCCGCTTCTCCAGCTCCTGGGCCAGACGGACCATGTGGCTGATGGTGTCGGAGATGCCGGAGAGGTAGGTGTTCAAAATGTCGCAGCTTTCCACGCTCAGGCCGGTCTCCGCCGGGGTGAGGAACACCTGGCCGCCGCCCCCGTAGGGGCCGTGGTTCTGGTAGCTGACGGAGAAGGAGAACAGGTCCTGCTCCGGTCCGTACTCGTTCAGCTCGCTGAGCAGCTTGTCCACCAAAATCCCGTCGGAGCGGATCACCGCCGTCACCGGGTCCACCAGCTCGCCGAAATAGTCCTCAGTAAAGAGACTGTTCTGAAAGCCCAGGTACTCGTTTACATTGCGGCGGTTGTAGAACCAGCTGTGGCCCGGGTGGTGGAAGATGGTGTCGTAGCCCTGGCGGCGGAGATACCAGACGTAGGAGTCGGTGGGGGAGCGGAACTCGTCGTGCTGGGTGTAGCCGGTGAGGAAGCCCCACTCGCTGTCCACCGTGCCGCCGGCGAAAATATTGGTCAGCAGGTCGCCGTGGATGGACTGCTGCTCCAGCTGGTGGAGGGGGGCGTAGATGGACTGCACCTGGGGGTACTGGGCCAGCTCAGGGAAGTCGGTCAGGTCGCAGAAGGCCTCCAGCATGACGCCCACCACGTCCACCCAGCGGTCCTGGGGGATGTCCGAGTCCCGGTATTCCTCCAGAAGGGCCTGGGCCTCCCCCTTGTTGTAGCCCTGAGGGGGCTTGGGGACCAGGTCCTGCAAGCTGTACAGGAAGGGATAGAGGACGCCCTTGGAGGCGTAGACCTCCACGTCGGACCAGGGGTTGATGTACTCCGTGTTGGCGGTCCGGTTGTAGACGGCCGGGCTGCGGTACAGCAGGACGTAGGACACTCCGGCCAGAACCACACAGACCAGGGAGCCCCACAGCCGGACCTTACGGCCGCGCAGGCCCCGGGGGAGCAGGAGAATGGCAGCCAGCAGGCCCAGCAGGAAGCAGAGGATAGTCAGCTTCACCGGCCCGGTAATTTCCAGGGTGTACCGGCCCATGATGCCGCCGGCCTCCGTGACCAGCTTCAGATCCACCCCCAGCAGGGGATCGCCCCGGAGCTGGATCTTGTAGTAGTTGACCAGAGCCAGGCCCACACAGGGGAGAAAGCTGCCCAGATAGCCCGCCCAGGCCCGGCCGGTCATCAGGTAAAAGAGCCAGCACAGCAGAACGGGGGGAAGCAGGCTCAGACCCAGCAGAACCGGGTTTTTGAAATAGGAACCGAACAGGGCGGCGGCGGGCAGCTTGGAGCAGGCTGCCGCCCCCAGCATCAGGGTCAGGATGCCCACGCACAGCCCCAGTCCGGTGACGCCGATCCCCAGCCAGATCTGGTGGGCGCGGCGGCTTTCCTCCCTGGAGCCGGGCGGGAAAAACAGGATCTCTTCCAGATGATGGAACATCTTTTTGCCTCCAAATGTTGAAAAATATCTGATTTTGAGAGTATAGCACGTTTTTGACAAAAAGAAAAGGGCCCTGTCTCGATCCTCGAGACAGGGCCCCCGGCAATCAGGAATAATCCGATTACTTGTGGTCCACGCTGTACATGTGCTCGATCAGCTCCAGAACCTTGTTGGAGTAGCCGATCTCGTTGTCGTACCAGGACACGACCTTCACGAAGGTGTCGGTCAGAGCGATGCCGGCGTCGGCGTCGAAGATGGAGGTGCGGGTGTCGCCCAGGAAGTCGGAGGACACGACGGCCTCGTCGGTGTAACCCAGAACGCCCTTCAGCTCACCCTCGGAGGCGGCCTTCATGGCGGCGCAGATCTCCTCGTACTTGGCGGGCTTGGTCAGGTTGACGGTCAGGTCAACCACGGACACGTCCAGGGTGGGAACACGCATGGACATACCGGTCAGCTTGCCGTTCAGCTCGGGGATGACCTTGCCCACGGCCTTGGCGGCGCCGGTGGAGGAGGGGATGATGTTGCCGCAGGCAGCACGGCCGCCGCGCCAATCCTTCAGAGAAGGACCGTCAACGGTCTTCTGGGTGGCGGTGACGGAGTGGACGGTGGTCATCAGACCCTCGGAGATGCCGAAGTTATCGTGCAGGACCTTCGCGATAGGAGCCAGGCAGTTGGTGGTGCAGGAAGCGTTGGACACGAAGTTCATGTCGGAGGTGTACTTGTCCAGGTTGACGCCGCAGACGAACATGGGGGTGTCGTCCTTGGAGGGAGCGGACATAACGACCTTCTTGGCACCGGCGTCCAGGTGGCCCTGGGACTTCTCCTTGGTCAGGAACAGGCCGGTGGACTCCACGACATACTCAGCGCCCAGCTTGCCCCAGGGCAGATCGGCGGGGTTGCGCTCGGCGGAGATGGGGATCTCCTTGCCGTTGACCACGATGGCGTTCTCGGTGTGACCGATCTCGGCATCGCAGCGGCCGTGCATGGTGTCATACTTCAGCATGTAGGCCAGATAGTCGGCAGGGCACAGGTCATTGATGCCAACGATCTCGATCTCGGGGTGGTTCAGGCTGGCACGGAAGACCATGCGGCCGATGCGGCCAAAGCCGTTAATTCCAACTTTGATGCTCATAGTGAAAGTCTCCTTTTCAGTGTTTGTTACCAGGTCGCACCTATTATATCCTGTTTCCTCTGATTTGGGTAGACCCTTTTTGCATAGAAATTGTAGAAAATTTTCGTGAACTTTACCCTATGAAAAGATCAACCTTTGCGGCGGGACCTGATTGTGGTGCTGAAACCGCGGAGCAGGAGGGCATAAGGGGAAAGAATCCGTAAATCATATTGAGGATGAGAGAATGGACAGACCAAATGACATTGTCCCAGATTCCGCCTGTTTTTGGTCGACTTCCGCAGGATTCGACGGATTTCCCTTGTTCTGCTTTTCCGTTTTTGCTATACTAAGGACCATGATGGATATCGATATCCGTGTTGCTGGACAGAATATGGCCCAAGGAGGACACAATGCAACAACATGTAAATTATTTGGAGCAGATCCCGCAGGCGGCGATTGAGCTGCGCGGCGGGGAGGTCTCCGCAGTCAATGCCGCGGCCCGCGCGCAGCTGCCCGAGTTGCTCCAGGGCTCTCCCATCCCTGATTTTCTGATTCAGGGCTTAGAACAGGAGGAGCGGTCGGGAAGATTTTCTCAGGGGGAACATACCTTTTTCTTTACCCGCGTTACCGCTGACGAGGGTGAACTGCTCCTGTTCCGCCCCACACAGGACAGTGCCCTGACCGGACATCAGCTGGAGGGATTCTCCCGGCAGATGAGAGAACAGATGGGGAATCTGTTCAATCAGCTCCAGACCATACAAAATATAGAGGACCGCTATGCAGCCCAGAGCAACCGCAGCTTTCACCAGATTCTGCGGCTTGTGAACAATTTGGAATTTCTCAACATTCCGGATGTGGAGATGAAGAATTTATTCCATCCGGTGACCATGGACCTGGCCGGCCTGTGCCGCCAGACGGTCCGCCAGACGGCCCCTATGCTGCGCAAGGCCGGCGTGGAGCTGCGCTTTGACAGTGAATGCACCGGTCTGCTCATCCCCGGTGTCCCGGAGCTGTGCCAGCGCATGATGCTGGCAATGATCTCCAATGCGGCAAAGGCCTCGGCGGGGGGGACGGTGACGCTGGGACTGCGGTCCTGGCGGGGCCGGGCGGTGCTCACTGTGACAAACAGCCCGGATGCGCCCCAGGCGGACCTCTCCGCCCTGTTCAACGGCCAGAAAAAGGACCAGATCCCCACACCGGACCAGGGAGCCGGCATGGGATTGGCGGTGGTCCAGCGGATCGTGGAGCTGCACGGCGGGACCATGCTGTCCGTCCAGCCCCCTCAGGGCAGTCTTACCTTTACCCTATTCCTGCCGGCGGGCATGGCCGGGACCGCTCTGTCCCTTGCCACCCCCGGACCGGAGACCGACGCTGGCCTGTCCCCCTTCCTGGTGGAGCTGGCAGATGTACTCCCCACAGAGTTGTTTTCCCTTGAATCTGATTGAACAGTTGATGCCGTCCCGCCTGGCCGGGGCGGCATTTTTGCCGGCCGATTGACAATAGAGCCCCGTCCGGATATACTAAACACCATAAAAGGGGGAGTTACGTGAAGAAAACCGAACTGCTGGACCGCTGTGCCCGGTCCGGGGAGGAGCGGCTGCTGCTGGGCCGGGTGCTGGACCGTCTCACGGAGGCCCGGAACCGGTCCATTCCCGCTCACACCCAGTTCCTGTCCCCGGCCGAACAGGCCAGCACTGCCGATCTGCTTGCGGCCTGCGGCCACCCCCGCCACCTGATGTTCGGGGGCTACCCGGACGCCGAGCGGGCCGTGTGTCTCTTTCTGCCCGACTGGCAGGAGGACGAGGCCGCCCTGGAGGACCCGGAGGGCCCCGTAGCCGCCATTCGGGCTGAGTGGAGCGGAGGGGTGGAGCTGAGCCACCGGGATCTGCTGGGCTCCCTCATGGGGCTGGGCATCACCCGGGAAATGCTGGGTGATATCCTGGTGGGGGAGGGGAGTGCCCAGGTGCTGCTGCTCCGCTCCGCCCTGCCCATCCTGCTGTCCCAGTGGGACAGCGTCGGGCGGTGTAAGCTGAAGCTCCGGGAGATCCCCCTCAGCCAGCTGGAGGCCGCCCCGCCCCAGATCAAAACCATCCGGGATACCGTGGCCACCCTGCGGCTGGACGCCGTAGCCGCCTGCGGCTTCTCCACCTCCCGGTCCAAGGCCGCCGAGCTCATCAGCGCCGGGCGGATGTCTTTGAACCACCGGGAGTGCACCAAGTCCGACCGCATGGTGGCCCAGGGGGATGTGCTGTCCTGCCGGGGCCTTGGCAAGTGCGTGGTCAAAGAGGTGCTTGGGCAGTCCCGGAAGGGCCGCGTCATGCTGGTCATGGAGCGGTATATCTGAGCGAAACCACCGAAAAGGAGGAAACTGAATGATTGACCAGAAAACGGTCGACCGGATCAATGAGCTGGCCCGCAAGGCCAAGACCCCCGAGGGCCTGACCGAGCAGGAGCGGGCGGAGCAGGCCGAGCTGCGGCAGGCCTATGTGGCGGCGGTCCGCGCCAATCTGACCGCCCAGCTGGACCACACCGTGATCCAGCGTCCCGACGGGAGCCGGCATCCTCTGAAGCGCCGGCCCTGAGGGGCTGGCAGATGCTGATTGATGAGGCGTCGGACAACCAGAGCAAGATTCGCCGCTTTTTCCACAAAATCCGTCATAAATAGTCGTTGATTTCCGTTTGAAGTTCGGTATAATGTAAGAGAAGAAATTTCGTATGTCTCCTATATCCTTCTCTGGCCGGGGCTAGAGGGGCCTGCGGCCCCCATTAACCGGAGCCTTCCGCTGTCAGAAGGATCGCACATGAACAAAATATAAAATTGGAGGTCATTATCACATGAAAGAGCTCTACGTAGTTAACTGCTGCCGTACCGCCGTGGGCGCGTTCGGCGGTTCCCTGAAGGACATCCCCGCTGTGGATCTGGGCGCCATCGTGGTGAAGGAAGCCATGAAGCGCGGCAACGTCAAGCCCGAGATGGTGGACGAGGTCATGTTCGGCTGCATCCTCACCGGCGGCCTGGGCCAGAACCCCGCCCGTCAGGTCAGCGTGAAGGCCGGCATCCCCTACTCCGTCCCCTCCTACACCGTGGGCATGGTCTGCGGCTCCGGCATGAAGTCCCTGATCGAGGCCGGCCGTGCCATCCTGTCCGGCGACGCCGATGTGGTCGTGGCCGGCGGCACCGAGAACATGTCCGCTGCTCCCTTCGCTCTGCCCGACGAGCGCTGGGGCGCCCGCATGGGCGACAAGAAGGTCGTGGACACCATGATCAAGGACGGCCTGTGGGATGCGTTCAACAACTACCACATGGGCACCACCGCTGAGAACATCTGCGACGTGTGGGGCATCACCCGCGAGGAGCTGGACGCCTTCGGCGCCGCCTCCCAGCAGAAGGCCGAGGCCGCTCAGAAGGCCGGCAAGTTCGTGGACGAGATCGTCCCCGTCATGGTCAAGAAGAAGAAGGAGATGGTGGAGTTCAAGGACGACGAGTTCCTGCGTCCCGGCACCACCGTCGAGAGCCTGGGCAAGCTGCGCGGCGCCTTCCCCGTGGGTCCCGAGGGCGTTGAGGACGAGATCGTCCACACCTTCGAGGTGACCGACGTCCACGAGGCCGACACCAAGAAGCACGTCCAGCGCGTCACCGCCGGCAATGCCTCCGGCATCAACGATGGCGCTGCCGCCATCATCCTGGCCTCCGGCGAGGCCGTTGAGAAGTACGGCCTGAAGCCCATGGCCAAGCTGGTCTCCTGGGGCCAGGGCGGCGTCGATCCCAAGATCATGGGTGTCGGCCCCATCCCCGCCTCCCGTCAGGCTATGGAGAAGGCCAACCTGACCATCGACGACATGGACCTGATCGAGGCCAACGAGGCTTTCGCCGCTCAGTCCATCGCTGTGGCCCGCGAGCTGCACTTTGATATGAGCAAGGTCAACGTCAACGGCGGCGCCATCTCCATCGGCCACCCCGTCGGCTGCTCCGGCGCCCGTATCATCGTCACCCTGCTGCACGAGATGCAGAAGCGCCCCGAGGCCAAGAAGGGCCTGGCCACTCTGTGCATCGGCGGCGGCCAGGGCGTTGCCACCATCTTCGAGAAGTGCTGATCCAAGCCTGTTAAGCTTCTTAAAAACGCGAGTCGGATATTCCGACTCGCGTTTTTTGGCTTATCCTGTCAGACTGCCACTTGTCAACCCGGATACAGTATGATAAAATTTTACAAATCTCATATGAGAGAGGAAGGGATGACATGGAGACAAAGCAAGTAAAACAAGAAAATATCCTGGCCGGGACAGTGGGCGCCTTTTTGGGGTCCATTCTGGGTGGTGCGGCCATTGTCCTGGTCAGTCAGCTGGGATATTTTGCCGCGATCTGCGGTCTGATCATGGCTGTGTGTACCTTAAAGGGCTATGAGCTGCTGGGTGGACGGCTGACCCGCAAGGGAGCGGCCATTTCCGGCGTCCTGATCCTGGTGATGACCTATGTGGCCTACCAGCTGGACGTCTCAATCGAAGTGGCCAGAGAGCTGTCCGAGTGGTTTGAGATCAGTGTGTTCCAGGTGTTCCGCAGCATTATGACCCTGCTGAAGGACGGCGTCCTGGATGCCAGGATCTATTGGGGCCAGCTGGCCATGCTGTACCTCTTTACCCTTGTGGGGGCGGTCCCCACCATCCTGGGGGTGCTGCGGGGCGAGCATGAGATGGTGGATGCGGTTCCCGTGGAGTCCTCTGCCGTCCAGGGTGAGGCCTGGGACGCCTCCTTCCAGATCTACGGAGCGGATGGAAACTGGATGAAGGCCGTGCGGCTGAGCATCACCCTGCCCCTGCTCCTGATGCTGTTCCCCCTGGCCAGCATCGTGCTCCTGCTCTCTGCCCGGAGCAACGTCAACCCCGGCACAATGATCACCTCCCTGGCCATATTCGTCCTGCTCATGGTCATCTTTGTGGTGCAGATCCGGCTACTGAAGCCCGTGGAAGGGGTGCAGCAGGTCTTTGTGCGGGCAGGACGGGACCTGTTTCGGGTGGACCTGCCCAAGCTCAATCTCATTCCAGACTGCCGCTTCACCAACAGCAGAATCCCTCTGAAGGGGCTTATCTGGAACAAGCTCAAGGAGGAGGAGCGGAAGAGGGCCGAGGAGTCCATTCAGAAAGGAATCGGGACCCTGATGCGGGGGAGCGGCCTGGATCGGAAGAGTGTGGCCAATGCCATCCAGTACCTGCCGGACCCCCAGCTGGAGAAGGAAGATAAATGGGTCTGGACCATCTCCTACGCGGTCCCCACCAGCACCGGGAATGAGGTGCGCAAAAAAATGAAAATTGCCAAAATGTACCCCAATTTTGCCCCGGTCTACGACGTGACCCCGCCCACCGGACCGGCTTCCGCCAACTGGGCCTTTGTGGCCGTCATATTGGTGCTGAGCCTGGGTGCCACCGCCGTTCTTTGGAGCATGATATAAAATTAGAAAGCCAGCCGCAGAATGATTCTGCGGCTGGCTTTTTTTATGGATTGCGCCCGGTTTTCCGGGCCGCCCAGAGTTTGTGGACCGGGCCGGAGGTACACAGCATCACCAGGATGCACACCAGCAGCACCAGGGAGATGGGGTTGCTGACCAGATCCGCCAGCAGCCGGAGGGGGGAGTTGCCCGCCACCAGGGCGGCCCGGCGGAAGTTCTGCTCCAGCAGGTCGGCCAGAATGATGCCCAGGATCATGGGGCCGACCGGGAGCTTGTAGAGCTTCATCAGATAGCCCAGCACACCGAAGCCCACCATCCAGTAGATGTCCAGAATGGAGTGGTTGATGGAGAAGGCCCCCACCACGGACAGCACCATGATAATGGGCATCAGGATCTCCTTGGGGACCTCCACGATTTTGGAAAAGGCCCGGATGCCAGTGGAGCCGAAGAGCCCGAGAAAGAGGTTGCCCACCAGCATGGCCCCGATGATGTAGTAGAACACCTGGGGGCTGCTGACCATGAGCATAGGGCCGGGGTTCAGCCCGTGGATGTACATGGCCCCAAGCATCACCGCGGTCACCGCGTCGCCGGGGATTCCCAGGGAGAGCATGGGGATGCAGGCGCCGCCGATGGCGGCGTTGTTGGCGGCCTCCGGGGCCACCAGGCCCTCCAGCGCCCCCTCCCCAAAGGGGGGATCGGGATTTTTGACGGTGCGCTTGGCGTGGTCGTAGGCCAGAAGGGCGGCCAGGTCGCCGCCCGTGCCGGGCAGAGCCCCCACCACCGAGCCGATCAGGGAGCTTTTTACCGTCAGGGGCAGGAAACGTTTGGTGGTTTTCCAGCTGGGGACGATTTTGTCCACCTTCTGCCGGACCGGCTTGGTGTTCAGGTCCCGGAGCTGGATCAGCGCCTCCGAAAAGCCAAACAGGCCGATTATCACCACCACATAGTTGACGCCCATCATCATATAGGTGCGGAGCATGGAGCCATCAGGCCCCAGGACAAAGCGGGGGTGTCCGGTCTGGCTGTCCAGGCCGATGAAGCCCACGAACAGGCCGATGGAGGCGGCCAGCACCCCCCGCACCGGGCTGTCGCTGCCCAGGCTGCCCACCAGGAGCAGGCCCATGACGGCCAGCAGGAAATAGTCCCGGGGGGCAATGCGCATGGCGAACTGGGAGAGGTAGGGGGCGCCGAAGCACAGAATGAAGGTGCCGATCAGCCCGCCCAGCACCGACTGGATCACCGTGACGCCGATGGCCTGGCCCGCCAGGCCCTTTTTTGCCAGGGGGTAGCCGTCCAGGGCGGTGGCCACTGCGGCGGGAGCGCCGGGGATATTCAGAAGAATGGCGGAGCGGGAGCCGCCGTACACCCCGCCGATATAGATGCCCACCATGGCGGCCAGGGCGGGGAGGGTGTCCCAGGAGTAGGTGAAGGAGATCAGCAGGGAGGCCGCCATGGTCACCGAGAGACCGGGGACCGCTCCGATGTAGATGCCGAAAAAGACGCCGGCCCCCAGGCACAGGAGGAGCAGCGGGTCTGTGACCGCCTGGGCGGCATAGTGGAAGGCTTCGTGGATGGGCAAAGAAATCTCTCCTTTAAGGCAGCTGAACCAGGAAAATATGCTGGAACAGGACCAGGATGCACAGGGCGGAAAGCCCGGCGATCACCAGCATGCGGACCTTCCTGGCCCGGTCCAGGGTGAACATGGAGACGGCCAGGAAGAGAAAGGTGGCGGGGAAAAAGCCCAGCGGCTCCAGCAGGACCACATAGACAAGGCAGTACAGCAGGATGGGCCCCACCTTGCCGGGGAAGAGGAAACGGACAGTCTCCCGCCACCGCCCATCGGGAGCGGGCTGGGCGGACCTCCCCCGGCTCTCTGCCAGAAGCACCCCGCACATGACCACCATGACGACGGAGCACAGCAGGGGGACCGTCCCCTCGCCGGAGAGCTGGGGGGCGGGGAGAAAGAGGGTCAGAGAGGCGGCCAGACAGAGGAGAGAGAACAGCCCCAGGGCAATGAGGAAAACCCGCTCGCCCCTGGGGGACGCATGCTTTTCAGATTTCACGGTCGCTCCGACCTCCTTTGTCCATATAGCGGTCAGGTGGGTGGGCCGGTCCTGTGTCAGAGGCGTCCCACCCACCTGAGTGTGTCTGATTGGATTGTGCCTGGAACTGTTATCGCTGGATGCCCACGGTGCCGGGGTCGATGGGGGCCACACCGGAGTCATAGAGCAGGTAGCTGGTCTTGGAGCGGTACTCATTCAGGTACTCCACGGCCTCCTCCCCGGACAGGCCCATGAGGAAGCAGCCCTTGGAGGCAACCAGTTCCTGGAAGCCGGGGTCGGCACAGGCCGTCTGGAAGGCAGCGGTGAGGGTGTCGATGACGGCCTGGTCAGCGCCCTGCCGGACGAACACCCCGTAGAAGGGGCCCCAGGGCAGCACGCTGCTGTACTCGGGATAGATCTCGGTGATGGCGGGGACCTCGTCAAAGCCGGCCAGCCTCTCATTGTGGAACATGGCCAGGATACGGATGTCCCCGGACTGATAGAAGCTGGAGATGGAGCCCAGGGTGGAGATGCCGAAATCGGCGTTGCCCCCCATGACATTGGTGGCGCACTCGTTTTCCCCGTCGAAGGGGACCATGGTGACCTGGGTGCCGCTGATGCGCTCCAGCATGGTGGCGATGGTCTGGGGCAGGCCGCCCACGCCGGTGGAGGCCATAATGACCTTGCCGGGGGAGGCATGGATGTCGTCAAACAGCTCCTGGAGGGTCTGGTACTTGGAGTCCTTGGCCACGAAGATCCCGCCGAAGCTGTTGCACAGCAGGCTGATGGGGTAGAAGTCCTCATAGTCCAGCTGGCTGGTGCCCATAACCTTGGCGATCTGGGGGTTCTCGGCGCCGAAGAGCAGCTCGTAGCCGTCGGCGGGCTGGGCGTTCACATAGGCGGTGGATACGCCGCCGCCGGAGCCGGCGCGGTTGACAAAGACGATGGATTTTCCAAGCGCCTCCTGGGCCGCCAGACCGGCCGCCCGGGAGACGGTGTCGCAGACACCGCCGGCGCTCCACATGATGGTGCCCTGAAGGTTTTTGGAGGGGTAGGGCTGCTCCTGTTTGCCGGAATCGGAGCCGGAGGGGGCGGCCGCGGGGCCGCAGGCGGCCAGGGAGATCAGAACTGCCAGAGCAAGGGCGCAGGTGAAAAGCTTTTTTATCATCAGATACATTCCTCGAATTTTCCAGAATAAATGGGACGGATAAATTACCACTGTACATTATACCCTCTGTGGGTGAAAATGCAACTATATCACAGTTGGAGCATCAGCCCTGCACAGCGTCGAACATCCACTGGGCGGGGACCTGGGCCCCGGTCCAGAGCCTGATCTGCTCCAGACCCTGGTAGACCACCATGCCCAGGCCGTTCAGCGTGGGGCAGCCGGCCTGCCGGGCCTGGCGGAGAAAGAGAGTCTCCTCGGGCTGGTAGACGGCGTCCCAGCAGAACTGCGCCGGGGAAAAGCACTGGGGCTCCAGAGGGCTCTCGTCCAGATGGGGGGCCATGCCCAGACCGGAGAGATTCAGGAGGACCTGGGCCTGGGCCGCCGCTGCGGCCACCCCTTTGCGGTCCGCCGCCAGGATGGGGTCGGCCATGCCGGGAAATTGGGCGTTGAGCTCTTGGGCCAGCCTGGCCCCGGACCCGGTCACCGATACGATGTGGATGTGGGCCGCCCCGTGGGCGGCCAGCTCGAAGCAGACCGCCCGGGCCGCTCCGCCCGCGCCAAAGCTCAGAAAGCGCTTTCCGGCCGGGCCGCCCTTCAGCTGGGACTCCAGAGAGCGGAGAAAGCCAGTGCCATCGGTGTTGTACCCCACCAGCCTGCCGTCGGTGACGACCACGGTGTTGCAGGCCCCCACCCGGCGGGCGCTCTCGTCCAGCTGGTCCAGCAGGGGGAGGATGGTCTCCTTATAGGGCTTGGTCACAGCAAAGCCGGAGAAATTCATCCGCCGGATGCCCTCCACCACATAGGGCAGGTCCTCCTTCCGGGCCACCTCGATGGGGAGATAGAAGCAGTCCAGCCCCATGCGGCGGTACACGTCATTTTGCAGCCGATAGGAGATGGACTGGGCCAGAGGTGTGCCCAGCAGGCCGATCAGTTTGGTGTGGACCGTGATATATTCCATAGCGTCTGTCCCCCAGTTGGATGCCCGGTTGCGGGCGATGTACCTATAATGTAAACGAAAAGCCGGGGGAAGTCCAGTTTTTTATAGAAAGTTTCAAGCGGGTCGGGTGGCGTGGGGTGCGATTGGGAGAAGGAGACAGGAGCGGAGGGGAGGCGCAACTCAGGTGGGAATGGACTTGCAATCTCATATGGAGTGTTTTATAATAAATTAGATCGGATTCAGAGAGACAAAAGCAGAAATGAGTCCATTTTTGCCGCCGCAGTCCGTCTGCGGAAAGAAATTATTGATATCAAAGGAGAAAGCCATGACTGCGAATGAAAAAAAGCAATTGATGGCGTTGGCCTGTAAGATCCGCATGGGCGTGATCGAAGGTACGCACAGTGCCAAGGCCGGTCATCCCGGCGGCAGCCTGTCTGCCGCCGACATGTTTGCCTACCTCTATGGAAAGGAGCTGAATGTGAATCCCGCCGACCCCAAGTGGGAGGATCGGGACCGCTTCGTCCTGTCCAAGGGACACACCGCCCCCGGCCTGTATGCCGCCCTGGCCAACCGGGGCTTCTTCCCCGTGGAGGAGCTGCTGACCCTGCGCCATGTGGGCAGCCGGCTCCAGGGCCACCCCAACATGAACGAGACTCCCGGCGTGGACATGTCCACCGGCTCCCTGGGCCAGGGTGTGTCCGCCGCCGCCGGTATGGCGCTGGCCGCCAAGTATCAGGGCAAGGACCACCGGGTCTACACCCTGCTGGGCGACGGCGAGATCCAGGAGGGCCAGGTGTGGGAGGCCTTCATGTTTGCCCACCACTACAAGCTGGACAACCTGTGCGTCATCATCGACAACAACGGCCTTCAGATCGACGGCCGCGTGGGCGACGTGATGAGCCCCTATCCCATCCCCGAGAAGCTGTGCGCCTTCGGCTTCGAGGTCGTGGAGATCGACGGCCACGACTTTGAGCAGATGGAGAGCGCCTTTGCCAAGGCCAAGGCCACCAAGGGCGTCCCCTTTGCCATCGTGATGAAGACCATCAAGGGTAAGGGCGTCAGCTTTATGGAGGACCAGGCGGGCTGGCACGGCAAGGCCCCCAACGACGAGCAGTGTGAGCAGGCCATGAGTGAGCTGCGCGCTCAGCTGGCAGAAGTGGAGGCGATGTAAGATGGCAGACGTAAAGAAGATCGCGACCCGTGACAGCTACGGCAACGCGCTGAAGGAGCTGGCCGCCCAGCATGACGACCTGATCGTCTTTGACGCCGACCTGGCCGGCGCCACCAAGACCGGCGTGTTCAAGAAGGAGTATCCTGACCGCCACTTCAACTGCGGCATTGCCGAGGGCAACATGATGGCCGTGGCCGCCGGCGCCGCCGCTGCCGGCCTGA
Source organism: Oscillospiraceae bacterium (assembly GCA_020025425.1). Taxonomy (GTDB): domain Bacteria; phylum Bacillota; class Clostridia; order Oscillospirales; family Oscillospiraceae; genus Lawsonibacter. The sequence goes on from JAHHSD010000020.1 coordinate 27,612, forward strand.
AGCCCTTCGCCTCCACCTTCGCCATGTTCGCCGCCGGCCGTGCCTTTGAGCAGATCCGCAACTCCATCGGCTATCCCCACCTGAACGTGAAGATCGGCGCCACCCACGGCGGTATCTCCGTGGGCGAGGACGGCGCCTCCCACCAGTGCTGCGAGGATTTCGCCCTGATGCGCTCCATCCCCGGCATGACCGTCATCTGCCCCTCTGACGACGTGGAGGCCCGCGCCGCGGTCAAGGCCGCCTACGAGCACGAGGGCCCCGTCTACCTGCGCTTTGGCCGTCTGGCTGTGCCCGTGTTCCACCAGGAGGAGGGCTTCCGCTTTGAGATCGGCAAGGGCGAGGTGCTGATGGACGGCACCGATGTGGCCATCATCGCCACCGGCCTGATGGTCAACGAGGCCCTGGAGGCCGGCAAGGCCCTGGCCGAGCAGGGCATTCACGCCCGGGTCATCAACTTGGCCACCATCAAGCCCCTGGACGAGGAGCTGGTCCTCAAGGCCGCCCGCGAGTGCGGCAAGGTGGTCACCTGCGAGGAGCACTCCGTCATCGGCGGCCTGGGTGAGGCCGTCTGCGGCCTGCTCAGCGAGAAGTGCCCCACTCCCGTGCGCCGCATCGGCGTGAACGACGAGTATGGCTACTCCGGCCCTGCCGCCGAGCTGCTCAAGCGGTTCGGTCTGAGCAGCGAGCACATCATCGAAGTGGTGAAGGAGTTCTGCAAGTAAGCGGGATTCCAAACATTCTCCGGATATCATTGGCAGAAGGGCGCGTGCTGCACGCGCCCTTCTGCTGTTTGAAAAATTTTTGGTTTGGTGTACGGATTCGTGCACATATTCCATGGTGAGTCACATATACTGGAGTGTATGGCGTCCCAAAAGAGGGGACGCCGATTTTGATACCAGTAAAGGAGAGCAAACCATGGACGAGAAAATCGAAAACAGCCTGCCCCAGCAGCAGAGCGAAAGCCGCCGTGATCTGGATGACCTGATTTTTCAGGGCGACAGCTGGCTGGCCAGCGATCGATAAGAGCCGTCTCGCATTTGCGAGACGGCCTTGGCCGGTCAAAGGATCAGAGGGTGTTTTTGTGACGCAGGAAAGACGACCCTGTCGGTTTTCTTTCCCGTCATCCCTCCGGCCCTGCCGTTTTGAACAGTTTCAGCAGGGAAACAGAGGGGCTTACCCGATAAAACAGGGAAACAGCAGGTTTTTCTTTACATTTTTACCGGATTCGGATATAATAGTTGGGCTATGTGGACAGCAAGCCCGATCTGGGTATTTTTAGATAGAAAGAGTGAGGACCCATGCTCCAATTTGATGAATATAAAGTAAAGCTGAATAATCTGGCCCCCACCTTGGAGGAGCTGGGCAAGGCCCTGAATCTGGAGGCCGCAGAGCGGGAGCTGGATATGCTCCAGGCTGAGTCCGCCGCCGACGGGTTCTGGGACAAGCTGGAGAAGGCCCAGAAGGTGCAGCAGCGGATCAAGACCTTGCAGGACAAGGTGGACAGCCAGAAGAAGCGCAAGAGCCAGTGGGACGACCTCATGGCCCTGTGCGAGATGGGCAACGAGTTTGAGGATGAGAGCCTGATCCCCGAGCTGGAGGAGGGCTTTGAGAAGCTGGAGGCCGATATGGAGACCGCCAGACTCCAGACCCTGCTCACCGGAGAGTATGACAACTCCAACGTGATCTTGTCCATCCACCCCGGCGCGGGCGGCACCGAGGCCCAGGACTGGGCCCAGATGCTCTATCGTATGTACACCCGCTGGGCCGAGCGCCACGGCTTCACCTACCAGATCATGGATTACCAGGAGGGCGATGAGGCCGGCATCAAATCCGCCACCATCATGATCGAGGGCGAGAACGCCTACGGCTACCTCCGGGGCGAGCACGGTGTCCACCGCCTGGTCCGTGTGTCCCCCTTTGACGCCAACGCCCGCCGTCAGACCTCCTTCTCCTCTGTGGAGGTCATGCCCGACCTGCCCGAGGACGCGGATATCGACATCCGCCCCGAGGATATTGAGATGCAGGTCTACCGCGCCAGCGGCGCCGGCGGCCAGCACGTCAACAAGACCTCCTCCGCCGTCCGTCTGATCCACAAGCCCACCGGCGTTGTGGTGGCCAGCCAGCAGGAGCGCTCCCAGTTCCAGAATAAGGACAACTGTATGAAGATGCTCCGCGCCAAGCTGGTTGAGCTTCAGATGCAGGAGAAGGCGGACAAGATCTCCGACCTGAAGGGCGTGCAGCTGAAGATCGAGTGGGGCAGCCAGATCCGCTCCTACGTCTTTATGCCCTACCAGATGGTCAAGGACAACCGCACTGCCTTCGAGACCAGCAACATCAACTCCGTTATGGACGGCGACCTGGACGGCTTTATCAACGCCTACCTCACCGCCGAGGCCACCGGAAACTGGGCCGAGAAGTAATCAAAACGCACAAATCCCTGCGTCTTTCAGACGCAGGGATTTTTTCTGCCCGAAACCGGAAAACGGTGCTGTGATGGCGCCGGGAAGCAATCCCTGCTGGAGGTGCTGACATGGAATTGAGCTCTGGCGTGTTTATCTCGTTTTTCTGGCGGTCGGGGCAACCGGTCCTCGCCCTCCCGGCGGGGTCTGCTTTTGGTCGCAAAAGCAGACGGAAAACGATCAGGGGCTGCGGCCCCTGAAACCCCAAAAGCCCGCGGAGGCGCAGGTTTAGGACACCCCCAGACCGTGAGGTCCAGCCCTAAACGAATCGGTCTGGCGCTTGTCTGGCTTCGGCTACCGCCCCTCGCTCAGTGACACCCCAAACCTGGTTTGTCCTGCACTTTTTAGAGGTGCCGGTAAGGCCGCACCGGGTGCGGTGTTCTGGGGAAACACGATGCTTTCAGAAATGCGGCGCCAGCCTTCTTCACCAGCCAGAGTTTCAAGAGACGCAGGCAGAAATTGGCGGCATTTTTGCAGCGTTCTTGAGGAGTAACTATTGTAGGGCTTGCAATGCTCTTTGCGCGGGCCGGCAGGCGGAGTGGTTCAAGTGCCGGTTTGGTTCGCGGTGTTCGAGCTGTCACAGGCCTGGGAGGGTGATTCAAACACCACCGCCGCCCTCTCATGGGGTACCAGGGGCCGG
>JAHHSD010000021.1 GCA_020025425.1 Oscillospiraceae bacterium
GGTGCGGTGGGCACTGAGAATGTGGGCCTCAAAGGGGATACCGAACTCCTGGAGCTGGGCACAGGCGGCCTTGACAACCGGCCAATCGGAATCGGAACCCATGATGACGGCGACTTTTTTCATAGGAAATGCGCTCCTTTCAGACTAATGCTTTTTTATAGTGTATTCCTGTTCTGGGGGAAAAGGAAAATCAGGTCATCCGCACAGACGGATAACCTGACCTATAAAAATTACAGCATGGTTTTAGCCGCAAAAAGGCAGCGCTGATCCAGGCAGCGGCCGAAAATGGGGATACACAGCAGACGCATGGACATAGAACATACCTCCTTACGGGATTTCAAAGCCATTCTATCGGATTTTTTTTCCCTTTGCAATGGGGCAGATTTAATTTTGTAAGCTTGTACAATTCCGGGAAAAATTTGTCGATTCCCCTTGTGGAAGGATTCCTCACAGCAGTCCGGCTGTGGTGAGAATATGCTGTACCTCTTCTCCCCGAATGGACCAGGCTGCTGCGGCACCGTAGTCCCGGCGGCGGCTGGAGACCCAGCCGCGGTCCTCACTCAGGGCCTGATGACACAGCCGGACCAGCTCAGCGGAGGTCTTGGCCCCGTAGATGACGTCGGGGTAATGCTCCACCTGTTCCGGCCAGAGCATGGAGACGATGGGCTTGCCGGTGGACAGGTACTCATAAAGACGCACGGGGATCACATCGGAATAGGGCTGGCTGTCTCGCAGAAAGTTGAGCAGGATATCGCAGCGGTCCATGTAGTCTGGCACCTCGGGCAGGGTGCAGCGGTCCACCAGGGCCACGTTGTCCAGCTTCCTCAGGGCGGGGAGCCAGGGGTTGCCCGGCACCTGCTGTCCCAGCAGAAGAAAATTCCAATCGGGGCGCAGGCGGGCCGCGTAGAGGAGGGGGGAGAGGTCCAGATCGGCGTGGATGGTCCCGATCCAGCCCAGTACGGGGCCGGAGAAGGAGCGGGAGCGCCGGGCACACACGGGATGTCGGGAGAACAGGGGGAAATGCACCCCGTTGGGCAGCAGGGCAATGTTGGACGAGCAGGGGGCCAGCCGATCCCGCAGACCGGGGGAGGCGGCAAAGACGATATCGGCCGTATGGGCCAAAGTGCCCTCCCAGGGGCCGGGCAGCTCGTCCCACACCCGGTCGCAGTCATAGACCAGGCCGCTGTATTCCAGGTGGTCAAGGAGATGGACATAGGTGGGGCTGGTGACCCAGAGCAGGGGGGCGGTCATACGCTGGCGCTGGGCCTGTTCCCGGATAAACCGGCCCAGCTTCTGCTGCCCGATCCGGAACAGGGGGGAGAGGCGCTCGTCCCGGATGAGCAGGGGGGGCAGGACAAATTCGGTCACATTGGGACGGACCTTGCGCCCGGCCTCCCTCCAGCGGCGGTCACGCGGGGAGCTGGCGGGAGAGAAGTATAGTATTTTTGTGTCCCGCAGCCTGGAAATCAGCTGGCGGGTGCGGCCTGGACTGGATTGCCAGCTCTCGTTTGAGAGACAGATGATCGCCTTCAAGGGGAGGTCCTCCAAAGAGATGAAATAAAATGGATGCTTGCGTATCCATGGGGAAAGAGTATATAATGACACAACAAGCCGGGACGCGGAGCGCCCCGTATTTTAATTATTATAAGCGGCGCCCAGTGGGCGGTCAAGTGTGGAAGGATGGAAAATCTATGCTGGAGTTATTGCAAGAGATGGACGCAGCTGCCCTGCTGTGGATCCAGGACTGCGTGCGGCAGGCGTTCCTGGACCCGCTGGTGGCCCTGTACACAACTCTGGGCAACGCAGGACTGCTGTGGATCGGCCTGAGTGTGCTGATGCTGTGCTTCCGGTCCACCCGGCGGGCGGGCTGCCTGTCCCTGACCGCCATGGTCTTTGGACTGCTGTGTACCAATGTGGTGCTCAAGCATCTGGTGGCGCGCCCCAGGCCCTGGCTGGATGTGGCCGGCCTGACGGCCCTGGTGGCGGAGCCCGACCCCAACTCCTTCCCGTCGGGACACACCTGCGCCGCCTTTGCCTCAGCTATGGTGTGGCTGCGCACCCTGCCAAAACAGTGGATGAAGGTGACCGGTGTGGTCATGGCGGTGCTCATGGGTCTGTCCAGACTCTACGTGGGGGTCCACTACCCCAGCGATGTGATCGCCGGGGCCCTGGTGGGCAGCGGCTGCGCCTGGTGCGCCCTGAAGGTGGGGCGCTGGTGGGAGCGCAGACAGGGAAACCGCCTTTGAGCGCAGAAAAAGAGGACCTGAGAAAGGGTACGCCCTATAAGAAAGTTTTCAGAAAAACAGCAGGTATTGGAATATTCCAACACCTGCTGTTTGTTTTGCATACATTCTCCGGGAGGTTTCAGGAGAGCGCTCCTGACAATTGCACCGTTTTATGACTCCTGGGAGTATAAACGGTATGCTCGCAGGGACGATACAGTCACTTTCACCTGAAAACGATCCTTATGAATCGGTATTCGGATTTCATAAGTGTTAAGAAAATCCAAATTTACATAACATTCTGTTCAAGGCTTCCTTTCAGGGGAAAATTTCAGAATAATTACGGACAAAAGAATCACAGCAAGCAGCGTGAGGCAGCAGCTCAAGGTGCTGAACTGAAATACGAAAGTTGCCGACAGACCGTTGATCAGGCAATGGGTCAGAATGCAGGGAAATACACCGTTGGAAATTTTCCGAATTGTGCCAAGAGCGTAGCTAAGGGTCAGACACATGATTCCAAACAGAAAATAATTCATAGACGCATTGGTGGTTCCCTGTATAAAAAACAGCGGTGTATGCCAAACCCACCAGATAATAGCCGTGATCCAGACAGCTGCATGAAAGCCGTATCTTTTTTCGATCTCCGGCTGTAAAAACATTCTCCAGCCGACCTCCTCGTTGCCGCCTCCAAACAGCATCATGGGTACAATTACAATCAGCATATAGACAGGGGCGCCCAACCGGAACCCATTGATTGTACAGCCGAGAATATAGTAAACAGCAACAAAAAGAAATACGCAGGCATATGTAAACAGGCCGTGCTTTACATCAAAGACCTGCTTCAGCCAGTCCGGAAAGTTCCTGACAAGCTGGTGTTTCCGCATTACCCAATAAGATGCCACCGTAGGGGAAAACCCACCCACTACGAAAAGCACCCGAATCACCGGATGGTTGACCGTCCAGTTCAGTACCTGACTAAGCACAGCACAGCTGCCCCAGCCAATCAGCATCAGCCCGAAGGTGATTACCAGAAAGCTCCTTACGGGTGATGTTTTTGGATGAATATTCTCTGCAGCCTTCATATATTCTTCCTTCCGATCTGTTAAGCTTATTTTGATAAGTCTGACGCTTCATTTTTATTATTGTATCATGCCCTGCTGAATGCGGCAACTGTTTTAGAAGCTATGTGCTTTTCTCTCCGGGAAGCCTTTTCTCGGCAAACGGAAGCGCATTGATCTTTCGCACCTTGCCGGGTAAAAAAATCAGGGGCAACCCCTTTGGATTGCCCCTGAGCCATGCGTATTTTGCAATTACTTCCTTATCTGGTATATGCACACTCAGGTCCTCTTTTTATTTTAATAGGTGTGCGTGCAGACCTCACGGATCTTGGCCTGGAGGGATTTCAGATCCTGAAAGGCCTCCGGACGGCGGCGCGGGTCCCGCAGAATGGCGGCGGGATGGAACATGGCCATCATGTGTACGCCGCTTCGCTCAAACCACTGGCCGTGCTCCTTGGTGATCTTGAAGTCCTCCTTGATGATCCGGGCGGCGGCGATCCGGCCCAGACAGACGATGATCTTGGGGCGGATGAGGGCCACCTGGTTGCGGAGGTAGCCGATACAGGCGTCCTGCTCCGTGTTCAGCGGGTCCCGGTTTTGGGGAGGCCGGCACTTTACAATGTTGGCGATGTAGATGTTGGTTTTGCGGTCCAGGTCGATGATCTCCAGCATGTCGTCCAGCAGCTGCCCGCCCCGGCCCACAAAGGGCTCACCCTGGAGGTCCTCGTTTTCACCGGGGCCCTCACCGATGAACATGACCTCGGCGCTGCGGGAGCCGGTGCCAAAGACCACATGGGTGCGTGTGTCGGCCAGGGCACATTTCTGGCAGGCCAGGCACTGGGCTTCCAAAGTATCCCAATCCAGCATAGCGTCATCCCATCCCTTCAGCCGCCCGATCCGGTCGAATTTGGACCTCGAAAAATTTTTGAAAGGGCGGACAGTCATTTCGCCGTCAGTTTACCATAAAAGACGGAATATTGCAATTATGGCTGTCCTGCCGGGAAATATGGGCCTCTGGGGCTGAAAAGCACAAGATGTAGTGAACCTGGATGGAAAAACGGCGCAGATATAGGAAAAAACCAGAGAAATTAGTAGAACGGAGGAGAATCGAACGTATGTTTATGTCGAAAAACTCGTGATTTTGTGAAAAAACAGAGGTATTTTTCTATGGAAAATTGCGAAAAAAGGCTTGATTTTTATGTTAACAGCTTTTATACTAAAAATCACAGTGGAGCAAAGTGGGGAGGATTCCCTGAAAAGACCACCAGATGGAGGCAGGTGAGGGGATATGACAGGCACATACGAGCACAGCATCGACTCGAAAGGCCGTCTGTCCATCCCCGCGAAGCTCCGGGAGGAGCTTGGCCCGGTTTTCTACCTGGCCGTAGGTGTGGATGCCTGCCTGGCGATCTACCCCCAATCCACCTGGGACCGCTTCACGGAGAAGTTTGCCTCCCTGCCCATGAGCCAGTCCGCCGCCATGCGGCCCCTGTTCGCCAATGCCGTCCGGTGTGAGCTGGACAGCCAGGGGCGGATCGTGATTCCCCAGAAGCTGCGTCGATATGCCAGCCTGGAGAAGGACGTGGTGATCATCGGGGTCAACGACCGGGCTGAGATCTGGGCGGCAGACGCCTGGAGCGCCCAGGAGGAAGAGGAAATGACGCCCGAGAAGATGCGGGCCTGTCTGGAGGCACTTGGATTCTGATATGAGTGAAGTTTTTACCCACCGTCCGGTGCTGCTGGACGAGTGTATCGACGCTCTGGCCATCAAGCCGGAGGGGATTTATTTGGATGGCACCCTGGGCCGGGCCGGACACAGCCGTGAGATCGCGCAAAGGCTGACCACTGGCCGCCTTATCTGCGTGGACCGGGACGACGCCGCCCTGGAGGCCGCCCAGGTGCGGCTCAAGGACTGGATGGACCGTGTGACTTTGGTCCACAGCAACTTTTCAGAAGTGGATTCCATCTTGGATGATTTGGGCCTGTCCGGCGCGGATGGGATGCTCTTTGATCTGGGCGTCTCCTCCCCTCAGCTGGATGACGCCGCACGGGGCTTCTCCTATATGGCTGACGCCCCGCTGGATATGCGCATGGACCGCAGCGAGAGGGCCACGGCCGCCGATGTGGTCAACACCTGGAGTCAGGACGAGCTGAAGCGGATCCTGTTCCAGTACGGCGAGGAGCGCTATGCCCCGCAGATCGCCGCCGCCATTGTCCGCCGCCGGGAGGAACGACCCATTGAGACCACCCTGGAGCTGGTGGATATCATCCGGGGGGCTATGCCTGCCCGGGCTTTGAAGGAAAAACAGCATCCGGCCAAGCGCAGCTTTCAGGCCATCCGCATTGCGGTGAACGATGAGCTGGCCAGTGTGGACCGGATGATCCAGGCCGCTGTCCCCCGGCTGAACCAGGGCGGACGGCTGGCAGTCATCACCTTCCACTCGCTGGAGGACCGGATCGTCAAGACCGGCCTGGCCGGCTTTGCGAAGGGATGCACCTGCCCCCCGGATTTCCCGGTGTGTGTGTGCGGGAAAAAGCCGGTGGTCAGACTGGTCAGCAGAAAACCCATCCTGCCGACCGAAGAGGAGATCGAGGAGAACCCCCGCGCGCGCAGCGCCAAGCTGCGGGTGGCAGAGAAGCTTTAGTTTCAGTACGAAAGATTTGGAGTGAATGTTATGGGTCTGCGCAGCCGCAATCAAGTACCCTCATATCGCACATACGGAAATGTCGCCTATGCGCCGGCTTATGATGGAGAGGCCCTCCGTGCCCCCGGACAGGGGCAGGTCCTCCAGCCCAAGCCCAGACACCGGGAGGCTGTCCGGGAGCGTCAGCTGACCCGGACCCAGGTCCGGGTGCGGGAGGCGGGGCAGGTGTCCCCCCTGGCTGTGATCGGATTTTTGGCCGTGGGCGCCCTGGCGGCTCTGCTTCTGCTGACCTACACCCGGTACACCGTGGTGGCGGACGAGGTCGTCTCCCTGCGCCATGAGCTGGGGACCCTCCAGTCGGAGAACGCGACACTGTCTGCCGAGTATGAGAAGGTCTTTGATATGGAGCGCATCCAGGCGGCTGTGGGCGAAACGATGGTACGCCCCAACGCCAGCCAGATCGTCTATATCGACCTGTCTGAGCCTGACAGCGTGGAGCTGTACGCCGAGCACAGCGGCACTCGCGGCGTTGAAGGGGTGCTGCAAGGATTGCGGGATATTTTTTCCAACGTGATCGAATATTTCCGCTGATCGGACGCATATCATTTTAACGAAAGAGAACTGACGGGGCGCAAGAAAAGATTCTTTTCTTGCGCCTCTCGATTGCCGGGACACAGCCCCCGGCGGAACAGGAGGCATACCCCATGCGGGATCAGAATACAGAACGGGACCGCTCCGCGGCCCAGCGCAGACGTAAGGCCGAATCCGGCTCCAAGCGCCAGGTGTTCCGGCGCACGGTGTTTCTGATGGTGGCGTGCGGCGTGGGGCTGTTTGTCCCCTTGCTGTGCCAGATCTGGAACATTGCGGTGGTCCACCATGACGAATATCAGGACCTGGCCGTGAAGCAGCAGACGCGGGACGTGTCGGTGGCGGCGGAGCGGGGCAGCATTTATGACGCCAAGGATAATGTGATGGCCATGTCTGCCACGGTCTATAATGTGATCCTCTCCCCGCGGGATTTGGTGAACAGTGTCAGCGAGAAGAAATTCACCAAGGACGGGGTGCTGGACGAGGCCGCCTACCAGCGGGCCATCAAGGAGAAGCGGGAGCTCATCACCGACGAGCTGTGCTCCGTGCTGGAGCTGGACCGGGAGGAGGTGGAGCGCCGGATCCTCAAAACCGACTCCGCCTACGAGATCATGAAGAAGAACGTGGACGGCGACCGGGCCGACCAGCTCCAGGCGTTTATCGCGGAAAACAAGCTGGGCTACGCCCTTCAGATGGTGCCCACCAGCAAGCGCTTCTATCCCTTCTCCAGCATGGCGGCCCAGGTGCTGGGCTTCTGCAACGACGAGGGCGGCGCCTATGGCCTGGAGGCCTGGTACAACGACGACCTGATGGGCAAGCCGGGCCGTGTGGTGACCACCCGCACGGGCAACGGCATCGAGATGTACAACAGCTATTCCGAGTATGTGGACGCGGTGAACGGCTACGACCTGCACCTGACCATCGACTCCACCATCCAGGCCTATGCGGAAAAGACCCTGGAGGAGGGCATCAAGGAGTATGATGTTGTCTCCGGCGGCTGGTGCATTGCCATGAATCCCAAGACCGGCGCTATTCTGGCTATGGCCAGCGCCCCTGAGTACGATCCCAATAACTACGGCGTGGTGACCGACGAGCGGCTCAAGGCCATGCTGGAGAGCCAGAAAAACACCATGAACGTCACCGACGAGATCTACCAGAAGGCAGTGGGCGAGGCACTGAACAAGCAGTGGCGCAGCCAGGCCTACATGGATACCTACGAGCCGGGCTCCACCTTCAAGGCGCTGGTGCTGTCCGCCGCCCTGGAGGAGGGCGTGGTGACTGAGTCGGACACCTTCTATTGTCCTGGCTACGGCATGGTCCCTGGGTGGAAAAACCCCATCAGCTGCTCCAAGAAAGCCCCCGGCCACAAGCATCAGGACCTGACCCAGGCGGTGCAGCACTCCTGCAACCCCGCCTTTATGGAGATCGGCGCCCGGCTGGGCTCGGAGAAGTTTTATGAGTACTTCAGGGCCTTCGGCCTGGATGAGCCCACCGGACTGGATCTGCCCGGCGAGGGCAGCGGCATCATCTGGCCCAATATGAGCAACGTGGACCTGGCGGTGGCCTCCTTCGGCCAGCGCTTCACCGTGACCCCCATCCAGATGATCACCGCCTTCTCCGCCGCGGTCAACGGCGGCAAGCTGGTCAAACCCTATGTGGTGGACTCCATCACCGACCATGACGGCACGATCATCCAAAAGACCGAGCCCACTGTGGTCCGCCAGGTGGTCAGCGAGCAGACCAGCCACCGGGTGGCGAAGATTTTGGAGAAGGTGGTCTCCGACCCCAAGGACGGCACCGGCAAGAAGGCCTATCAGCCCGGCTACCGCATCGGCGGCAAGACCGGCACCTCGGAGACCACGGTCCCCGGCGAGGTGGTGGTGTCCTTCATGGCCTTTGCCCCGGCGGAGGACCCGGAGGTGGTGGTCCTGCTGGCCTACAACACCCCGGCCCGGTCGGCTCCGGGCAGCAACATCGGTACCAGCGGCACCTACATCAGCGGCGGCAACATGCCCGCCCAGAAAGTTGGACCGCTGATGGCGAATATTTTGGACTACCTGGGCGTAGAAAAGAAGTATACCGCTGAGGAGGCCGCGGCCGCCGACATCCCTGTCCCCAGAGTGACCGGCCAGACCCTGGCCGAGGCGAAAAGCACGCTGGAGAAGAGGAAGCTGGGCTGCCGTGTGGTGGGCGAGGGCCAGACCGTCAGTGCCCAGGTCCCGTCCGGCGGAACGCCCATCCCGGGAGGAAGCTCCGTGATCCTCTACCTGAGCGGCGGACCGGAGGGTGAGGGCACAGTACCGGATGTGTCCGGACTGACCTTCGACGCGGCCCGGAACAAGCTGGAGACGGCGGGCTTCTTTATGCGGGCCTCCGGAGCCAGCACCTATTACGGCAATACCTCCAAGGCCACCGGCCAGAGCGTCCCCGGCGGCACCAAGGCCGCGATGGGCGCGGTGGTCAATGTGCAGTTCTCCACCCCCCAGGTAGAGGACGGCTATGTGGCCGTAGACTGACCGCGGGCGGGGCCCGCAGCGCAAGGCTTAGATAGAATGAAACTGCACCCGTGAGGGGTGACTCCATGAAATTACGCAGCCTTTTGGCCGGCGTGCCCCTCACGGGGGGCAGCGCCGATCTGGATATGGAAATAAATTCCATATCCTACGACAGCCGGACTTTGACGCCGGGAGCCCTGTTTGTGGCGCTCCCGGGGGCAAAGACCGACGGACACCGATTCATTTCCCAGGCCCTGGAACGCGGGGCCGCAGCGATTCTGTGCCGGACCGCGCCTGAGGGGGCGGGACCCTGGCTGACCACAGGTGATCCACGCAGGGCACTGGCCCTGATCTCAGGCAACTGGTTCGGCCATCCGGACCGGGAGCTGACCATGGTGGGGATCACCGGGACCAACGGCAAGACCACAAGCACCTATCTGATCAAGGCCATGCTGGAGGGGGCCCTGGGGGCCCGGGTGGGGCTGATCGGCACCAACCGCAACCTGATCGGGGCGCTTGAGCTGCCCGCCAGCCGCACCACCCCGGAGTCCTACGAGCTCCACCAGCTGCTGCGCCGGATGGCGGACGAGGGCTGCACCCATGTGGTGATGGAGGTCTCCTCCCACGCCCTGGTTCAGGGCCGGGTGGAGGGGATCACCTTCGAGGTGGGTCTGTTCACCAACCTGACCCAGGACCACCTGGATTACCACAAGACCATGGAGGCCTATCGGGAGGCCAAGGGCCGGCTGTTTCAGCAGTGCCGCCGGGCGGTGCTCAACCTGGACGACGAGGCCGGGCAGTGGTATCTGGAGCGGATCGGCTGTCCCGCACTGACCTATTCCGAAAACAAGGACCGGGCAGACCTGACCGCCAAAAACATCCGGCTTTTCCCCACCCATGTGGAATTTGAGGGGGTGGCCCGGGGGCAGATCGCCCGGGTGTACCTGCCCATCCCGGGCGGATTCACCATTTACAACGCATTGGCCGCACTGGCCTGTGGAATGTGCCTTCAGATTCCGCTCGCCGACGCCGCCCCTCCGCTGCGGAGTGTGCAGGGGGTGAAGGGGAGGGTGGAGGTGGTCCCCACGCCGGCGGACTACACCGTCCTCATCGACTATGCCCACACGCCGGACGCCCTGGAGAACGTGCTGTCCACCGCCCGGGATTTCACCGCCGGCCGCCTGATCTGCCTGTTTGGCTGCGGCGGCGACCGGGACCGGGGCAAGCGCCCGCTTATGGGAGCGGCAGCCGGGGAGCTGGCCGATCTGGTGGTGGTCACCTCTGACAACCCCAGAACAGAGCCGCCCATGGCAATCATCCGCGATATCCTGCCCGGGCTGGAGGAGACTGAGGCCCAGGTCCATGTGGAACCGGACCGGGTGGAGGCCATCCGCTGGGCCCTGTCCCGGGGACAGCCCGGGGATGTGATCGTGCTGGCCGGGAAGGGCCACGAGACCCAGCAGGAGGTCATGGGGGTGTGGTATCCCCTGGACGAGCGGCAGGTGGTGGCCGACTATTTTCACAAAATATCCGGAAAATCGGAGGAAACGGCGCAAAGCGCTGGAAATATCCCGGCCGGTATGATAAAATAATTGCCTTGTATTACAGCAAATTAGGAGTTACCTGAGAGAAAGAGATCCTGGAGGTTTCTGACATGACGTATATCTTGAGCTTTATCGTAGCATTTGGCGTAGCCGTTACGCTGGGCCTGGTCCTGATCCCCATGCTGCGCCGGCTGAAGGCCGGACAGTTTATCCTGGAGGACGGACCAGCCTGGCACATGTCCAAGCAGGGCACCCCCACCATGGGCGGACTGATGTTCATTATTGCCATGGGCGTGGCCGTGCTGACCGCCGGCTGGAGCTATCTGCGCCAGGGACAGTATAACCACATCATTGTGTTCCTGTTCGCCCTGACCTTCGGCGCCATCGGCTTTATCGACGATTTCCAGAAGCTGCGCCACCACGCCAACGAGGGGCTCACCGCGCCGCAGAAGTTCCTGCTGCAGCTGACCGCCTCCATCGTCTTTGTTGTCATCATGCGGCGCACCGGCTATCTGACCCCCGACCTCTATATCCCCTTCTTCGACATTGAGATCGTGGGGATCCCCTGGATGCTCTACATGGTCTTTGCCGCCTTTGTCATGGTGGCTACGGTGAACGCGGTCAACCTCACCGACGGCATCGATGGCCTGGCCACCGGCGTCACCATCCCTGTGGCCCTCTTCTATGTGGGCGTGTCCGCCTGGTACGAGCGGGGGGACCTGGCTGTGGCCGCCGCCGCCCTGGCGGGCGGACTGGCCGCCTTCCTGATCTACAACTTCCATCCGGCCAAGGTGTTCATGGGTGACACCGGCTCCCTGTTCCTGGGCGGTATGGTGTGCGGCATGGCCTTTGCCCTGAATATCCCAATGATCATCCCTGTGATCGGCCTGGTGTATGTGCTGGAGGTCCTGTCCGACATCATCCAGGTGGTCTATTTCAAAAAGACCGGCGGCAAGCGGTTTTTCCGCATGGCCCCTCTGCACCACCACCTGGAGCTGGGCGGCTGGAGCGAGGTGAAGCTGTTCTGCGTCTTTTCCGGGACCACGCTGGTCCTGTGCGTCCTGGCCTTCCTGGGCGTGATGAATCGCTATCCCATGTAATCTGTTCGACCATGGACCTGACACAAGGAGGTGGACCCCATGTCGAAAAAACCACGCCGTGACCTCACGGTGGAGGAGCAGCTGGCCCGCGGACCGGTGGATCTCCCGTTTCTGATGCTGACCATGCTGCTGATGGGGATTGGTCTTATTATGATGTTCTCCGCCTCCTACGCCACGGCCTACTACGACCCGGAGGTATCCTCCCCGCTGTTCTATATCAAGCGTCAGACCCTGTTTGCAGTGGCCGGTGTGCTCATCATGTACTGTGTATCCAAAATCAACTATCAGACCTTTCGCTGGCTGGCGGTCCCGCTGCTGATCGCATCCATTTTTCTGCTGGTGCTGGTGCTCATCCCCCATGTGGGCGTCAAGATCAACGGCGCCCGGCGCTGGCTGAGAATGGCCCTTGTGGCCGGCCCCACCTACCAGCCCTCGGAGATTGCCAAGGTGGCGGTCATCCTTTTCTTTGCGTCCCGTCTGTCCAAGCGGGATACGGAAAAAACACGGAAATTTACCAAGCGGACCTACACGGGCCGCATGCTGAACCGACTGGAGAAGATCGGTTTTCTGGAGCTGATCCCATACGGCCTGGTGCTGGGTGTGGTGCTGCTGCTGGTGGTCAAGGAGCCCCACATGTCGGGCACCATCCTGATCCTGGCCGGCGCGGCCTCCGTCCTGTTTGCCTCAGGCATCGGACTGGGCTGGTTTGTGGGCGGCGGCGCGGCAGTGATTACGCTGCTGACCCTGATCATCCGGTTTACGCCCTATATGACGGGACGTATCAATCTGTGGAAGGACCCCTGGGCCGATCCGCTGGGAAAAGGCTTTCAGACCATCCAGTCCCTGCTGGCTATCGGCTCGGGCGGACTGCTGGGTCTGGGCCTGGGCAAGAGCCGCCAGAAGCTCCTGTACATCCCTGAGCCGGAAAACGACTTTATCTTCCCCATCGTGGTGGAGGAGCTGGGCTTTATTGGCGGGACCATTGTCATTGTGCTCTTTGCCCTGCTTATCCTGCGGGGCTACTGGCTGGCCCTCCACGCACGGGATAAATTCGGGGCGCTGACCACGGTGGGCATCACCACCCTGCTGGCCGTCCAGGTGTTCCTGAACATCGGCGTGGTCACCAACCTGATCCCCAACACAGGTATCTCTCTGCCGTTCTTCAGCTTCGGCGGAACGGCGCTGATCATACAGCTGGCAGAGATCGGCATTATTCTGAGTATCTCCCGGCAGATCCCTGCCCCGAAAAATGACTGAGCGCAGATCCCGCGCCCATGAAACCGACGAGGTGTAATCTATGAATATCCTCTTTACCTGTGGCGGCACGGCCGGCCACGTCAACCCCGCGGTGGCCCTGGCCAAAATTTTCCAGGAGCGCCACCCCGGCTGCAAGGTCCTGTTTGTGGGGGCCGACGGCGGAATGGAGAACCATCTGGTGCCCAAGGAGGGCTACGAGATCCGTTCGGTGACCATCACCAACTTCCACCGCTCCTTCGCCCCCGCCGACATTGCCCACAACTTCGGCACACTGGTCAACATGCATAAGTCCAAGAAGCAGGCCAAGGCCATTCTGAATGAGTTCAAGCCCGACCTGGTGGTGGGCACCGGCGGCTACGCCTCCTTCCCCGTGGTGAAAGAGGCGGCCCGCCGCCACATCCCCACCGCGGTCCACGAGTCCAACGCCGTCCCCGGCCTGACCACCAAGGCCCTGTCCAAGGTGGTGGATCAGGTGATGGTGGGCTTCGAGGAGAGCCGCGCCCACTACGACCACCCCGAGCGGGTGGTGGTCACCGGCACCCCGGTGCGGGGCGACTTCTTCCGCTATACCCGCCAGGAGGCCCGGGAGAAGCTGGGCCTTACCGATGACCGCCCCCTGCTGCTGAGCTACTGGGGCTCTCTGGGTGCCGAGGCCATGAACCGCAAAATGGTGGACTTCATCGCCCAGGAGTGCTACGACGGAACCCCCTTCCACCACATCCACGGCGCGGGCCGGGATTACGGCCGCATGACGGAGGAGCTGGAGCACCGGGGCCTGAAGCTGGAGGGGACCGGCGTGGAGGTCCGGGAGTATATCTACGACATGCCCCTGGTCATGGCTGCTGCCGACGTGGTGCTGTGCCGGGCGGGCGCGTCCACCATCTCGGAGCTCACCGCCATTGCAAAGCCCTCCATCCTGGTGCCCTCGCCCAACGTGACGGCCAACCACCAGGAGAAGAACGCCCGGGTGCTGTCCGATCAGGGCGCGGCCGTGCTGCTGCTGGAGAAGAACTGTCAGGATAAAACCCTTTACACCGAGGCGGAAAACCTGCTGCGGGAGCCCAAGCGCCGGGACGATATGATCCGCGCGCTGAATCAGATGGCTGTGCCCGACGCGGGCGAGAAGATCTACCAGACCCTGCTGAAGCTGATCAAGCCCTGAGGGGACACAGTTCCTGTCTTTTGCGCATAGGATGGCCCAAATCCAACTGGATCGGAGGGCATCCCATGTGCGTCTATGAAATCACCGGCGGCCGTCCCCTGGCGGGGCAGCTGACGGTCCAAGGAGCCAAGAACAGTGTGCTGCCCATTCTGGCAGCCTCCATCCTGGCGCCCGGCGAGAGTGTGATCCATAACTGTCCCGACCTGTCCGATGTGTCCGCGACGCTGGATATCCTGCGTCTGCTGGGCTGCGGCGTCAGACGGGAGGGGCATACTGTCAGGGTGGACGCGTCCACTCTGGGGGAGAGCCGGATCCCCGATCAGCTGATGGGGGAGCTGCGCTCCTCGGTGGTCTTTCTGGGGGCCTTGCTCTCCCGGTGCGGGGGAGCGGAGCTGGCCTATCCCGGCGGCTGCGAGCTGGGACCCCGGCCCATCGACCTGCACCTGATGGCCCTTCAGACCCTGGGGGCAGAGATCGAGGAGGAGCAGGGCAGACTGCGCTGCCGCTGGGGTCCGGGCATGTCCGGCCGGGAGCTGTACTTATCCATCCCCAGCGTGGGGGCCACCGAGAACGCCATCCTGGCCGCCTGCGGCTGCTGGGGCGTGACCACCATCATCGGGGCTGCCCGGGAGCCGGAGATCGAGGATCTGCAAGCCTTCCTCCAGGCCATGGGGGCGGAGGTGACAGGAGCCGGGACCTCCACCATCGTGGTGGCCGGCGGCGGACAGCTCCACCCGGCCGAGCACACGGTCATGGGCGACCGGATGGCCGCCGCCACCTATCTGTGCGCGGTGGGCGCGGCCGGCGGCTGTGTCCGGCTGCGGGGGGTGGAGCCCAGACATCTGACGGCGGTGCTGTCTGTGCTGGAGGAGGCGGGCGCCGATGTCCAGGCAGACCGGGAGGGCATCTCCATCGCCTGCGCAGAGCCCCTGTGCGGCGTGCGACCGGTGCGCACTGCCCCTCACCCCGGGTTTCCCACCGACGCCCAGGCGCCGCTGATGGCGGCTCTGTGCGGAGGGACGGGGACCACCATGTTTGTGGAAAACATGTTTTCCAGCCGATACCGCCATGTGGGAGAGCTGGTCCGCATGGGGGCCGATATCCAGGTGGACGGCCGGGTGGCTGTGGTCACCGGACGGCATCTCCGGGGGGCCGGGGTCCGCGGGACCGACCTGCGGGGGACGGCTGCCCTGGTGGTGGCTGCGCTGGCCGCCAAGGGGACCAGCCAGGTCTCCGGGATCCGATATATACGCAGAGGCTATCAGGACCTGGAGGGAGCGCTCAGCACGCTGGGCGCGGACATCAAGCTAACAGAAGAATGAGCCGGAACCAGAACCGGACCGGATAAAGAGGGTGCGCCATGTCATCAGCCAGAAACAGCCATAGAAGACGACGAAACAGGGGACGCTTCGGTCTCCTGTTCAAGGTGCTGGCCGCAGCTGCCATGCTGCTGGCGCTGACCATGGGTGCAACGGTGTTTTTTCAGCTGGAGCACGTGGTGGTGGAGGGTTACCACAGGTACACCCCCCAGCAGATTGAAGCCGCCTCCGGGCTCCAGGTGGGCGATAATTTGTTCCATCTGAATAAAAATCACATCAGTGCGGATATCCGCCAAAAGCTCCCCTATGTGGAGGAGCTGTCCATCATGCGCAGACTGCCCAGCACCATCGTGATCCAGGTGAAGGAGTGCGAGGCGGTGGCCCAGGTGGTGCCCAGCCCCCTTCCGGAGCCCGAGAAGCTGCCGGAGGAGGAGCAGAAGAAGGACGGGGAGGATGAACCGGAGGAGATCAAGTCCGCCGCCCTCAAGCCCGCGGAGGAGAAGTGGCTCATCAGCCGGGAGGGCAAGCTGCTGGAGCCCGCACCGGAGAACAGTGAAGCCATTGAAGTGATCGGGCTGAGCGTGCTTGCCCCGCGGGCCGGAGACCATATGGCGGTCCCCCAGGAACAGCAGGGCAAGCTGGATACCATGATCGTTCTGCTCCGCGCGCTGGATGAGCGGGGGATGACCAAGCTAATCTCCCAGATCGACTTGACCTCGGCTGCGCACATCCAGATACGCTATGATCGGCGCTTCTGGGTCAAGCTGCCTATGGGCGGGGATTATTCCTATCTCCTCCGGGCACTGGAAGCCATCCTACCAGACTGGCAGGATCGTGAGGAGGGCGTCTTTGATCTGACCCGGGATCGCTTCAGCTTCAGCCCAGGATGAGAAAAGACGGAAACTTTTTGTAAAATGCTTGAATTCTCTTGACCTGATGGGGAAAGAGCGATAGAATATAACAAAATATAGCCTGAAATAGAAGACTTTTGTGGATATGTTGTTTTTCGAGAAAAAGTCTACTTTTTTCACATAGGAGGAACAAAAAATGGCCTTCGGATTGGATATGGGTCCCGATAGTGTTGTCAATATCAAAGTAATCGGCGTGGGCGGCGGCGGAAACAACGTGGTCAACCGTATGGTAAAAACGGGGACTAAGGGCGTTGATTTCATCGCGGTCAATACGGATAAACAGGCGTTGTCCGTATCCAGCGCTACTTATAAAATTCAGATTGGTGAAAAGCTGACCAACGGCCAGGGCGCCGGTTCCGATCCTGAGGTGGGCCGCAAGTCCGCCGAGGAGAACCGCAGTCAGATCTCCAAGGCACTGGAGGACGCCGATATGGTGTTCATCACCGCCGGTATGGGCGGCGGCACCGGCACCGGCGCGGCCCCCATTGTGGCCGATATCGCCAAGGAGCTGGGTATCCTCACCGTCGGCGTGGTCACCAAGCCCTTCCGCTTTGAGGGAATGCGCAGAATGAAGCAGGCCGAGGGCGGCATCACCGAGCTGAGCAGCAAGGTGGACTCCCTGGTCATCATCCCTAACGAGCGTCTGAAGCTGGCCACCGACCAGAAGATCACCATGCTCAACGCCTTCGAGATCGCGGACGACGTCCTCCAGCAGGCGGTGCAGTCCATCTCCGATCTGATCAAGAATACCGGCTTCATCAACCTGGACTTCGCCGATGTGTCCGCCGTGATGCAGGACGCCGGCCGTGCCCATATGGGCGTGGGCCGCGCCGCCGGCAAGAACAAGGCCGAGGAGGCCGCCAAGATGGCCATTTCCAGCCCCCTGCTGGAGACCTCCATCAACGGGGCCCGCGGCGTCCTGATCAACGTCACCGGCTCCATGGACATCGGCCTGGAGGAGGTGGAGACCGCCGCCAATCTGGTGCAGGAGGCCGCCCATCCCGATGCCAACATCATCTTCGGTGCCGCCTTCGACGAGACCCTGGAGGACGAGCTGCGGGTCACCGTCATTGCCACCGGCTTTGATGAGAAGCCCTCCGATATGCCCAGCCAGCCCTTCACCGCCGCCGGAGCCAAGGTGGAGGAGAAGCGCAGCGAGAGCCCGGCCGCACCCGGCGCCCCTGCGGCCGACGCTGCCCCCGCCGGTGAGGCTGCCCCCAAGGAGAAGTCCTCGGTCACCGATGATGACTGGGATATCCTGGAGCGTATTTTCAGCAAGAAGAGATAATCGAGTCTGTCCTGTGCAGACGGAGCAGAGATTCTCTATCATGATCAACAGAGCGGTGCAGCACCAGCTGTACCGCTCCGTTTTTTGGATGCACGCAAAAAGGCCGCCGCAGAAATCTGGTTTCTGCGGCGGCCTTTTTTCAGTTGTATGGAGCCGGTCAAAAGACTTACTCAGCCTTGGGTGCGTCCTCCTCAGCGGGGGCCTGGGGCTCCTCGCTGTCGGCCTGGGGCACATCGGCGAAGTCCTCGGCGGTGGTGGTCTCCGCCTCCTCGGCGGGGGCCTGGACCTGGATCTCGGACTCGTCCAGATCGGGGGTCTCTGCCCGCAGCTCAGCGATGCGGTCGTTGTTGGCCTCGATGGCGGCGCGGGCGGCGGTGATCTTCTCACAGGCGGCGACATAAGCACCCTCGGGGGCCAGTCCCATCTCGGCATAGTAGAGCTTACCGAGCTCAATGTATGCCTTCTTGATGGTGTCCTCCTCCGCCATGTTGGAGGTCTTCAGCTTTGCGATTTCCGCCAGCTGCTTGGATTTGACGACACCGGTCTGGGCCAAATCGGTAGCCTTTTCCATAATATTGTTCAAAACCTTATTGAATTCCATACAGGATGCCCTCCTTTTTAAACGGTTACCCGTTGCTTGCCCTATATTTTATACTATTTCCATAGCATGCGCAAGCGGGAGAATAAAATTTCATAGAATTTTCATAATCTGACAGAAAAACCCCTGCGTCCCTTGGGACGCAGGGGAGAGGATGGACAGCCAGGGGCCATCAGGCAGCGTGAATGCCGCGGTTCTGGTCGCCCTCGGGATTGACGCCGAACTCGTAGTCGTTGCCGGGCAGGATGGCATTGAGCAGGATGCCGGCCAGAGCGGCGATGGCCAGTCCGGTGAGGGTGATGGAGGTGCCGGCCACGGTGAAGGTCAGGCCGCCGGAGAAGCCCAGGCCGCAGACCAGGATGACAGCGGCGATGATCAGGTTGCGGGAGTTGGTGAAGTCCACCTGGTTCTCAACCATGTTGCGGATGCCGATGGCGGAGATCATGCCGTAGAGGATGAAGCTGACGCCGCCCACGATGGCGGAGGGGATGGAGCCGATCAGGTCGGCCATCTTGGGGAAGAAGCCCAGGACGATGGCGTAGAGGGCGGCCAGCCGGATGACCCGGGGGTCATGGACACCGGACAGCACCAGCACGCCGGTGTTCTCGCCGTAAGTGGTGTTGGCGGGGCCGCCGAACATGGCGGACAGGGAGGTGGCCAGACCGTCGCCGATCAGGGTGCGGTGCAGGCCGGGCTTCTCGATGAAGTTCTCGCCCACGGTGGCGGAGATGGCGGACATGTCGCCGATGTGCTCCATCATGGTAGCCAGGGCGATGGGGGCCATGACCAGGATGGCGGTGATGTCAAACTTGGCGATCTGGAAGGGAGGCAGACCGATCCAGCTGGCCTGAGACACGGCGGTGAAGTCCATCAGGGGGACAGCTGCGCCGTCAGCGCCCATCACAGTGACGCCCATGGCGTTCATGATGAGAGCGGCCGCATAGGAGATGACCACACCCAGCAGGATGGGGATGATCTTGAGCATGCCCTTGCCCCAGATATTAAAGATGATGATGGTGCCCAGGGCGATGAGGGCCAGAGGCCAGCAGGTGGAGGCGTTGTTCACGGCGGTGGGGGCCAGGGTCAGGCCGATGCACACGATGATGGGACCGGTGACGGCAGGGGGCAGGAAGCGCATGACCTTTTTGACGCCCACCACCTTGACCACCAGGGCCAGGATCAGGTACATGAGGCCGGCAACCACAACACCGCCGCAGGCGTAGGCCAGCTTGTCCTGAGGGGACATGCCGGCGTAGATGCCGGTGTCAAGGCTGGCCATGGTGCTGAAGCCGCCCAGGAAGGCGAAGGAGGAGCCCAGGAAGGCCGGGATCTGGAGCTTGGAGCAGACGTGGAAGAACAGGGTGCCGATGCCGGCAAAGAACAGAGTGGTCTGGATATTCAGCGGCAGGCCGTACTGCTGGACCAGGATGGGAACCAGGATGGTGGCGCCGAACATGGCGAACATGTGCTGAATACCAAGAATCAGCATTTTGGGTACGCCCAGCTTGCGGGCGTCGCGGATCGGTTCGTTAAAATGCATTTGAATACTCCCTTTGATTTTTCATTTTGCACACAAAAAAAGACAACCACGATGGTGATTGTCGGCAGCAAAGAAAATGGAAATACCACGGTCAAGAGTCGGTTCAGTGTGCTTCAGATGACAACTCCTCACAGTGGTTCACTCCCTTTCTTCGTTCCGAACTATGATAGCAGACAGCGCCCCTCAGTGCAAGAGGAAATTTCATATTTCCCGAATCTTTTTGCCGGGGAGCAGGAAAGCGCGGGTCCAGCCCGTTCCAACGTTGACAATAGGTCGGAAATTGAGTAAAATGTTTGTGATTTTTCATTGAAAGAGGGGGAAACTCCTCGAGAGAATTTGATTCAGGACCGATTGCCAAAGAGAAGCCGGGTCCGGCGGCAGGTCTGAGAGATTGAAAGAAAAGGAGCGCTGTCCCATGAAGAAAAAGCCTTTTGTTACGCTGGAGCAGGTCCGGAAGATCGTCCAGCAGTACCCCACCCCCTTCCACATTTACGATGAGAAGGGCATTCGGGAGAATGCCCGCGCCCTCCAAAAGGCCTTTTCCTGGAACAAGGGCTACAAGGAATATTTTGCCGTGAAGGCCACCCCCAATCCCCAGATCCTCAAGCTGCTGCGGGAGGAGGGCTGCGGCGTGGACTGCTCCTCCCTCACCGAGCTGATGATGAGCGAGCGCTGCGGCTTCTCGGGTGAGGAGATCATGTTCTCCTCCAACGACACCCCCGCTGAGGAGTTCGTCCTGGCCGCCAAGCTGGGGGCCACCATCAACCTGGATGATATCACCCATGTGGACTTTTTGAAGGATACCATCGGCTATATCCCCAAGAAGGTGTCCTGCCGGTATAACCCGGGCGGTACCTTTACCCTGGGCGAGAGCAAGGAGGGCTTCCAGGTCATGGACAAGCCGGGAGACGCCAAGTACGGCATGACCCGGGCCCAGCTGACCGAGGCCTTCCGGCGGATGAAGGAGCTGGGGGCGGAGGAGTTCGGCATCCACGCCTTCCTGGCCTCCAACACCATTTCCAACGAGTACTATCCCGCCCTGGCCGCCATCCTCTTCCGCACGGCGGTGGAGCTGAAGGAGGAGACCGGCTGCCACATTACCTTTATCAACCTCTCCGGCGGCGTAGGCGTGGCCTACCGCCCGGAGCAGAGCGCCAACGACATCGCCGTCATCGGTGAGGGCGTGCGCAAGGCCTTTGAGGAGATCCTGGTCCCCGCCGGCATGGGCGACGTGTCCCTGTGCACCGAGCTGGGCCGGTTCATGCTGGCCCCCTACGGCCACCTGGTCACCAAGGCCATCCATGAGAAGCACACTTATAAGGACTACATCGGCGTGGACGCCTGCGCCGCCAACCTGATGCGTCCCGCCATGTACGGGGCCTATCACCACATCACCGTCCTGGGCAAGGAGGACGCCCCCTGCGACCACAAGTACGATATCACCGGCTCCCTGTGCGAGAACAACGACAAGTTTGCTATTGACCGGATGCTGCCCGAGATCGACATGGGGGACTATCTGGTCCTCCACGACACGGGCGCCCACGGCCACGCCATGGGCTACCAGTATAACGGTCGTCTGCGCTCGGCGGAGCTGCTGCTCCGGCAGGACGGCAGCGTGCGGCTGATCCGCCGGGCGGAGACCCCGGAGGACTACTTCGCCACGGCCATTTGGGATTGAGACAAATGAGACAGGGCTCAAGCCGCCGCAGATCCTGCGGCGGCTTTGAGACTGTCAGAAGCAGCGGCTGACGCTTTTGGGAAAAACAGGAGTCCGACGGCGGAGTCGGCAAGGAGGATGGAATGACCAAGAAGATCGGATGGCTGGGCGAGCGCATCTGCCTGCTGTGTGCGGTGCTGTTCTGCGGCCTGATCTGTTTGCAGAGCGGGCGCAGCGCCCTGGGCAAGCTGTGGTTCGTGGCGGCGGCGGGGCTGGTCTGCGCCGCGGCCGTGGTGGTGCTGGCACTGAAATACTGGAGGCTGAGTGACCGGGGGACCGATTTGGCCATCTTCGCCCTGCGCTTTGTGCTGGCCATGGCAGTGATCCTGGTGATCGGCGGCCAGCCGGTCCAGGACTTTGACACCATGTACCGGGCGGCCCAGGACCTGGCCCAGGGGGGCCGGGGCTATCTGGACCAGATCTACTTCTATAACTGGGCCTATCAGACCGGCTTTGTGGCCTATGAGGCTCTGATCCTCAAGCTGTTCGGCCCCGGTCAGCTGGCCCTCCAGGTGGTCAACGCCCTGTGTCTGGGCGGCATCGGCGTGCTGGTCCGCCGGATCGCCGGGAAGCTGATGCCCCGGCGGGCGGCGGCCGCCCTCTCCCTGCTCTACGCCCTGTACCCCGCCCCCTATTTCCTGGCCGGGGTGCTCACCAACCAGCACCTGGCCACCCTGTTCTTTTACCTGGCCTTCTATCTGCTGGTCCGGGAGGAGAAGCTGACCTGGCCCGTGGCCCTGACGGCCGGGTGCCTCATCGCCCTGGGAAATGCGGCCCGGCCCATCGGTATCGTGCTGGTGCTGGCCGCCCTGTGCTGGCGGGTCATCCGCCTGCTGCTGTCGGGGGGACGGGACTGGAAGGGGGAGCTGGCCAACCTGGCCGGCGTGGCCGGCGGGTTTTTCCTGCTGTTCGCCCTGCTGTCCAATCTGGTGATCTGGACCGGCCTGAACCCGGAGGGCCTGACCAACAACCAGCCCATGTGGAAGTTCGTCCTGGGCTTCAACCAGGAGAGCGACGGCTGCTGGAACCGGTCGGACTATGAGAACTACCTGTCCCTGCCCACCCAGGAGGCCGACGAGGCCATGCGGGAGGTGGTCCGGGAGCGGCTGGGCGCCGGACCAGTGAAGCTGGCCGGACTGGCGGTGCGCAAGAGCGCCGTGATGTGGGGCCAGGACGAGTACATGTTCTGGGGCTTCGGCCACCTGAATGGGGCCCGGAAGCTGGGGCCGCTGACGGTGGACCAGTACACCCAGGTCCTCTCCAGAGGGGACAAGGGGGTCTATCTCCTGGCCTTTGCCCTGGCTCTGCTGGGAGCGGCCGCCCTGCTGCGCCGGGGGACAGGGGGCGGACCAGCCCTGCTGCTGACCTTCCTGGTGTGCGGCTACTACGCCGTCCACCTCATTGTGGAGGTCCAGTCCCGGTACCGCTACTTCATGATGCCGGCAGTGTTCCTGCTGGCGGGGGTGGGGCTGACCGCCCTGCTGGAGCGGTGTTCCCGGACAAATAAATAAGGCATCCATCCGGGGTCTGCCGCGGTGCAGCCCCCGGTTCTTTTTTGCTCAGCCCAGGCTGAGAAACGCGGACTTGAAAAAGCCTGCGGGGTATTATATAATATTTTAGATACTATTCTGGAGCAGTATGATTATTTTTGATGGGAGGCGGTGGCATCCGTGAGCTTGACGGCGATCCGGGAGGTAGCTCCCCACAGTCCGGCCCGCCGGGCGGGGGTCCGGGTGGGAGAGATCCTGACCCATGTAAACGGCAAGCAGATCGTGGATGTGCTGGACTATAAGTTCTATACCTACGACCCCATCCTGATGCTCACTCTGCGGGAGGCGGACGGCTCCAGCCGCACCGTGCGGGTGCGGAAGATGGAGGGCGAGGATCTGGGCCTGGAGTTTGAGACCTACCTCATGGACCGGGCCCGCTCCTGTGCCAACGGCTGCATCTTCTGCTTCGTGGACCAGATGCCCCCCGGGATGCGGGAGACCTTGTACTTCAAGGACGACGACGCCCGGCTCTCCTTTCTTATGGGCAACTACCTGACCCTGACCAACCTCTCACCCAGAGAGGTGCAGCGGATCATTGATCTGCGCATTTCCCCCATCAATGTCTCGGTCCACACCACCGACCCGGAGCTGCGGGTGGAGATGCTGAAAAACAAGCGGGCGGGACAGTCCATCGAGATCATGCGCCGCTTCGCCCAGCACAACATCACCATGAACTGTCAGATCGTCTCCTGCCCCGGAGTCAACGACGGCCCGGCGCTGGACAGGACCCTCCGGGACCTGAGCGAGATGTACCCCAGTGTCAACAGCGTGGCCATCGTGCCGGTGGGTGTGACCAAGTACCGGGAGGGGCTATACCCCCTGCGGCCCTACACCCGGGAGGAGGCCGGCGCCGTCATCGACCAGGTGGAGCGCTTCGGGGACCGGTCCGTTGAGGAGCGGGGCACCGCCCTGGCCTGGTGCTCGGACGAGTTCTATCTCCTGGCCGGACGGCCTCTGCCCGAGAAGGGCTATTATGAGGACATGACCCAGCTGGAGAACGGCGTGGGCATGCTCCGTCTGCTGATGAACCAGGCGGAGCTGGCCCTGGAGGATGCGGACCCGGAGCAGGAGGCCCCGCCCTACTGCGTCGCCACCGGCGTGTCGGCCGCGCCATTCATCCAGAAGATCGCGGAGATGGCCCAGGCCAAGTGTCCCAAGGTGAAGGGCCGGGTCTATCCCATCAAAAATAAATTCTTCGGCGAGACCATCACCGTCTCCGGCCTGATCACCGGCCGGGACCTGATGGACCAGCTCAAGGATCAGGAGCTGGGGGAGCGGGTGCTCATCCCCTCCAACATGCTCCGCTCCGGGGAGAACGTCTTTTTGGACGATGTGACCCTGGAGGAGGTGGAGCAGACGCTGGGCGTGCCGGTGACCCCGGTGGAGGCCGACAGCGGCTTCGACCTGGTGGACGCCATGCTGGGCATGGATGTGGAACTGCCCGGTTATACCCTGCCCCCTCAGGACGAATACTACCGATATAATCCGGGCAATTAACTGCCTGTTGAAAAGAAATCTGGAAAGGTAAGTGATATCAGATGAAACCCTTGGTCGCCATCGTGGGCCGCCCCAATGTGGGCAAGTCCATGCTCTTCAACAAGCTGTGCGGACAGCGGCTGTCCATCGTGGAGGATACCCCCGGCGTCACCCGGGACCGGCTGTATGCCCAGTGTGACTGGCGCAACCGCACCTTCGACATTGTGGATACCGGCGGTATCGAGCCGGGCACCGAGAACCAGATCCTGGCCTTCATGCGGGAGCAGGCTGAGATCGCCATTCAGACCGCCGACGTCATCATTTTTGTCTGCAACGTCAAGACCGGCATGACCGCCGCCGACCAGGACGTGGCCAACATGCTCCTGCGGGCCCACAAGCCCGTGGTCCTGGCCGTCAACAAGGCCGACCAGGTGGGCGTGGAGAATCCCGACGTCTACGAGTTCTATAACCTGGGCCTGGGTGACCCCATCGCGGTGTCCGCCGTCCACGGCCACGGCACCGGCGACCTGCTGGACGCCTGCTTTGCCTACTTCCCCCCCGAGGACGAGGAGGAAGAGGAGGAGGACGACACCATCAAGGTGGCCATCATCGGCAAGCCCAATGTGGGTAAGTCCTCCCTGGTCAACCGCATCTTGGGCGAGGAGCGTGTGATCGTCTCCAACATGGCCGGCACCACCCGGGACGCGGTGGACAGCTATTTTGAGAATGACAAGGGCAAGTACGTCTTTATCGACACCGCCGGCATGCGCAAGAAGGCCAGAGTGGACGACCGGATCGAGAAGTTCTCCGTCCTGCGGGGTACCATGGCCATCGAGCGGGCAGACGTGTGTCTCATTATGATCGACGCCCAGGAGGGGGTCACCGAGCAGGACACCAAGGTGGCCGGCCTGGCCCACGAGGCAGGTAAGGCCTGCATCATCGTCCTGAACAAGTGGGACGCCGTGGAGAAGGACGGCAAGACCATGGACAAGATGCGGGAGGACATCCGCCGGGACCTGAGCTTTATGACCTACGCCCCCATCCTGTTCATCTCCGCCCTCACCGGCCAGCGTGTGGACCGGCTCTTTGAGCTGATCAACTATGTGAACAACCAGGCCACCACCCGGATTTCCACCGGCATGCTCAACAACGTGCTGGCCGACGCCACAGCCCGGGTGCAGCCCCCCACGGACAAGGGCCGCCGCCTGAAGATCTACTATATGACCCAGGTGGGCATCCGCCCGCCCCACTTTGTCTGCTTCTGCAATGACGCCAGACTGTTCCACTTCTCTTACCGGCGCTATTTGGAGAACCAGATCCGTGCCACCTTCGGCCTGGAGGGTACCCCTGTGCGGCTCACCGTCCGGCAGAAGGGGGAGAAGGAATAAGGGGGTTATATTATGCCGAACGTTTCCGCCATTCCGGCAAGCTCTGTGATCTGCTGGGACGGGCTCATCCGGCCCATGCTCATCGTCGCCGTGATCGCATACTTCTGCGGCTGCTTCAACGGCGCCGTCATTGTCTCCAAATATATCCTGCGGGATGATGTGCGCACCCACGGCAGCGGCAACGCGGGACTGACCAACTTCTACCGCACCTTCGGCGGCCCCCTGACCGCCGTGGTGGTGCTGTGCGATGTGCTGAAGGCGGTCATTGCCATCCTGCTGGGCCGCTTCCTGATGATGCGGGGAATCGTCGATTTCAACAATCAGGTCCATCTCCTGGCCACCTACTGGGCGGCCCTGTTCTGCCTGCTGGGCCACATCTTCCCCTGCATGTTCCACTTCAAGGGGGGCAAGGGCATTCTGTCCGGCGGCACCATCGCCATCATGATCGACTGGCGGCTGGCCCTGGTGGTCTGGGGCGGCTTCCTGATCCTGGCCGTGCTGACCAAGTATGTGTCCCTGGGCTCCTGCTGGGCCGGGGCCACCTTCCCCATCGCCACCTGGCTGTTCGTCAGCCGTGACCCCTTTGTGGTGGTGCTGTCCATCATCATCGGCGGACTGCTGCTGTACATGCACCGGAGCAACATCAAGCGTCTGCTCAGCGGCACGGAAAATAAATTCAGCCTGCACCGCAAAAAGTGATTGCATCGTTTTTTGAAATGAAGGAGGAAATCGTATGAAGATCACAGTACTGGGCAGCGGCGCCTGGGGCACCGCTCTGGCCCTTCTGCTTTTCGAGAACGGAAACGACGTGACCCTGTGGTCCTACACCGAGGAGGAATCCAGGGTGCTGCGGGAGACCCGTGAGAACCCCATGCTCAAGGGGGTCGCCCTGCCCGAGGGGATGCACTTCTCCACCGACATGGCCTGCGTGAAGGGCTGCGGACTGGTGGTCGTGGCCACCCCCTCCTTCGCCGTGCGCTCCACTGCCGCCCAGCTGGCCCAGCTGGCCGACCCCGGCACCATCCTGGTGTCCGTGTCCAAGGGCATCGAGAAGGACAGCTCCCTGCGGCTGAGCCAGGTCATCGAGTCCGAGGTGGGGGAGAAGTGCCCGGTGGTGGTGCTCTCCGGCCCCTCCCACGCCGAGGAGGTGGGGCGGCATATCCCCACCGGCGTGGTGGCCGCCTCCGAGGACCTGGAGGTGGCCCAGCAGGTCCAGAGCATCTTTATGAACGACCGCTTCCGGGTCTACACCAGCGATGATAAGGTGGGCACCGAGCTGTGCGCCGCCCTGAAAAACGTCATTGCCCTGTGCGCCGGCTGCTGTGACGGCATGGGTCTGGGGGACAATACCAAGGCCCTGCTGATGACCCGCGGCCTGGCCGAGATGGCCCGTCTGGGCGTGGCGATGGGCGGACGGAAGGACACCTTCGCCGGCCTGGCCGGTGTGGGCGACCTGATCGTCACCTGCACCTCCATGCATTCCCGCAACCGCCGCTGTGGCATCCTGATCGGTCAGGGCAAGCCGGTGGAGCAGGCGGTGAAGGAGATCGGCGCGGTGGTGGAGGGCTACTACGCCGCCGCCAATGCCCGTACCCTGGCCCAGAAGATGGGAGTGGAGATGCCCATTGCCCAGGCCGCCTACGAGGTCCTCTACGAGGGCCGGGACGTCCGCGGGGTGATCGGCTCCCTGATGAAGCGGGACAAGCGCTCCGAGCTGGAGGAGAGCTGGACCTGAGCCAAAGAAAAGTCCATAGAGGAGCAGACGGAATTTCCGTCTGCTCTTTTTTATTGTTCAGGGGCAAACAGGGGGGCTGCGGCATAGGCTGGAGAAGCAAACAGGCGGCAGGTCCGCCGGAACAGGGGGAAAATATGGATGGTTTTGGAAAACTGAGCGTCAGAGTTTACACCTCAACGGCTCAGCTGCCGGTGGCCGGGGCCACCGTGGTGGTGACCACGCGGGGGGAGCATGGAAAAGTGAAGCTGCTGAGTGTCCAGAGCACGGACCGGAACGGGGAGATCAAGCCGGTGATCATCGCGACCCCGGGAATTGACGAGAGTACGGCGCCGGAGGAGGGGCAGCCCTATGCCGACTGCGATGTGTGGGCGGAGGCCCCCGGCTTTGCGGTGCTGGTGATGGAGGGCGTGCAGGTGTTTCCGGGGGTGGACACGGTGCAGAATATGGAGCTCAGCCCCCTGTCCCAGGGGGAGACCAGTCTGCAGGAGACAGATGTGCGGGAGACTCCCGACCAGAAGCTGTGAGGTGGATGCCATGTCGAGTATAACCCCTTATATTCCGAGTACCATTACCGTCCACCTGGGCCCTCCGGATCAGTGGGCGGAGAATGTGACGGTACCGTTCCTTGATTATGTGAAGAACGTGGTATCCAGCGAGATCTATCCCACTTGGGAGGAGGCGGCCATCCGGGCCAATATCCTGGCGGTGGTCTCCTTTGCGCTGAACCGGGTGTACACAGAGTACTACCCCAGCCGGGGCTATGACTTCCAGATCACCGCCAGCACCGCCTACGACCAGAAATTCATCCGGGACCGGAGTATTTTTGAGAACATCGGGCAGATCGTGGATGAGATGTTCAACGATTACCTGCGCCGGGTGGGCAGCGTGGAACCTCTGGCCGCCAAGTTCTGCAACGGAACCACCGCCACCTGTGACGGACTGTCCCAGTGGGGCAGCCAGGATCTGGCCAAACAGGGCAAGAGCTACATGGAGATTTTGCGGTACTACTACGGCCCGGACATCGAGCTGGTCATGAACGCCCCTGTGGAGGACCTGGGGGACCGACAGAACTATCCGGGGCGGCCCGTACGGCTGGGAGATGTGGGCGAGCCGGTATTCATCATACAGGCCAGTCTGAACCGGATCTCCCGAAATTACCCGGCTATCCCAAAAATCTGGCCCGCGGACGGCATTTATGGGGAAAAGACGGAGGAGGCCGTGAAGGAGTTTCAAAGGATCTTCAATCTGACCCCGGACGGGATCGTGGGCAAGGCGACCTGGTACAAACTGGTGGCCATCTATGTGGGAGTGTCCCGTCTGTCTGAGCTGGCCAGTGAGGGACAGCTCTATGACAAGGTGGGCTTTCAGTATCCCGGCGTGCTGCGTGAGGGCAGCCGGGGCCAGGGGGTGCAGACGCTCCAATACATGCTGGCGATTTTGGCCCAGTTTTATCCGGAGCTGGAGGATGTCAAGGCAGATGGGGTGTTCGGTCCCGCTACCACCCAGGCCGTACTGGCCTTTCAGCACAGTCACGGCCTGTCCCCGGATGGCGTGGTGGGGGAGCAGACCTGGGATGCGATTTACAGGGACTATATCGGCATCGGCAACTATCTGGAGCGGG
This sequence comes from Oscillospiraceae bacterium, assembly GCA_020025425.1. Classification (GTDB taxonomy): domain Bacteria; phylum Bacillota; class Clostridia; order Oscillospirales; family Oscillospiraceae; genus Lawsonibacter. The sequence goes on from JAHHSD010000021.1 coordinate 29,215, forward strand.
ACCGGGTGCGTTTCCCCGGGGAGAACCGCCGGACCCACGGCGCCCGGATCGGCCAGGACCCGGGCATGACCATGGAGCAGGGACAGAAGGATCAGAAAGGCGGGGTGCGGGTATGAGCATGGAGAAGATGCACAGGGCACAGATCGAGCGGGCAATGGTGTCCCGGCCGGTGCGCAGCCTGCAATACATGCTGCGGAGACTTTCCAAGCGGTACACCTTCCTGCCCGAGGTGGTACCGGACGGATATTTTGGGGACAGGACGCTGGAGGCGGTCATGCTGTTCCAGAAGTATTTCCTGCCCCCGGTCAACGGAGTGGTGGACCAGAGGACCTGGACGGCCATCCGGGACCGCTGGGTGGCCATGGAGCGGGAGCTGTCCCTGCCCCGGCAGCTGCGCGGGTTTCCCCGGGGGACCCAGGTGGAGATCGGGGAGAGCGCGGAAGTCCTCTATCTGGTGCAGGCCATGTTCCAAAGCCTGTCCCGGGTGATTGAGGGTGTGGAGGAGGAAGTGATGGACGGCATCCAGAACGGAAGCTCGGTGGCCAACACCCTGTGGCTTCAGCATCGGGCTGGTCTTCCCGCAACAGGTGCGGTGGACCAGCAGACCTGGAATGTACTCACCCGGCTCTACGAAATGTTCGTGGTCCGACCGCCCCAGCAGGTAAATCGGAAGGTTCTGCTGCCGGGCCGGGGCTGAAAGAAAATTTTAGAAACTTCGGGCCGAATAAAAAAATTTTAAAAAAATGAAAAAAAGACTTGCTTTTTGGAAAACGGTATGGTAATATACAGAAGTCGTCCGGGCCACGGCCCAGACAAAGACAACCGGGTGTGGCGAAGTTTGGTATCGCGCTTGAATGGGGTTCAAGAGGCCCTGAGT
>JAHHSD010000022.1 GCA_020025425.1 Oscillospiraceae bacterium
GGGGCGGGGCCGGCCGTCGGAGTCCGGGTCAGCTCCGGTGTCAGGTCCAGATTGTCACTCATTGTGTGTACCTCCTAAAATCAATGTCGCAGCCGCATGGCTGTCACAGCTGTAATTTAATGTCTCCGTCATCCTGCTTCCCGTCGGCAGCCGGATCCTCCCCGCTCAGACCCTCCCGGGCCAGCAGGTTTTCCATCACCGTGATGTCGGTGGAGATATCCAGGGCCTCCTCGCCGTACAGGGCGTCCAGCTGCTTGTCGAAGGCCCGGACGATGGTGTCCATCATGTCGGCCACCTTCTGCTTGGTGGTGGTGATGTTCTCTCCAGAGATGCCGGCGGAGTCCATCCGGTCGTAAGCGTTGAGCAGCTTCAGGGTGGTGGGCAGGTAGTAGTTCATAAACTTGCGGATCTGGGGCAGCTTCTTGGGGTTGGCCACCACCTGGTCCACGATCTTCTTGGTGACCAATTCGAGGTGGTCGATCTGGTCGGAGATGGTCTTGTCCTCGATGGCGTCATTGAGCCGCTTCATCTCGCTCAGGGCCCGCTCCCGGTCCTTGAGCAGCGCATCAATGGCGGGATCGCCGGTGCTCTTGGGCTTCTCAGGCTCCTTCGCCTTCTCCTCCTTTTTCTTCTCCTCAGGGATCTCGTAGATCTTGTCCGGGAAGATGGCCTTCCCCACTACGAATACACCCAGAGACAGCCCGGCGCAGATCAGATAGTTTGTGACGCTGCGCAGGGGAAAGAAAATGGCGTAGACCAGCCAGGTGGCCCCGATGAAATAGATGGGGATGACGGATCGTTTTACATGTTTTTCCATATCCTGTTTCCTCCGCTGTGGGTATCGTGTATTTTCATTAAAATAATCACTGATATTTTACCCCCCGGTGTTTAGAGTGTCAAGAGAATTCCGAACTGCCGCAGTTTCTGAGGGGAATTTCTTTTCCACCGGTCCACATTGACTTTAGCGGTAAAATTGAGTATGATTCTTACGAGTATTCAAATGGTTAAAGGCCCATTTACAGCACTGCCGCCCGCCGGAGATCCCGGCGGGCGGCTATCGACAGCGGATGGGTGGGGCCCGGGCCCCCGCGCCCGTCGGGCGCGCCCGCTCCGCCTGTTATCCTATGTGTACCAACCTAAGAAAGTGAGGAACTCCCATGATCAAGATTTCTCCCTCCATTCTCTCCGCCGACTTCGTCAATCTGGAGCGGGACATCAAGCGGGCCGCCAGCGCGGACTACCTCCATGTGGACGTGATGGACGGCTGCTTTGTGCCCAATATCACCATCGGCATCCCCGTGGTCAAGTCCATCCGGGCATGTACCGACATGTTCCTGGACGTCCACCTGATGATCGACAAGCCCCTGCGCTATATCGAGGACTTCGCCAAGGCGGGCGCCGACCTGCTCTCCATCCATCTGGAGGCCGACCACCCCACCCGGATCGCCCAGGCCCTGAAGGTCATGGGGGAGTGCGGTGTGAAGAAGGCGGTGGCCCTGCGGCCCATCACCTCCGCCAACGCCATCCTGCCCTACATCGAGGACCTGGACATGGTGCTGGTGATGACGGTGGAGCCCGGCTTCGGCGGCCAGGCCTTCATGGAGTCCCAGCTGGACACCATCCGCCAGGTCCGCACCATCATCGACAAGTACAATCCCGCCTGCGAGCTGGAGGTGGACGGCGGCATCTCCCCCAAAACCGCGCCTCTGGTGGTAGAGGCAGGCGCCAACGTACTGGTGGCCGGCTCCGCGGTCTACGGCAAGGAGGACGTCTCCGCCGCCATCAGCGCCCTGCGGCTGTAAGCCGTCAGACCCGTTCCGATTTGGAGGTTTTTGCATGCACTATCTTCCCCCCGCACTGGAGACCCTGGTGGAGCAGTTTGCCAAGCTGCCCGGCGTGGGCGTAAAGTCCGCCCAGCGGCTGGCCTTCCATGTCCTCTCCCTCCCCCAGGAGGAGGCCGACCAGTTCGCCAAGGCCATCCACGACGCCAAGCGCTCCATCCACTGCTGTCCCATCTGTCAGAACTTTACCGAGGGGGACGGCCCCTGCCCCATCTGCGCCGACCAGCGCCGGGACACCAGCGTCCTGTGTGTGGTCTCCGACCCCAAGGACGTGGTGGCCATGGAGCGGTCCCGGGAGTACCGGGGCCTGTACCACGTGCTCCACGGGGTGATCTCCCCCATGAACCATGTGGGTCCCGACGATCTGCACGTCAAGGAGCTGGTAGCCCGGGTGGCCGAGGGCTCCGTGCAGGAGGTCATCATGGCCACCGACCCGGACACCGAGGGCGAGGCCACCGCTATGTACCTCTCCCGTCTGCTCAAGCCCTTTGGGGCCAGGATCACCCGCCTGGCCTACGGCATCCCGGTGGGCAGCCACCTGGAGTACGCCGACGACGCCACCCTGATGCGCGCCCTGGAGGGCCGCCGGGATATCTGAGCCCATCTCCTGCCGGGGACTCCGGTCCCCGGCAGACAAGTTTTATTTTTCCCCTTTACAAATAGAAAATACCCTGCTATAATAAGAAAACGCGTTGGGAGTACCCAGCTATGCGTCCGTAGTTCAATTGGATAGAGCGTCAGATTCCGGTTCTGAATGTTGGGGGTTCGAGTCCCTTCGGGCGTGCCACGTCGGAGCAAACGACATATCGTTTGCTCCGATTTTTTATGCAAAAATCAGAGCGCACTCATTCCGCTGCTCCTCCTTTCCAAACCGGACCCGCTCCGCTGAGCTCTGGTTTGGGCACCATACCCTACACGCTGCACCCTTTCTTATGCACATACGTCGGAACAAGGACATATCCTTTGCTCCGATTTTTTATGCAAAAATCAGAGCGCACTCATTCCGCTGCTCCTCCTTTCCAAACCGGACCCGCTCCGCTGAGCTCTGGTTTGGGCACCATACCCTACACGCTGCACCCTTTCTTATGCACATACGTCGGAACAAGGACATATCCTTTGCTCCGATTTTTTATGCAAAAATCAGAGCGCACTCATTCTGCTGCTCCCCCTTTCCAAACCGGACCCGCTCCGCTGAGCTCCGGTTTGGGCGCCGTTCACCGCCGCAACCGTCGGTTGCGCAAAGAACGGTTGCCGATTTGCAAGGCAAACCTGATAGACACTCCCTCCTACCTGTGGTAGGATGGTGGAAAAGGAGGTAATTCGATTTTATGACACTATCTGACAAGATCAGCACCTGCCGCCGGCAGCTGGGGCTCTCCCAGGAGGCCCTGGCCGCCCAGCTGAACGTGTCCCGCCAGGCTGTGAGCAAGTGGGAGACCGGCGATGCGGAACCGGAGAGCGGCAAGCTGGTGGCACTGGCCCAGACCTTCGGCGTCACGGTGGACTGGCTTCTGAGCGGCGAGGACGCCCTGCCTGAGCCTGCGGCTGCCGTCCCGGTGGCTACGCCCCCCTCTGAAAACACATCCCCGGTCAGACGCAGTCCGTTTTCCAACCTGAGACCAGGATACCTGATCTATCTGATCCTGCTCTCCCTGTTCGTACTGACGGTCACCACCTCCCAAATTCACTTCTCTCCGAGCTTTCAGTTCAAAATATACTTCCATAATCTGTGCAACTTCTATGATCCTGCTCTGCTGCTGGCTATGCTGGCTGGGGCGCTCCTTCTGCTGTTCGGTTCCGGACTGCGCCGCCCGGCCGGTCATGCCTTCCGATTCATGTTCAGCAAAGCCGCTTATACGAACTGCTCCAAAGAACAGGCTGCACGATCCCGCCGGGCGATCCGCACAGCCTGTGCCGGCTGGGTGCTGGGCGGTCTGCTCCTGTCCGTCAGTTTTATCGTACAGGAGCTTGCCGCGCTGCGCTTCCCCTATGTCAGTGGGATCGGCAGCATGTCCTCCATTGTCCTGTGTCTGCTGTTTTACATTGTGATCGGGCTCTTTCTTGTGCTCCCCATCGACCTCTCCCTGAAAAACAGACTGGGATAAACAAAATACCCATGAGGCTTTGACCTCATGGGTATTTTATTTGCTTCAGCGCTCCAGCCTGGCCATGGCCTTCTTGAACTGGAACCGGAACAGGACCACTGTAAAGAGTACAGACAGGCAGTCCGCGATGGGCTCGGCCATGTAGACCGCCCGAGTGGGATCAGTGGGCAGCAGGTGGGGCATGAGGTAGATCAGGGGCAGGAGCAGGATGAACTTGCGCATCACGGCCACCATAATGGACGCCTTGGCGTTGCCCAGGGCGTTGAAGGCCATCTGGCAGGCGATTTGCGCGCCGAAGATTCCCATGGCTCCCACATAGATCCGCAGGGGGACCACCGCGAAGGCCACCAGCGGGGCCTCGTTGTTGAACATGGTGATAAACACCTTGGGGAAGGCCATGACCGCCGCCCACAGCAGCATGGAGTAGCCCATGCTCACCTTCAGCAGCAGCCGGAAGGTGGCCCGCACCCGCTCCTCGTTCCGGGCGCCGTAGTTATAGCTCATAATGGGCTGGGCACCCTGGCCGATGCCCTGGAGGGGCAGCATGGCAAACTGCATCACGCTGATCAGGATGGTCATGGTGGTCACCGCGATGTCGCCGCCATAGTTCTGGAGGGAGGCGTTGAAGCACACGGCAATGACGGACTCGCTGGCCTGCATGATGAAGGGGGCCAGACCCAGGGCCAGACAGGGCAGGATGATGCTGGGGGTCAGGCGCATATACTGGGTCCGGATGCGAAGGCGGGTCTTTTTTCCAAAAAGGAAGGCCAGTACCCAGATGCAGGAGATGCACTGGGACAGGATGGTGGCCAGGGCCGCACCCCGCACCCCCATTTTGAACCCGAAAATAAAAATGGGGTCCAGGACAATGTTGAAGCCCGCGCCGATGAGAACGGACAGCATGCTGGTCCTGGTGAAGCCCTGGGCCGTGATGAAGGCATTCATGCCCAGGGTCAGCTGGACAAAGATGGTGCCCAGGGCGTAGATGTTCATATAGCTGACCGCGTACTCGATGGTGTCCGGACTGCCGCCGAAGGCCATCAGCAGGGGCCTGTTCCAGAGCAGCAGGATCACAGTCAGTGCCGCTGAGACAAACAGCTGGAGAAAGAAGCATCCGCCCAGTGTCCGCTCAGCCATGTCATTTTTCTCCTGGCCCATAAAAATAGAGGCCCGGGGCGCACCGCCGGCGCTGACCAGCGCGGCAAAGGCGGACACGATCATAATCACCGGCATACAGATGCCCACGCCGCCCAGGGCCAGTGCCCCGATCCCCTTGCCGATATAAATTCGGTCCACAAGGTTGTAGAGCATATTGATGATCTGGGCCGCCAGGGTGGGGACAGCCAGCTTCCACAACAGCTTTCCAATGGGCTCCGTGCCCAGAAAGTCGTTTTTATTCTCCATGTTTTCCGGAACTCCTCTCCATACTGCGGCAGATATTGTCCGCCAGTCTGCGATTCAGGGCACGGAAGGTCTCAATATCCTCCGCGGAAAATCCCTCAAAAACCTTTTGCTCAAAAACCCGGTTGGCCCGGCCGATCTCCTCCACAATGGGTGCGGCCTCCGGCCGCAGACGCAGATGGACCCATCGGCGGTCCTTCGGGTCCGGGACCCGCTCCAGCAGCCCCCGCCGGATCAGTGTGTCCGCCTCCCGTGACACGTTCCCCTTGGAGAGCATCCGCATCTCGGCGATCTCGCCCACAGTATCATGTCCAGGATTGTTGTGTAAAAAACTGATGATAATGACCTCCAGCCGACTGAGCTGGTGGTCCCGCCGCACCCCGTCCAGACACTGCTCATAAAATTTCATGGTCTGGCGGATGACAATCAGCGCATCAGACGTAGACGACTCCATAGCTTCACCGCATCTCACTCTAATTGTTGTAATTAAAACCGTTTTGAACAAAACAGATTATAGCACCCCCTCCGCCGTTGTCAAGGCAGAATAAGGCGGCCCCGGAGCATTCCGGGGCCGCCTTGCACAATTCTATATTGCGGAACGAGCTTTCAGCCGATCCCGCCCATCACAGCACCCAGCACCAGCACCAGCAGGGTTACGCCGCAGAACAGGTACTTGGCCGTGGGGTAGAACCAGCCGCCCAGGGGCTTCTTCCGGGCCAGATTGACGTGCTCCAGGACGTAGTCCCTGCCGCACACCCAGAAGAACATCACCGCCGCCAGCAGGGCGCCCAGGGGGCAGATGTAGATGGAGCACACATCCATCCATTCTCCCACGATGGGTGCGATGGCCAGGCCGGCCCCCATTCCCACCGCACCGATGAGGGCCACAGCCACGTGACGGGGCAGGTGGAAAAGCTCCTGGAGCGTGGCGGTGGGGGCCTCAAACAGGTTGACCAGAGAGGTCAGGGCTGCAAAGACCACAGCCAGGAAGAACACGATCAGGATGATGCTGCCCCCGGGAATGGTGCGCAGCACGTTGGGCAGGAATACAAACATCAGGCCGGGGCCGCTCTGGTCCAGCTGCTGGCCGGCCACCGCCATGGCGGGGATGATGACCAGGGCGGCCAGCACGGCGGCCACGGTGTCGAACAGGGCCACCATCCGGGCGTCGGAGGGGATGTCGGAGTCCCGGCTCAGGTAGGAGCCGTAAATCAGGGTGCCGTTGCCCGCAATGGACAGGGAGAAGAAGGCCTGGCCCAGGGCAAAGACCCAGACCATGGGGTCCAGCAGTCCCTCTGGCTTGAGAACAAAGATATAGCGGTAGGCCTCCGCCGCGCCGGGCAGGGTGAAGATATACACCATCAGCCCCATAAACAGGAGGAAGAACAGGGGGGTCATCACCTTGTTCGCCTTCTCAATGCCCTTGCCCACACCGAAGGTCATGATGGCAATGGTGACCAGCATGCCCACCAGCTGCCAGACCGTATTTCCGGATGCGGTGGCGCCAAAGTGGGCGTCAAAGGCCTCTACGCTGTCCAAAGTGGACAGCACCCCGGTGCAGGCGTCGGCGGTGTAGCGGAAGATCCAGCCGGTGACCACCGAATAGCCGATGGCCAGGGCCAGGGAGCCGAACACCGGGATCAGGCCCAGCAGCTTGCCCGGCTTGTCACTGCCAAAGCGCATCCGAGTGGCCTCGCCAAAGGCGTGAATGGGGCCGGAGCGGGTGGCGCGGCCGAAGGCCATCTCACCGATCAGGCCGGTGGAGGCGATGATGACCACGAAGATCAGGTAGGGGATCAGAAAGGTGGCCCCGCCGTATTTGGAAATCCGGGTGGGAAAGAGCCAGATATTGCCCATACCCACAGCAGAGCCGATGCAGGCCAGGATGAAGCCCCATTTCGACCCCCAGGAGTCGCGTTTGGTACTGTGTTCCATAGAATAGACACTCCTTAATAACCAGGGGATAGTCCGCTGTGACGCCGGGGCGCCGCAGCCTCTCGTGGAGCTATGATACCACAGTAAACCAGAAAAGCAAAGGGCCTCCTCCAAATTTTCTTACTCCAGCCGCAGGTTCTCCCGCAGGGACAGGCCCTGGGCCTGGAGGGCGGCCAGATAGAGGACGGCCCCAAACACCAGGGTCGCGCCTCCGGTCCACAGGACAGGCAGGCCGCAGTCCTGTAATTTTCTGTACAGCAGATTGCAGTTCAAGCCCATCAGCAGGGCACCCAGTCCGGGGGCGGTCAGACATTGAAACAGCGGGAGCCGGGCCCCGGTCCAGCGGGCGGTCCGCATCCCGCTCCATACCGCACCCAGCGCCGAGGAGACCACAGTCCCGGCCACATAGCTGCGGATCCCAACCCCCGGTATGGCCATGGGAAAGAGGAACGCCATCTGTACCCCGTCACAGACCAGGGCGATGAGGGCGGACTCCCCCTGTCGTCCCACCGCGTTGAGCACGCCGCTGAACACCCCGTGGTACCCGCTCAGGGCCATGGCCGCAGCCAGCGGGAGCAGATACTCCCCCGCCCGCTCCTGGCGGAACAGCACCCGGGCCAGGTCCGGCCCGATGACCACCATCATGGCCATGGCGGGCAGGAGCAGGGTGGACACGGTCAGCAGCTCCCCCCGCACCTGCTTTTGCAGCTGCTGGGGCTGGCGCAGGGCGGCCGACCGGGCCAGGCGCGGGGTCATCACCCGGTTGACCGCCCCCAGAAAGACCGTGGGCAGGGCCAGCATGGGCAGCGTCATGCCGCACAGCACCCCCAGCTGGGCGGTGGCCTCCCCCCGCTTCATTCCGCTCTCCACCAGCTTTCTCGGGATCAGGGACGCATTGATCGCCTCCATCAGGTTGCTCAGCAGGGCGGTCAACCCCAGCGGGACGGCGATAGTCCCGATCTGCCGCAGCAGGACGGCGCGGGACTCCCCCGCCCCCTGTATCCGCTCCCGGGCAAAGCCCCGGCGGTACATCCGGGTCAAGGTCACGGCGGAGCAGAGCTCACAGCCCGTCATTCCCAGCACAATCAGCCCTACCGTCCGCTCCGGGTTCTGGGGCAGAAAAAGAACCAGCAGCCCCAGCACCATGGCCGCCCGGATCAGCTGCTCTGCCAGATCGGCCAGTGCCGGGGGCAGCACCCGCCCCGCCCCATAGAATACATGCTTTTGGATATTTTCAATCCCGGTGAACAGCACACAGGCGGGCAGGATCACCAGTCCCAGCTGGGTGCGGGCGTCCCCCAGCAGATAGACTGAGATGGGGTCGCTCCCCAGTATGGTCACCGACGCCGTCAGGGCGGCGCCCACCGCAAACAGCAGCAGGCACAGCCGCCTGGTCCGGTCCATGGCCCGCCCGCTGCCCAGTGCCAGGTACCTGGCGGACAGATTGGCAATGGCGCCGGTCACCCCCACCGCCGTCAGCGACATGAGCACCCCGCAGGCTGACATGGTCAGCTGATACAGCCCCATCACCTCTGCCCCCACCATCCGGGACAGGACCACCCGGTAGCAGAAGGCCAGCAGCTGGCCCAGGGCGGATAATCCAGTCAGCAGCGCTGCATTTTTTCCCGGTGAATCTCTCCAGGCCCCCACCGCTCCGCCTCCCTTCTTCAACCTCTCCGCACACTATATTCCGCAGTCTCTCTTTTCATTCCCTCCAATTTTCAGAACAAGGAAACAAAATTCATTGCCATAATTGACTAAAATATGGCGGATATTTACCTATCACAATTCTCGCCTTGCCTGAACACCCCAAATCATATATAGTTAAAATCGTATAGACGTTATCCGGAGCAGGATCTCCGTACTTTATATTACTAAGGAGGATATTATTATGGCACTTGTCGAGCTGCAGGAAAAGGGCCACATTGCAGTCATTACAATCAACCGCCCCAAAGCACTCAACGCGCTCAACATGGCTGTTCTGCATGAGTTGAACAAAGTATTGGATGTAATTGAAGCCCATGACGATTTACACGTTGTGGTCATTACCGGTGAGGGCCGCTCCTTTGTGGCTGGTGCGGATATTGCCGAGATGTCCGAGTACAACGCTTCGGACGGAAAGGCATTCAGCAGCTACGGAAGCAATACCTTCCTGCGGATCAACCATTTCCCCCGTCCCGTGATCGCCGCGGTCAACGGTTTTGCCCTGGGCGGCGGCTGCGAGCTGGCCATGGCCTGCGACATCCGCATCGCCAGTGAGAAGGCCAAGTTCGCCATGCCTGAGGTCGGTCTTGGCATCATCCCCGGCTTCGGCGGCACCCAGCGTCTGGCCCGCATCGTGGGCATGTCCACCGCCATCGAGCTGGTCCTGACCACTCAGACCATCTCCGCCGATGAGGCCCTGAAGATCGGTCTGGTCACCCATGTCTACTCCCCCGAGGAGCTGATGGACAAGGCCCTGGAGCTGGCCGAGCTCATCGCCTCCAAGCCCCAGGTCGCTGTGCGTCAGGCCAAGCAGGCCATCCGCATCGGCAAGCAGATGGACATCAGCTCCGCTCTGTCCTTCGAGTCGGAGTCCTTTGGTCTGTGTTTCTCCACCGAGGATCAGAAGGACGCCATGCGCGCTTTCCTTAAAAAGGAGAAGCCCGCTCCCTTCAAAAATCGGTAAACCTCCGTGCTCTGCACAGAAATAAATAAAACACCTGTCTATCTACAATAAATATGAAAAGGAGACAATTCAAATGAAGAAAATCGTAGTTGTCGGCGGCGGCACCATGGGCCTGGACATCGCCCACACCTTTGCCCGCAGCGGCCTGACTGTTGTTGTCCGTGAAATCAGCGAGGAGTTCGCCAACAAGTCCAAGGACCGCCTGACCGCCACTCTGGACAAGCTGGTGTCCAAGGGCAAGATGGACGAGGCCAAAAAGGCCGAGATCCTGGGCAACATGAGCTTCACCACCGACATGAACGAGGCCGCCGACGCCGACCTGGTCCTGGAGGCCATTGTGGAGAATCTGGACGTCAAGAAGAACCTGTTCAAGGAGCTGGACGGCATCTGCAAGCCCGAGACCATCTTCGCCACCAACACCTCCTCCATCTCCATCACCGCCATTGCCTCCGGCACCCAGCGTGCTGACCGCTTCATCGGCATGCACTTCTTCAACCCCGCCACCGTCATGAAGCTGGTGGAGGTCATCCGCGGCGTACACACCTCTCAGGAGACCTACGACGCCATCTGCAAGCTGTCCGCTGACATCGGCAAGGAGGCCGTTGAGGTGGCTGAGGCTCCCGGCTTCGTGGTCAACAAGATCCTGATCCCCATGATCAACGAGGCCATCGGCCTGGTCGAGACCGGCGTTGCCACCCCCGAGGGCATCGACACCGCTATGAAGCTGGGCGCCAACCACCCCATGGGCCCTCTGGCTCTGGGCGATCTGGTCGGTCTGGACGTGTGCCTGGCCATTATGGACACTCTGTACAACGAGACTCACGATCCCAAGTACCGCGCCGCCCTGCTACTGCGCAAGATGGTTCGCGGCGGTCTGCTGGGCCGCAAGACCGGCAAGGGCTTCTACGACTACTCCAAGAAGTAAGCTCCCCCGTCCGCGGCTGAGATCAGTTTACATGGAAGCCAACAGTTCCCAGGACCCATTGGGAGCTGTTGGCTTCCTTTCATGTCCTTTTTTGGCAATATGTGCAAGTTTCCAGGTCAACATACGCCAACATCAGCATTATGCTTAAATAGTTCTATAAAAAACTGTGCATTTTGCCATATTCGTTTCCCTTGCACCCCCCAATGAAACACGATATAATCGACTATGACAGGAAACTTCTTTCCATACCCGGTCGGTCCCGCAACAACGGCATTTGCCCGTAGTTGCGATTTTTCCGGACTTCTTTTGTTAAAAATCTAACAAGGAAGTTCCCGGCCGCTTGTATCCTGCATAAGGCGGAGGTCCGCGCCATTATTCGGCGGTCGGGTTGCCGTCTCAGTTGCATGTCCTGTCTCAATGGTCCGGCCCTCTGCTCCGGGGGTATCGTGCGCGGCGGTTCGCCGGGCAGTGCAGTCGGAATATGGCTTCCATTATGATTCCAAGAAATAAAGTAGGAGGACGAAAAAATGGATTTTCATCTGTCGAAAGAACAAGAGATGGTCCGCAAGATGTACCGCGAGTTCGCCGAGAACGAGGTAAAGCCCCTGGCTGAGGAGCTCGACGAAGAGGAGCGCTTCCCCTATGAGACCGTCGAGAAGATGGGCAAGCTGGGCATGATGGGCATTTACTTCCCCAAGAAGTACGGCGGCGCCGGCGGCGACGTGCTGTCCTACGCCATGTGCGTCGAGGAGCTCAGCAAGGTCTGCGGCACCACCGGCGTTGTGGTTTCTGCTCACACCTCCCTGTGCTGCGCCCCCATCTATGAGCACGGCACCGAGGAGCAGAAGATGAAGTATCTGCCCGACCTGCTCTCCGGCAAGAAGATCGGCGCTTTCGGTCTGACCGAGCCCAACGCCGGTACCGACGCTTCCGGCCAGCAGACCGTCGCTGTTCTGGAGGGCGATCACTACGTCCTGAACGGCTCCAAGTGCTTCATCACCAACGGCAACGTGGCTGACACCTTCGTGGTCTTCGCCATGACCGATCCCAAGGCCGGCAACCACGGCATCTCCGCTTTCATCGTGGAGAAGAGCTTCCCCGGCTTCTCCACCGGTAAGCACGAGAAGAAGATGGGTATCCGTGGTTCTTCCACCTGCGACCTGATCTTTGAGGACTGCATCGTGCCCAAGGAGAACCTGCTGGGCCAGGAGGGCAAGGGCTTCAAGATCGCTATGATGACTCTGGACGGCGGCCGTATCGGCATCGCTGCTCAGGCTCTGGGCCTGGGCGAGGGCGCTGTTGAGGAGGCTATCAAGTATACTCAGGAGCGCGTCCAGTTCAAGAAGCGTCTGTCCCAGTTCCAGAACACCCAGTTCCAGATTGCTGATATGCACACCCGCATGCAGGCCGCTCAGTTCCTGGTCTACAACGCCGCCATGAAGAAGGAGAACCACGAGCCCTACTCCATGGACGCCGCTATGGCCAAGCTGTTCGCCGCTGAGGCTGCCTCCGACGTTACCCGCCGCGCTGTCCAGCTGTTTGGCGGTTACGGCTACACCCGTGAGTATCCCGTGGAGCGCATGATGCGTGACGCCAAGATCACCGAGATCTATGAGGGTACTTCCGAAGTCCAGCGCATGGTTATTTCCAGCCACCTGGGTGTGAAATAAGATAGGAGGCAGATTGAAATGAAAATCATTGTTTGTGTCAAGCAGGTCCCCGATACCTCCGGTAAGGTGGCCGTCAATCCCGATGGTACTCTGAACCGTGCCTCCATGGCCGCCATCACCAACCCCGACGATCTGAACGCCGTTGAGGCCGCTCTGACCCTGAAGGAGCAGACCGGCGCCGAGGTCGTGATCGTCTCCATGGGTCCTCCTCCCGCAGAGGCTATGCTGCGTGAGGTTATGGCCCGCGGCGCTGACCGTGCCGTTCTGGTGTCCGCCCGTGAGTTCGGCGGTTCCGATACTTACGCTACTTCTCAGATCCTGGCCGCTGCCATCAACAAGATCGGCATCGAGGACGAGGATATCGTGATGTGCGGCCGTCAGGCCATCGACGGCGATACCGCTCAGGTTGGTCCCCAGATCGCTGAGAAGCTGGGCCTGCCCCAGGTCTCCTATGCCGCCGACATCAAGAAGGATGGCAACACTCTGACCATCAAGCGCATGCTGGAGGACGGCTACATGACCATCAAGGTCAAGACCCCCTGCCTGATCACCTGCATCAAGGAGCTGAACGAGCCCCGTTACATGAGCGTGGGCGGCATCTTCGAGTGCTACGAGAAGCCCTTCGAGATCCTGGACTACAACGCTCTGAAGGACGATCCCCTCATCGACGCCACCACCATTGGCCTGAAGGGTTCTCCCACCAACATCTTCAAGTCCTTCACTCCTCCCCAGAAGGGCGTTGGTATGATGATGGAGGGTGCCGACAAGGACACCTGCGACAAGCTGGCCGGCATGCTGGCCGCTAAGCACCTGATCTGATAGAAGGGAGAATCGAAGAATATGTCTACTTTCAATAGTTCTGATATCGCTGCTTTCAACGGCGGTGTGTGGGTTTTCTGCGAGCAGCGCCAGGGCGAAATGATGCCCACTTCCTTTGAGCTGATTTCCGAGGGCCGCAAGCTGGCTGACGAACTGAACACCAAGCTGTACGGCCTGCTGCTGGGCGACAAGGTCGAGGGCATTGCCAAGGAGCTGGGCGGCTACGGCGCTGACGGCGTGTACGTCTGCGAGAACCCCCTGCTGGCCAACTACACCACCGACGGCTACACCAAGGTCATCTGCGACGTGATCGAGGAGCTGAAGCCCGAGGTCATGCTGTTCGGCGCTACCAACATCGGCCGCGATCTGGGCCCCCGCTGCGCCGCCCGTCTGCACACCGGTCTGTGCGCCGACTGCACCCACCTGGACATCGACGTGCCCAAGTACAAGGAGTTCCTGCGCTCCTCCTCCACTCTGGCCGACAAGATGATCGACAGCATCCCCGAGGATGACCGCAACCTGAAGATGACCCGTCCCGCTTTCGGCGGTCACCTGATGGCTACCATCATCTGCCCCCGTTTCCGTCCCGCTATGGCCACTGTGCGCCCCGGCGTGATGAAGAAGAACGAGTTCAATCAGGCCAAGGCTGACGCCTGCGAGATCATCAAGCCCAGCTTCACCCTGACTCAGGCTGACATGGAGACCGAGGTCGTGGAGATCGTCAAGGCCGCCAAGAAGCTGGTCGACCTGATCGGCGCCGACGTGGTCGTCTCCGTGGGCCGCGGCATCAGCAAGGACGTCGAGACCGGCATCAAGCTGGCTGAGGAGCTGGCTGAGGTCCTGGGCGGCGTTGTTGGCGCTTCCCGTGCCGTTGTTGACTCCGGCTGGATGTCCGCTGACCACCAGGTCGGCCAGACCGGTAAGACCGTGCACCCCCGCATCTATGTTGCCCTGGGTATCTCCGGCGCCATCCAGCACAAGGCTGGCATGCAGGATTCCGAGTGCATCATCGCTGTGAACAAGAACGAGAACGCCCCCATCTTCGAGACTGCCGACTACGGCATCTGCGGCGATCTGTTCAAGGTCACTCCCATGCTGATCGAGGCTATCAAGTCTGCTCAGGCTGCCAAGTAAGTCTCTCTCAGGGATTTATCAAGCGGTCCGCTCCATTTGGAGCGGACCGCTTTTTTACTGCCTATTCCATGCAAAAAACGGCCCGCAGAACTGATTCTGCGGGCCGTGGAATTTTTTAGTCTGGCTTCTCCGCCGCCGAGAGCGCACATCAGGGGGAGAAGCCAGTAAATGCTGTGTGTTGGGTATCTGTGTCGATCCGGGGAGAAACAGATCGTACACCGGCAGGGGACCGTGCGCGCCCCCTATTCATTCAGGAGAAATTTCTGGATCCTCGCTCGATCCACTCATAGGATACCACATCGGAGTGTTGAAATTTATCACAAAATAGATAACAGTTCGTGAAATTTCTATGAATGAGCCCTTGTCCCTCTTCGGGGAACAGGCTCAGCCCTCTCCGGTCAGTGTCAGGCTGCCTGCGATCCGGGCCAGCTCCTGCTCCGTGACGGTGCCGGGCTGCAGGGTCAGCTCCATGCAGTAGGGGCCCACCGACCAGTCGTAGGCCAGCACGCAGTCCCCCTCGTGCTTCTCCTGTCCGCCGGGGGCCTCCGGGTCCAGGCCCCAGGTGTACAGTGCGGCGGTGGCAACGGCCCCCGCGGCGCTGTGTCGGCGCACGGTGTAGTCCTCATAGCTCACATGGTTGGGCAGGGCGATCTGGGCAAAGATCTGCATGGGCAGCTTATGCTCCGCCGGGTCATTTTTATTGGGATTCCGGTCATTTGGGCCGCTCAGTCTCTGTTCAGGGTGAGCCGGGAAATATCCCGCCGCAGCTCCAGCAGGCGGGCGGGGGAGACGCTCAGCTCATCCACACCCATCTCCAAAAACGTCTGTGTCAGACTCTGATCCGCGGCCAGCTCTCCGCAGATCCCTGCCCGGATGCCGCTCCGGTGGGCGCACTCCACCGTGTGTCTGATGGCCCGGAGCAGGGCGGGGTGATGGGGGTCCGCATAGCGGCTCACCGCCCCGTTCTGCCGGTCGCAGGCCGTGAGATACTGGGTGAGATCATTGGTGCCGATGCTGAAGAAGTCCGCCTTCCGGGCCAGCTCCTCCGCAGTCAGCACCGCCGCCGGGGTCTCGATCATAATGCCCAGGGGCACGTCTGAACGGAAGGCGAGGCCCTCCGCAGCCAGCTGACTGCGCACGGCGCAGCAGTGCTCCAGCGCCTCCTCCAGCTCCCAGCAGGAGGCGATCATGGGGAACATGATGTGCAGCCTGCCATACACCGAGGCCCGGTACAGGGCCCGCAGCTGGGTGCGGAACACCTGGGGCCGCTCCAGGCACAGGCGGATACCCCGCAGGCCCAGGGCCGGGTTTTCCTCCGCCCCCATTGACAGGCCGGGGACCTGCTTGTCCGCCCCCAGATCCAGGGTACGCACCACCACCGGCCGGTCCGGCATGGTCTCCAGCACAGCGCGGTAGGCGGACAGCTGCTCCTCCTCTGTGGAGAGCTGCTGGCGGCCCAGGTATAAAAACTCGCTTCGGAACAGGCCGACGCCCTCGCCGCCCACGGCTGCCGCCTCCTTTGCGTCCTCCGGGGACCCGATGTTGCAGCAGAGGAGGACCTCCGCCCCGTCCCGGGTGCGGGTGGGCTGGCCGGCATAGGCCCAGAGCTCCTCCTGCTGCCGCCGGTCCAGCTGCCGGCGGGCGGCAAAGTCGTCCTCAGCTGCCTGGTCCGGGTACAGCACCACCTCTCCGGTGCAGCCGTCCACCGCTGCCGTCAGGTCGGTCTCCCCCGACCACATTGAGAGGTCCACCCCGCTGACCGCGGGGATCCCCATGGCCCGGGCCAGAATGGCCGCATGGCAGTCGGCCCCGCCCACCCGTGTGACAAAGGCCAGCACCAGGCGGCGGTCCAGCTGAATGGTGTCGGAGGGCATCAGCTCATCCGCAGCCACGATGGAGGGGCAGTCCGGCTGGATCTGCCGGGTCTCCCCCCACAGAAGGGCCAGCAGCCGCCCCTTCACGTCCCGCAGATCGGCGGCACGCATGCTCATGTAGGGGTCGTTCAGGTGCTCCATCTCCAGGGCAAAGCCCTCCAGCACCTGCTCCACCGCGCGCTCCGCCGGGCTGCCCCCGGAAATTGCGGCCTGGATCCCCTCTAAAAGGTCCGGGTCCTCCAGCATCAGGGCATGGGTCTCAAAGAGCTGACCCTCGTCCCCGCCCACCGCGGCCCCGGCCCGGCGGCTGAGGTCGGTCAGGGCCTGCTTGGCCCGCTTACGGGCCTCCTCAAAGCGGGACAGCTCCTCCGCCGGTGTGCCGGCGCTCTCCCCGGCGGGTTTCCTCCTCCCTCGATCCAGGCGGAACACAGGCCCGACCGCCGCTCCGGCGGAAATGCCTGTCCCCTGGAGCCGATGTTCTCCCCTGCGTCTCACAGGTTCTGCTCCATATAGCTGCGGATGGCCTCCGCCGCCGCTTCCTCCGAGGGGCCGTCCACCCGTATGGTGATGCAGTCCCCCTGCTTGACCAGCATGGTCATAACGGCCATCAGCCGCCGCAGGTCCGCCGTTTTTTCCCCTTTGGTCAGGGTGATCATCGTGTCCTCATACTCCCTGGCCATTTTTGCAAGGGCCCCGGCAGGCCGGGCATGGAGTCCCAGCTCATCCTGCACGGTATAGGTAAATTCCTTCATATCTGATTCTCCATTCCAGAGGGACGCGTCATCAACGCCCATCTTTCTTCCCTTAACTATACCATACTTTCTCCCGTTCCCATATCTCTCTTTTCAAAAAACATCCACAAATATCCAAACGAACAGCACCGAGGGGGCTGCGGAATGCAGTCCCCCTCGGTGCTGTTTGTTGTTCAATTACACTGCTCCGGCGGGTCAGATGCCCAGGCGGGTCCACAGGTCGTTGTACAGCTTGCGGGTCTCCAGGGGCAGGTTCAGGAACACCTCGCAGTGGTCCAGGACATCCTGGCCGGGGGCCATGATGGCGAACAGCTCCGGGTCCAGAGGCTCGCCGTACTTCTCCTCGTAGTAGGCAGGGTACATTTCCAGAGCCTCCTGGTTGGGAGATGCGTACCAGATGTAGTCCATGTTGGCCAGGTTTGCCTCAGTGGAGGCAATGAAGTTGATCCAGGCCTCCGCCTCCTCCTGATGGGGGGCGTCCTTCAGGACACACATGGCGTCCACAAACCAGTTGGAGCCCTCCTTGGGCACCACAAAGGCCAGATCCTCGTTATTCTCCAGCATACCCAGACAGTCGCCGGCGTAATAGGCTCCGATGGCGGCGTTCCCGCCCTCCATCTTCTGGAGGATCTCATCCATGACGAAGGCCTGATAGATCCCCTTGGATTTGGCGTCTGCCAGCAGCTGATAGGCCTCTCTCAGCTCCCCCTCATCGGTGGTGTTGAGGGAGTAGCCCAGATAGTTCAGAGCCACGCCAATGGCGTCTCTGGAGTTGCGGAACATCAGCACGCTTCCGGCATATTTAGAATCAAAGAGGGTACTCCAGCTGTCGATGGGTTCCTTCACCATGTTCTTGTTATAAACAATACCCACTGTGCCCCAGCTGTATGGAACGGTGTACTTATTCTCCGGGTCGTAGGGCAGGTTTTTGAAGCGGTCAGAAATCTTGGCAAAGTTGGGAATGTTGTCGTAGTTCAGCTCGGCCAGCATATCCTCCTCAATGAGCTGGGAGATCATGTAGTCCGAGGGGACAATCACGTCATAGTCGCCCGCTCCGCTCTTGAGCAGGGAGTACAGGGCCTCGTTGCTCTCCGCGGTCTGGTAGTTGACCGTGATGCCGGTCTGCTCCTCGAACTGATCGATCAGGTCGGTATCAATATACTCGCCCCAGGAGCACACGTTGACCACACGCTGTCCGGCGCTGCGGGCCACAAAGGAGCCGCCCACTGCCACCAGGGCCACAACAGCCAGCGCACCCGCGATCTTGGGAACGGGGCTGGGCTTGCGGTCGTGCTTGACATTCTCAGCCGCCTCCTCCAGGGTGGGCATGGTCCGGCTTCTGGCCTCCTGCTGCTCATTGCGGGCCTCCCGCAGGTTGATGACCACCAGCAGGAACAGAACGGTGACGAACATCAGCGTGGAAATGGCGTTGATCTCGGGACTCACCCGCTTCTTGGTCATGCCGTAGATGGTCATGGCCAGGGTGGACGAGGAGGAACCGGCGGTGAAGTAGCTGATGATAAAATCATCCACACTCATGGTAAAGGCGGTCAGCGCGCCGGTCACGATGCCGGGCTTGATTTCGGGGAGGATGACCTTCCAGAAGGCCTGCATCCAGGTGCAGCCCAGGTCCTGGGCCGCGTCGATCAGGTTGTGGTCCATCTGGCGCAGCTTGGGGCTGACGGACAGGATGATATAGGGGATGTCAAAGGTGACGTGGGCAATGAGCAGGGTGGGAAAGCCCAGGGTCAGCCGCTCCGGCAGGTGGAACATGTTCTGAATCCCGTTGATCCACACGGCAAAATCCTTCCAGCCCGCGAAAAAGGCCACAAAGAACAGGCACATGGCCACACCGGTGACGATATCGGCATTCATCATGGGGATGTTGTTCACCGTGGTCAGCACCGTGCGCTTGCGGCGGCGCAGGTTGTGGAAGCCGATGGCGGCAAAGGTGCCCGCAATGGTGGCGATCACAGTTGCCAGCAGGGATACCAGCAGAGTGGTGTACAGGCTGCGCATGATGAGCCGGTTGTGGAAGAGCTCCTCGTACCAGTGGAGGGAAAAGCCCTGCCAGACTGCGCTGCTGTCCCCCTTGTTGAAGGAGAACACGATGAGCACCAGGATGGGGGCGTAGAGGAACACAAAAACCAGGGCCGTAAAGAAGCGGTCAAATACCGAATTATGCTTTTTCACAGCATCACCGCCTGTTCCTCGCCCTCACCGAAGCGATTCATCACGGCCATACAGACCACTACAATGACCATCATCACCATGGAAATGGCGGCGCCCAGCTGGGGGTTATAGGCCCCGCCCAGATACTGCTGCTCAATAAGGTCGCCCAGCAGCAGCTCCGTACCGCCGCCCAGCATCTTGCTGATGGCGAAGGTGGACACCGAGGGGACGAACACCATGGTGATCCCGGACAGGATGCCCGGGAAGCTGAGGGGCAGGATCACCCGCTTGAACACGGTAGCGGAGTTTGCGCCCAGGTCCCGGGCGGCCTCCACCAGGGAGCCGTCCAGCTTGATGATGACCGAATAGATGGGCAGGATCATAAAGGGCAGGTAGTTATAGACCATGCCCAGCACCACCGCCCCCTGGGTATTCATCATCTGGAAGTGGTCAATGGGCACATAGGCGGCGGGATTGGCCGCAAAATGGACCGCAATGCTGTTGTAGAGGTCGATCAGCCCGATGCTGCGGAAGAGCTGGTTCAGCAGGCCATTATTCTCCAGAATGGCCATCCAGGAGTAGGTCCGCAGCAGGAAGTTGATCCACATGGGCAGCATGATGAGCACCATGGCCACCCGCTGGAAGCTCTCCCCCTCCTTGGACATGAAGTAGGAGACCGGATAGCCGATGAGCAGACAGATCAGGGTGGCGATCAGGGCCAGCTTGAAGGAGCGGCCAAAGACCACGGCGTAGGTGCCCATGCTGCTGAAGTTGTCCAGGGTAAAGCCGCCCTCTGCGGAGGAGAAGGCGTAGATCACCACCATAAGGATGGGGGCCACCGTAAACAGGGCCATCCAGACCACATAGGGCACGGCAAAGAGCGAGCGTTTATTCTTCATCTCCGTCCTCCTGATCCTCGGCGTCAGGATCGTAATTCGCGTCGCTGATCTCCTCATATTCCTCGGAATAGGAGGAGTAATCGCCGAACATGCCGGAGTACTCACTCTTCTTCATCACATGGATCCCGTCGGGGTCGATCTTAATGCCGATGCGGGAGTCCACAGGACAGAAGTCCGTGGTCTGGATCAGCCACTTGAAGCCGTAGAAATCCACGATAATATCATACTGCATGCCCATAAAGGTGACGTTGGTGACGGTGCCCTTCAGCTGGCCCTGGTCCTCGGGGACGATGTCCACATCCTCAGGGCGGATGACCACATCCACCTTCTCGTCCTTCTCAAAGCCGCCGTCCAGACACTTGAACTTCCGGTTGAAGATCTCCACCACCCCATCGGCGCGCATGATGCCGTCGATGATGTTGGACTCGCCGATGAAGTCGGCCACAAAGGCGTTCTTAGGCTCGTTGTAAATGTCCTCGGGGGTGCCGATCTGCTGGATCCGGCCCTTGTCCATCACCACCACCGTGTCCGACATGGACAGGGCCTCCTCCTGGTCGTGGGTGACAAAGACAAAGGTGATCTCCATGGCCTTCTGGATCCGCTTCAGCTCGTTCTGCATGTCCTTGCGCAGGCGCAGATCCAGCGCGCCCAGGGGCTCGTCCAGAAGCAGCACCTTGGGGCGGTTGACCAGGGCGCGGGCAATGGCCACACGCTGCTGCTGGCCGCCGGACAGCTGGCTGACACGGCGCTTCTCAAAGCCCTTCAGGTTGATGACCTGGAGCATCTCCGTGACCCGCTCCTCGATCTCCCCCTCGCTGATCTTCACCTTCCTCCCGTTCTCATCCGTCTTGGGAATACGCAGGCCAAAGGCGATGTTATCATATACGTTCAGGTGAGGAAACAGGGCATACTTCTGGAACACCGTGTTGATCGTCCGTTTGTAGGGCGGCACATCATTGATCCGCTCCCCGTCAAACAGAAGATTTCCGGCTGTGGGGGTCTGGAACCCGCCGATAATCCTCAACAGTGTCGTTTTACCGCATCCACTGGGTCCCAGTAGTGTGAGGAACTCCTTATCTTTGATGCTAAGGTTAATGTTGTCAAGAACGATTTCATCGTCAAAGGCCATGACACAGCTGTCAAGGCGGATCAAGTCTTTGGACATGTATCCTCCCCCATTTCTCCAGTATGCAACCCCTGACCGTCCCGTCCAAAACCGGACAGATACACTCAGGGGCTAGTACGATACATGATAGCTTTTTATAGGTCAAATGTCAATGAATTTCGCTGAAAAGTGGGTTTTTTCAGTTAACTTATGGAAGAAGTGCTGTCAGACGTGTCCCGGGGGACCTGGTACTGGGGAAAATACTCCCTGACAAAGTCCACGTCCTCCACCTGGAACACCTTTCCGTCCAGATGCTGGAGCACTCCGGCGTCCGTGGTGAAGTGAAAACTCAGCTTATAAGAGTAGAGGGCCTGTCCGTGGCGGCCGAACTTTTTGTTCTCCCGCTCGCTTCCATACTTGCCGTCCCCCACCAGCGGGTGGCCGGCGGCGGCAAACTGGGCCCGGATCTGGTGGGTACGGCCGGTGATGAGCCTGCACTCCACCAGGGACAGCCCCCGGCTGGAGCACAGGGTCTTATAGAGGGTAACAGCGGTCTTTGCCCCGGGCTCCGGCTTGGACCGGACGTAGACCTGCTTTTTGACCTCATCCTTAAACAAAAAATTCTCCAGCTTTCCCTCGGGTCTGGCCATCTTCCCCTGGATCACACACAGATAGGATTTCTCCAGCTCTCTGTCCTTGATCTTCTGGTTCATGATCCGCAGCCCCTCCGCAGTTTTGGCCGCGATGACGATGCCGCCGGTGTTCCGGTCGATGCGGTTGCACAGGGCGGGGGCAAAGGAGTTCTCCCAGTATGGGGACCACTCCTTCTTTTGATAGAGGTATGCCTGGATGTGGGTGAGCAGGGTGTTGACCCGCTCGGTCTCATCGGGATGGACCACCATGCCGGGCCGCTTGTCCAGCAGCATAATGTGCTCATCCTCATATAAAATATTCAGCTTGGTCTGATAGAGGGACAAAAAGGCGTTCTCCGGTGTGGGCCGCTCAAAAAACTCGTCATTGATATAGAGCTGAAGCACGTCCCCCAGCTGGAGCCGCACATCCCGCTTGGAGCCCTTCCCATTCACCTTCACCCGCTTGAGCCGGATATATTTCTGGGCCAGCGGGGCCGGCAGCAGGGGCATGGTCTTGGCCAGCCACCGGTCCAGGCGCTGTCCCGCGTCGTTTTTTCCTATGGTAAATTCCTTCATCTGTGTGTCCTCCCGGAGTAAATCGGATACAGGATCATTTTACACAAGGCTTTTGAGAATTTCAACCGCCAAAAAACCTCCTTTCGCTCCATAACGGGGCGGGAGCCGGATCTCTTTTTCTGCCATTGTGGATTGTGCAGAGGGAAAAGCAGAAAGAAAAAATAAATTTGTGCAGGAAAATAAAGAAAGTATTTGACATTCCCCTGCTTTTTCTTTATAATACTCGCTGTACCATTATGCGAGTATGGGGTCCACCCATAGAAAGGGAGGGTTCAGCATGCGCCTTGATTTACGGAATATCATCCATGTTCCCGACGCATCCAAACCGTTCCAATTCCAGATGGATCTGTCCGATCTGGAGTTCTACGGGCAGCACCCGATCACCAGGCCCATCCACGTCGAGGGCAGCGTGACCAACCACGCCGGCGCTCTTGTCCTGGAGGGCACAGCCAGTTCCCTGCTGGATCTCACCTGTGACCGCTGCGGAAAAGCATTTTCCCGTGAAAAAACGGTCCCCCTCAACTGCCTGCTGGCCACTGAGCTGGAGGATGAGGAGAATGATGAGATCATCCTTTTGGAGGGCAGCGAGGTCGATCTGGACGAGGTGGCCGGCACGGCCTTTGTTCTCGCGATGGATACCAAAAACCTTTGCTCAGAAGACTGCAAAGGGCTGTGCGCCAAGTGCGGAGCCAATTTGAACGATGGCCCCTGCGGGTGCAAACCCGAAGTGGATCCACGATTGGCGGCGCTTGCGCAGTTGTTGGATGATTAAGAGCTAAGTAGACCATAGTGCCCTACGGCACGTAAACCGAAGGAGGTGTCACCAATGGCGGTTCCTAAGAGAAAAGTGTCCAAGGCCCGGCGCGATAAGCGGCGCAGCTCCCACTGGAAGCTGGAGACTCCCGGTATCGTGACCTGCCCCAAGTGCGGTGCCTATCGGCTGCCCCACCGGATGTGCAAAAATTGCCTGACCTACAACGGTCGTGAGTTCGGCAAGGTCGAGGCTCAGTAATGGCGCAAAAAAGACTGCTGTGACAGCAGTCTTTTTTTGTTTTTACTTCGGGCTGTCACGGCACTCCTCCTTCCCCACACCTGCCTCCTGCCTCAAGCTCTTAAAAAACCATTTCATGGAAGTCTAATCTTTTTATAATATTTTTGAAAAAACAGTTATATTTTCGGATATTTGGTCGATATATAAAAACAAGAACTGTTGTATGAATTGAGCATACATCAGATGCCATTTACTGCGTGCATCACCCCATTCGCAGTACGGTATCCAAACGCGAGAAAGGGATGAATGTTAATGAAGAACCATGATCTGAACACAACCGCAGAAGCAAAAGCAGGCCGTAAGAAAATGAAGCAGTCCACCGCAGTCAAGATCCTCAGCGGCTCGTCCGCTTTGGCGATCGCGCTGGTCTTTTCCATGTTGCTACGCAACATCTATGCCAGCAACAAATTTGATGTGGTGACAGAGAACGGTGAGTCCGCTATTAAGTATGCGGAACAGTTTGTCGATGCCTCCACTTACTTGACCCAGGAGGTGCGCTCCTATGTGGCTACCGGGAGACAGGTTCACTATGACAACTACAGGCGTGAGGTCGAGCAGGATCAGAACCGCGAAAAAGCCGTAGCCGCTCTCCAGGAGCTGGGAATCACCAAGGCGGAAAACGATCTGATTTTGAAAATCCAGTCTCTTTCTTCCGGTCTGGTCCCCATTGAAAAAGGGGCCATGGATATGACAAAAGACGGTATTGATCCGGCTGCGATTTCAAGAGTGTACAGCCAGAAGTATACAGACACCGTTTCCGAAATCCAAGGACTCCAGGAGCAGCTGATCACATCCATCACCACACGGGTAGATGCGGAGCAGGAGCGGCTTGGCAGCAAAATAGATGTCCTCTTTCATCTCTCCTTCACAAGTTTGGTTCTGGTCATGGTCATCCAGGGGATCGTTATTTATTATGTGAGGCGGCGCATCCTCGCTCCTCTGCTGCTGATCGAGAAAAACATGGACGAGATGGCAGAGGGCAACCTGAGCGACGTGCTCACTGTGGAAGAGGATGACACAGAGCTTGGTCAGCTGGCCAGTGCAATCAACCGCACCAAAAAGCAGACCTCTGTTATCATTCAGGATATCGGCTATGTGATGGATGAGATGTCCAAGGGCAACTTTACTGTAACTTTAAACCATACCGAGCATTATCTGGGTGAGTATAAACCCATTCTGAAAGCTATGCGCCAGCTGAAGCTTCAGCAGAACGACACCCTGCTCCAGATCGGTACCGCCGCTGAACAGGTTGCCATGGGTGCCGGACAGGTATCCGACGGCGCTCAGGCCCTGGCCCAGGGTGCGACCGAACAGGCCAGCGCCGTGGAGGAGCTGTCCGCTACCATCAACGACATCTCCAACAACGCTCGCAATAATGCGGAAAACAGCGCCCTGGCTCTGGAGCACTCTCAGAAGGCCTCTGCCTTTGTGTCTGAGAGCGCAGACAGCATCAAGGAGATGGTCGCCGCTATGAACGAGATCTCCCAGTCCTCTCAGGAGATCGGCAAGATCATCGCCACCATCGAAAACATCGCCTTCCAGACCAACATCCTGGCTCTGAATGCCGCCGTCGAGGCTGCCCGCGCAGGCTCCGCCGGCAAGGGCTTTGCCGTTGTGGCCGATGAGGTGCGTAACCTGGCCTCTAAGTCCGACGAGGCCGCCAAGGCCACCAAGGAGCTGATCAGCAGCTCCATCGACTCCGTCAAGCATGGCGAATCCATCGTGGCCCGCGTCTCCAACGCCCTGGGCTCCACCATCGACGCCTCCCGGCAGGCCGAGCAGGATATCGCCCACATCACCTCCGCCATCACCCAGGAGACCGAGAGCATTGCCCAGGTTGCCGAGGGCATCGACCAGATCTCCTCTGTGGTCCAGACCAACTCCGCCACCAGCGAGCAGTCTGCCGCCGCCAGCGAGGAGCTGTCCTCTCAGGCCCAGATGCTGAAGGATCTGGTGAGCCAGTTCCACCTCATGGACGGCTCCGAGATGTAAGCCAATTATTCTTGATACATAAAAACCGATGGGACAGAATTCTATCCCATCGGTTTTTCTGTTTTCAGCGTGCCGTACAGACCGGCACGCTCTTTTTATCGATCCCTTACAGGAAAATCTCGCTGGGGGCGCGGCGGCCGGCATACTGGTCCTCCAGCTCGTGCTGGTGGTAGAGGTAGCCCTCATGATCGAAGTATTTGGCGCCGGTGGGACAGTGCTTCACGCAGGCACAGCACTTGATGCACTTGCCCACCACGTTGGACACGTCATTGAAGTCAATGGAGCCCATGGGACACAGCCGGGCACACAGGCCGCAGTTGACACACTTGTCGGGATCGGTCATGGGCTTGGCCTTCAGGAAATCCTTGATGGGCTCACCGTGGCGGTCACGGGGGGTGTAGTAGGGACGGATGGGGTCGCAGCCACCCACAGTCAGCTCCTCAGTGGGGGCCTCGGTCAGGTTCTGCACCTTCTCAGCGGCCTTCCGGGCCAGCTCCATCACCAGAGCCATGTCCTCGGCGTCGGGACGGCCGGCACCCAGCACCTTGGAGAAGGCGTGCTCACCCACAAAGGCGCCGCCAGCCACCGGGTGGAAACCGTTGTCGCGCATGACGTTCTTCAGCTCCATCAGGCCGTCGTCATAGTTGCGGTTGCCGTACATCACCACGGGCACAGCCAGAGCGCCGCAGCCCTTCACCTTGTCCCGCACGTAGGGCAGCAGCAGGTTGGGCACGCGGCCGGCATACACGGGCACGCCCATGACCACCAGATCGTCGGCGGAAAAGCTCAGTTCGTCCTCCCGGTTCTTGGGCAGGTTGAAGCAGAAGCTCTTGTACTCCGCCCCCAGGGTCTCGGCCATTGTCCTGGCCAAAGTGGTGACCACCTTCTCAGTGGTTCCGGTGGCACTGAAATAGACAGCCCAAACAGTTTTCATCTTCATGTCGTTCTCCTCCACATCTGATTTCTCTTTGTCACAGACATTCTATCTCTTAGTTCTTCTGAATCCGCTTAAAATCCAAATAGCCCTCCAGGATCAGGGTGGCAGCCACCGCGTCCACCGTCTTTTTCCGCTTCTTGGCGTTTTTCCCCGCCTCAAAGAGGATCCGGTGGGCATCCACCGTGGTGCGCCGCTCGTCCCAGAGCACAGGCTTCAGGCCGGTTTTCTCCTCCACCTGCTGGGCGAAGGTCCGGTACAGCTCCGCCCGGGGGCCCTCGGTGCCGTCCATATTCTTGGGGTATCCCATCACCAGCTCCTCCACCCCGTGCTCCCGCACCAGGCGGACCAGCTCCTCCAGCACCACCTCCGCCTTCCGGCTGTTGATGGTGGTGGTGTATCCGGCCAGGAACCCCGTTGCATCAGAAACGGCGATCCCCGTGTGGGCGTCGCCGTAATCAATGGCCATGATCCGCAATGGTTCTTCACTCTCTTTCTCCCCCCGCCGGCGGCAGGGGACCTGCATGATCAGGGTCCGCCTCCGGCCCACTGGCCATCCGCCTACCCTTGCCTGCTATCATACATGAAATGTAACAAAAAGACAAGCCTTCCCGGGGCTGGAACAGCCCTTTTCTTGTCCAAAATAACACTTGACGCAGGGATATTGACTGTGTTATAGTAGCAGTACCTGTGAAAGGGGCCTACTTTTCTGCGCATTTTTACGGTGTGTGCTCAGAAACCCCTGACCCGACTGGGAGCACAGGGAGGCAGTTGCCGGATCCCACCGTAGCACAGTGGCGCTATGCGCGCCGGTTTGTCGCTGGATTCGGCCATAATTAAGCCGTTCCGGCGTTTTTTTACGCACAGATCTGGCTTAAGAAGCGGAACGGAACCCTCGTCTCCGCTAATTCAAAAGGAGGTGCCGAACATATGGCAGGTAAGGCCGGCGCTCGCATCAAGATCACCCTCCGGTGCTCTGAGTGCAAGCAGAGAAACTACAACACCATGAAGAACAAGAAGAATACCCCCGATCGCCTGGAGCTGAACAAGTATTGCCCCTTCTGCAGAAAGCATACCGTTCACACCGAGACCAAGTAATGAGTCTCCAGTTGGCTGAAAGGAAAGAAGGGTAATCACGAATGGCTGAGAACGAAAAGATGGAGCAGGCTGCCAAGTCCGCTTCCAACAAGGCCGAGAAGGCCAAGTCGGACAAGAAGTCCGAGAAAAAGTCCAAGCCCGGCATCTTCTCTCGCATCGGCCGTTGGCTGCGCGAGCTGAAGAGCGAGCTGAAAAAGGTCCAGTGGCCTACCGCTAAGCAGACGGCCAACAATACCCTGATCGTCATCCTTTGTGTGATCGTCGTGGGTGTTTTCATCTGGCTCTTTGACTATGCTGCGGGCGGCCTGATCAAGGCCCTCATCAGCCTGGTCGGTTGAGGTAGCTGACATGGCTGACGATGCAAAGTGGTACGTGGTCCAAACCTATTCCGGGTATGAGAACACTGTTAAGGCCACCATTGAGAAGTATGTCGAAAACCGCGGTCTCCACGATCTGATCCTCGAGATCAGTATCCCCATGGAGACTGTCACCGAAATCACAGATAACGGCCCCAAGGAAGTGGAGCGCAAGGTCTTCCCCAGCTATGTGCTGGTGAAGATGGTCATGACAGACGAGTGCTGGCATGTGGTGCGCAACATCCGCGGTGTGACCGGGTTCCTGGGTTCCGGGAACAAGCCCATTCCTCTCTCGGAGGACGATATCGCCGCTCTTGGCGTGGAAAAGCGCGAGGTCGTCGTGGGCTATCAAGTGGGAGACAGCGTCAAGATCACCGACGGCGCCCTGGAGTCCTTCCTGGGTACCGTGGAGGAAATTGACGTGGATCTGAACAAAGTCCGGGTGGTGGTGTCCATGTTTGGACGCGAGACTCCCGTTGAGCTTGAGCTGGATCAGGTCGAGCCCGTCTAACACTGTTTTTCCCGCCGTCGTGGGAGGGACCGTTGACCGGTCCCGCCAACTGGACAGGAGCAGAAGCTCCGAGTCCAAACACAACCACATTTTATATGGAGGTGCTCTTTCGTGGCACAGAAAGTAACTGGATATGTAAAACTGCAGATCCCCGCCGGCAAGGCGACCCCCGCTCCCCCCGTTGGCCCCGCTCTGGGTCAGCACGGCGTCAACATCGCCGCTTTCACC
>JAHHSD010000023.1 GCA_020025425.1 Oscillospiraceae bacterium
GCTAACAAATTTTTACTGTGCGGGGTGTCCAACTTGCACTTGCAATTTGCGAATTTTTTTAATATTTTCAGCGATTTTCAAAAAGGTGTGCTGAACAACGTCCTCGGCGTCCTGAACGTTTTTTGTGTATTGGTATGCCACATGGTACATCAGACCGCAGTACTCCTGATAGATGGCTTCAAATTTGGAGCGGTCTGAGTCCGACTCAATGGTCTGCAAATAAAGGATCATGGGGTTTGATCTCCATTGTTTTGATTGTCACTCAGTTGAAAATATCCGGGGTATCCCGAAACAGCTCCCGCACCCTGGCCCGGACGGGCTGATGCTCGGGGAGCTCCAGGCCGGGGTCGGCCTCCAGCAGGGCCTGGGCGGCCTGCTGGGCCTGGGTGAGGGTGCGCAGATCACCCGAGAGGTCGGCCACGTGGAGGGTGGGCAGACCGTGCTGACGGCTGCCGAAGAAGTCGCCCGGCCCCCGGAGCCGGAGATCCTCCTCAGAAATTTTGAAGCCGTCGGTGGTTTTTGCCAGCACCTTCAGCCGCTGGAGGGCGGCGGCGCTGTGGCTGCCGGTGATGAGGACGCAGTAGGACTGGTGTTTTCCCCGGCCCACCCGGCCCCGGAGCTGGTGGAGCTGGCTCAGACCGAAGCGCTCCGGATTCTCCACCACCATCAATGCGGCGTTGGGCACGTCCACCCCCACCTCGATGACGGTGGTGGACACCAGAATGTCCAGAGCCCCGGCGGCAAAGGCGGACATCACGGACTCCTTCTCCCTGGGGCGCATTTTGCCGTGGAGTAGGCCCACCCGGAGCTGGGGAAAGACCTCCTCCTGGAGCCGCTTTGCGTAGACGGTCACCGCTTTCAGGTCCAGGACGGGGCCGCCTGCCGGGTCCTCGCCGGTGTTCTCCTCCACGGCGGGGCAGACGATATAGGCCTGTCTCCCCTCCCCCACCAGCTTTCGGACAAAGCCATACATCCGCTGGCGCTTGTCCTCCCCCACCACAAAGGTCTCGATGGGGGTGCGGCCGGGGGGCAGCTCGTCCAGGACGGACACGTCCAGGTCGCCGTAGATGATGAGGGCCAGGGTCCTGGGGATGGGTGTGGCCGACATGACCAGCACATGGGGGGCGGGGATGCCCCCGGCCTGGGCCTTGGCGGCCAGGGCGGAGCGCTGGGCCACGCCGAAGCGGTGCTGCTCGTCGGTGACCACCAGGCCCAGGGCGCGGAACTCCACCCCCTCAGAGAGGAGGGCGTGGGTGCCGATGGCCAGCCGGGCGCTGCCCAGGGCCAGGCGCTCCCTGGCGTCCCGCCGGGCGGCGGCCCCCATGGACCCGGTGAGAAGGACAGTGTCCACCCCCAGCTGAGCCATCAGGGGGGCCAGGGTCTTGAAATGCTGCTGGGCCAGCACCTCGGTGGGGGCCATCAGGGCGGCCTGGAGACCGCTGCGGGCGGCCAG
Source organism: Oscillospiraceae bacterium (assembly GCA_020025425.1). Lineage (GTDB taxonomy): Bacteria > Bacillota > Clostridia > Oscillospirales > Oscillospiraceae > Lawsonibacter. The sequence goes on from JAHHSD010000023.1 coordinate 1,454, forward strand.
CCACACGGCGTAGGCCGCCGTCATGGTCTTGCCGGAGCCCACGTCCCCCTGGACCAGCCGGTTCATGGGCCGGCCGGCGGTGAGGTCGGTGGCGATCTCCTCCATGGTGCGGCGCTGGGCGCCGGTGAGGGGAAAGGGCAGCAGGGCGGCGAAGTCGTCCACCGGCGCGGGGGCGATGGGGACGGCGGGGCCCCCCTGGTCCCGGCGGTTTTTCAGGCTGGCCAGGCCGATGGACAGGTAGAAGAGCTCCTCAAAGGTGAGCCGCCGCCGGGCGGCGTCCAGGGCCTCGGGGCTGGCGGGAAAGTGGATGTTCTCGTAGGCAAAGGCCACCTGAGCCAGCTGGTGCTCCAGCCGTACCGACTGGGGCAGGGTCTCGGCCAGCTGGTCCCCGCACCGGTCCAGGGCCTGGCGGGTCAGGGAGGCCATCAGGTGGCTGCTGATCCCCTCGGTGAGGTGGTAGACCGGGACGATGCACCCGGTGGCCTGGCGGCGGCCCACCGGCTCAAAGAGGGGATTCACCATGGCCCGGCGGTGCTCCCGCTCCTCCAGGGCGGCAAAGAAGATGTACTCCTCCCCGGGATGGAGGGCCTTTTCCACATAGCTCTGGTTGAAAAAGGTGAGATAGAGGGTGCCGGTGGCGTCCACCACCTTGACCTTCACCAGGTCCATCCCCCGGCGGATGCGGGCCAGCCGGGGCCGCTCGGCCACCATGGCCCGGATGCACACCTTCTGCCCCACAGGGGCGTCCTGGATGGGGTACAGGGCCCGCCGGTCCTCGTAGTCCCGGGGAAAGGCGGTGAGCAGATCGCCCGCACAGCGTATATTCAGTTTTTCCAGTTTGACCGCCCGGGCCGGGCCGATGCCGGGAAATTCAGTGACAGGGGTATCCAGTGTCATGGGCTCACCTCCAGGATTTTTCCCCATTTTATCACGGGATTGTGGAAAAGAAAAGAAATTCGCCCCGGCGGCCTCTTGCCAGGGGGCGGGAGCGCCCTGTATAATAGGGCCAGAAAAATCTCAGCTCAGCTGAAGGAGGTCACACCATGTCCGACTATATTCTCAACCTGCTCCCGCTGAACGACGGGGAGCGGGACGCTTTTGAACAGGCCGCCCCCGATGCGGTCCACGTCTACGCCGGGCGGCGGACCGCCACCCCTGAGCAGTACCGGGAGGCCACGGTCATCCTGGGCTGGCCCAGGCCCGCCGACCTGAGCCGGTGCGAAAACCTGCGGTGGATGCAGTCCATGTGGGCGGGCACGGACGAGTATGTGACGGCGGGGACCCTGCCCCAGGGGATCGTGCTCACCAACTCCGCCGGGGCCAACAGCCAGTCGGTGGCCGAGCACATGCTGGCCAGCCTTCTGGCCCTGTACCGCCGCCTGCCGGAGAGCCGGGACCACCAGAACGAGGGGAAATGGGTGGATGTGGGCAAGATGAAGAGCATCTGCGGGGCCACGGTGCTGGTGGTGGGCGCAGGTCACGTGGGCTCCTGCTTTGCCGGGCTGTGCAAGGCCCTGGGGGCCGGGACCGTGGGGCTCAAGCGCACCGTCACCGGGCCGGTGGCCGGGTTTGACCGGGTGGACACCATCGACCGGCTGGACGAGCTGCTGCCCCAGGCCGATGTGGTGGCCCTGTGCCTGCCCAATTCCGGCTCCACCACCGGGCTGATGGACGCCCGCCGCCTGGGGCTGATGAGGGAGGACGCCGTCCTGCTCAACGCCGGCCGGGGCAACGTCATCGACCACCAGGCCCTGATGGATACCCTGAACGGGGGAAGGCTGTGGGGGGCCGCCCTGGACGTCACCGACCCGGAGCCGCTGCCCGACGGACATCCCCTCTGGTCCACCCCCCGCCTGCTCATCACCCCCCACGTGGCGGGCGGCCTGCGCCTGGAGGTCACCAGAGAGAACTGTGTGCGGATGGCCCTGGAGAATCTGAAGCGGTATGTGAACGGGGAGCCCCTTAAAAATCAAGTGAAGCTGTAAAAAAACAGGCAGAGAAATCTGCCTGTTTTTCTGTCCATCCGGGGACAGATTCCTAATTATTTCAAAAGACGGGCCATATCCTCGGGGAGGGGCTGGGTGAACCGGAGCCGCTCCCCGGTGATGGGGTGGTCCAGGGCCAGCTGACAGGAGTGGAGGGCGGGCCGGGGGATCAGGTCGTGGTCCTCGGTGCCATAGAGAAAATCCCCCGTCAGGGGACAGCCCATGTGGGCCATGTGGACCCGGATCTGGTGGGTGCGGCCGGTCTCCAGCTCCAGCCGGACCAGGGCGCGGCCGTTGACGGTTTTCAGCACCTGGTAGTGGGTGCGGGCGGCCTTGCCGTCGGGTCGGACCTGCTGAGCCATGAGAGAGCCCTCCACCGGCCCCAGGGGGGCGTCGATGGTCCCGGCGGCGGAGACGGGCACCCCCTCGCACACCGCCAGGTAGATCCGCTGAAAGGCGGGGGTGTGGAGCTGCACCTTCAGCCGCTCCTGGGCGTGGGGGTGCTTGGCGGCCACCAGCAGACCGGCGGTGCCCCGATCCAGCCGGTGGACTGGGTGAAAATCGGCCTCCTCCCCCGACTCATTGTAATAATGGATCAGAAAATTCCCCAGCGTATCGGAAAAATGGCCCGGGCCCGGGTGGACGGACAGGCCGGGGGCCTTGTTCAGGACGATCAGGTCCCGGTCCTCGTAGACGATATCCAGTGGGCCGGCGGTGGGGACGATGCCGCTGGTGCGCTCCGGGTCGCTGAGCCGCACACTGAGCACCTGGCCCTCCCGGGGGACTGCCCGGGTGTTCACCCGGAGGCCGTCCAGTAGGATGCCGTCCTCCAGCCACTTGATCCGGCGGATCACCGTCCCGGACAGGTTGAGCCGCTTTCTTAATAAGGTGTCCACCCGGATCCCGGCCAGCTCCCGGGTGACAGTCAGGTCCAGCCGCCGGGGGCCCTGGCGTTCTGTGGGCATGGGCGCACCTCCTCTCCTGTTTTCTTGCTCAGAGTATAGTGCGCCCCGGTCGGGGCTGTCAAGGGTCCGGGTTTCATGGGGAAATCGGGTTAGCAGACCCCAAAGTGTACTGCAAGAATATTGCAGATGGCTTTGTTTATAATAAATTCATAAAGTAGCTATTGACAATTATAGGGGTGGGTGGTAAATTATCTTTAGCACTCAGGGAGAATGAGTGCTAAAGAAGTTGAGAAACAAAAGGCTGGTGAAAACATGGAGCTTTCAGATCGAAAAAAAAGAATCCTGCGTGCCATCGTCGAAATGTATATCGCCACGGCGGAGCCGGTAGGTTCCAAAGCGGTTGCCCTGCATGCGGGACTGGAGGTCTCCACCGCCACCATTCGAAATGAGATGGCCGACCTGACCGAGATGGGCCTGCTGGAGCAGCCCCACACCTCCGCCGGGCGGATCCCCTCCCCTGCCGGCTATCGGCTCTACGTCAACGAGCTGATGGACCGGCACCAGCTGACCCTCCAGGAGACCGAGCGCATCAACAGCGCCCTGAATCTCAAGATGGAGGAGCTGGACCGGGTCATCGACCGGGCGGGCAAGGTCCTCTCCCAGATCAGTGATTATCCCGTGTTCACCCTGTCCTCCGCCAAGGAGCGGGTGACGGTGCGCCGGTACGATCTGCTGATGGTGGAGGAGAGCGCCTTCATTGCCGTGGTGATGACGGACACCAGCGTGGTGAAGAACAAGCTGATCCGGGTCTCCGACCAGCTCTCCGACACCCAGCTCCAGCTGCTGTCCACCGTGCTGAACAGCTCCTTTGTGGGGCTGACCCGGGACGAGATGTCCGAAGCGCTGGACAAGATGGAGACCCACTCGGCCCCCGGGGCCTTCCGGCTGATCTCCATTGTGGTGGAGTTCGCCATGGAGATCCTCTCCCAGCAGAGCCGCCAGACCGTCCACACCTCAGGCATCACCCACCTGCTGGAGCACCCGGAGTACAGCTCCATGGACAAGGCAAAGCCGCTGATCCGCTACCTCTCCGAGGAGAACGACGGGGACGGCGCCCACCTCCCGGTGGTGCCCATGGACGGAAACAGCAACATGAATATCCTCATCGGTCCGGAAAATGTGAACGAGGCCCTGAAGGACACCAGCGTGGTGATGGCCAGCTACGACATCGGCGACAACATGAAGGGCGTCATCGGTGTGGTGGGCCCCACCCGGATGGACTACGCCAAGGTCACCGCCCGGCTGAGCTACTTTGCCGACAGCCTGACCCGGATGTTCGGCAAGGGCGAGCTGCCCGCAGGAGAACCCGCTGAGGACAGCGAGGAATAGAAGCGCAGGCGAAAGCGCCCCAGGGGCGCCCAGTAATGATAAAGGAGTACTCAAGACGTGAGCAAGAAGGAAAGCAAGAAGCAGGAGACCCCCGTGGAGGAGGAAGTCCTGGAGCAGCCCGCACAGCCCGAGGAGGCTGAGGCCGGGGCGGAGAAAAAAACCGAGGAGCAGCCCGCCGCCGATCCCGCCGGTGCTGAGCTGGAGGAGCTGAAGAAGCAGGCGGCCCAGCAGGGAGACAAGTACCTGCGTCTGGCCGCTGAGTACGAGAATTACCGCCGCCGCACCGCCAAGGAGAAGGAGGCCATCTGGGCCGACGCCAAGGGCGACGCGGCCGCCCAGTTCCTGCCGGTGTACGACAATCTGGAGCGGGCGCTGAAGCAGGAGACCACCGACGAGGCCTACAAGAAGGGCGTGGAGATGACCATGAACCAGCTCAAGGCTGTGCTGGAGAAGCTGGGCATCACCGAGATCCCGGCCCTGGGCCAGCCCTTCGATCCCAAGTTCCACAACGCAGTGATGCACGTGGAGGATGAGAGCCTGGGCGAGAACGTGGTGGCCGAGGTGTTCCAGGCCGGCTTCCAGCTGGGCGAGAAGGTCATCCGCTTCTCCATGGTCAAGGTGGCCAACTGAGACGGACGGCCCAATCTGACACGTTTTCCAAATTCCATTTGTTAAAAATAAATTTACGATATATTTAGGAGGAAACACATCATGTCTAAGATCATTGGTATTGATTTAGGAACCACTAACAGCTGCGTGGCCGTGATGGAGGGCTCTGAGGCCACCGTCATCGCCAACGCCGAGGGCAACCGCACCACCCCCTCCGTGGTCGCCTTCTCCAAGGACGGCGAGCGCATGGTGGGCCAGGTGGCCAAGCGCCAGGCCATCACCAACCCCGACCGGACCGTCATCTCCATCAAGCGTGAGATGGGCTCCGACTACAAGGTGAGCATCGACGACAAGAAGTACAGCCCCCAGGAGATCTCCGCCATGATCCTCCAGAAGCTGAAGGCGGACGCCGAGGCCTATCTGGGCCAGCCCGTCACCGAGGCCGTCATCACCGTCCCCGCCTACTTCACCGACGCCCAGCGCCAGGCCACCAAGGACGCCGGCAAGATCGCCGGTCTGGAGGTCAAGCGTATCATCAACGAGCCCACCGCCGCCGCCCTGGCTTACGGCGTGGACAAGGGCGAGGCCCAGAAGGTCATGGTCTATGACCTGGGCGGCGGCACCTTCGATGTGTCCATCCTGGATATCGACGACGGCGTCATCGAGGTCCTGGCCACCGCCGGCAACAACCGTCTGGGCGGCGACGACTTCGATAAGTGCGTCATGGACTGGATGGCCGCTGAGTTCAAGCGCACCGAGGGTGTGGACCTGACCGGCGACCGCGTGGCCATGCAGCGCCTGAAGGAGGCTGCCGAGAAGGCTAAGATCGAGCTGTCCGGCGTCACCTCCACCAACATCAACCTGCCCTATATCACCGCCGACGCCACCGGCCCCAAGCACCTGGATCTGACCCTGAGCCGCGCCAAGTTCAACGAGCTGACCCACCACCTGGTGGACGCCACCATGGGTCCCGTCCGTCAGGCTCTGTCCGACGCCGGTCTGCAGCCCAGCCAGCTGAACAAGGTCCTGCTGGTGGGCGGCTCCAGCCGTATCCCCGCCGTGCAGGAGGCCGTGAAGAACATCACCGGCAAGGAAGGCTTCAAGGGCATCAACCCCGATGAGTGCGTGGCCATGGGCGCTGCCCTCCAGGGCGGCGTGTTCACCGGCGACGTGAAGGACCTGCTGCTGCTGGACGTCACTCCCCTGTCCCTGGGCATTGAGACCATGGGCGGCGTGATGACCAAGCTCATCGAGCGCAACACCACCATCCCCGTCAAGAAGAGCCAGGTGTTCACCACCGCCGCTGACAACCAGACCTCCGTTGAGGTCCACGTCCTCCAGGGCGAGCGCGAGATGGCTCAGTACAACAAGACCCTGGGCCGCTTCCACCTGGACGGCATTGCTCCCGCCCGCCGCGGTGTACCCCAGATCGAAGTTACCTTCGACATCGACGCCAACGGCATCGTGAACGTGTCCGCCAAGGACCTGGGCACCGGCAAGGAGCAGCAGATCACCATTACCTCCTCCACCAACATGTCCAAGGAGGACATCGACAAGGCCGTCAAGGAGGCCGAGCAGTTTGCCGCCGAGGACGCCAAGCGCAAGGAGGAGGTCGACACCCGCAACCAGGGCGACCAGATGGTCTATCAGACCGAAAAGACCCTGGAGGAGATGGGCGACAAGATCCCCGCTGACGACAAGGCCAGCGTGGAGTCCGCTCTGGGCAAGCTGAAGGAGACCCTGAAGGGCACCGACAGCCAGGCCATCAAGGAGGCCACCGAGGAGCTGACCAAGGCCTTCTACGCCGTCAGCGAGAAGCTGTACGCCCAGCAGGGCGGCCAGGCCGGTCAGCCCGGCCCCGACATGGGCGGCGCCGCTGCCGGCGGCCAGCAGCAGGGCGACCCCAACGTGGTGGACGCCGACTTTGAGGTCGTGGACGACGATAAGCAGTAAGCAGGAGTCAATCGGATATAGAAGGATCACTGAGTGGGACGGGGGGATAGCCCTCCGTCCCACCCAGAATGTTCAGAGAAAGGCCGTAAACAGACGAAAAATGGCCTGAAACAGATCCTTCCCTTTCCGGAGGTGAATTGGGATATGGCAGAACAGAAACGAGATTATTATGAGGTCCTGGGCGTCAGCAAGGGCGCCTCGGACGAGGAATTGAAAAAGGCCTACCGCAAGCTGGCCAAAAAATACCATCCTGACGTCAATCCCGGCGACAAGGAGGCCGAGAGCAAGTTCAAGGAGGTCAACGAGGCGTACAGCATCCTGTCCGACCCGGAGAAGCGCTCCCGCTACGACCAGTTCGGTCATGCCGGCGTAGACCCCAACTTCGGCGCTGGCGGCGGCGGTGGCTTCGGCGGCTTTGATATGGGCGATATCGACCTGGGCGACATCTTCGGCTCCTTCTTTGGGGGCGGCTTCGGCGGCGGCTCCGCCCGGCGCAACGGCCCCCAGAAGGGCGAGAGCCTGCGGGCCAGCGTGACCATCTCCTTTGAGGAGGCGGCCTTCGGCTGTGAGAAGGAGCTGAACCTGACCCGCACCGAGGAGTGCGAGGAGTGCCACGGCAGCGGCTGCGCCGCCGGGACCACCGCCGAGACCTGCCCCGACTGCCGGGGCACCGGCACCGTCCGGGTCCAGCAGCGCATGGGCGGCATGGCCTTCTCCAGCACCGCGGCCTGCTCCAAGTGCCGCGGCACCGGTAAGATCATCAAGCAGCCCTGCAAGAAGTGCGGCGGCACGGGCAGCGTGCGCACCCAGCGCCGGATCACCGTGACCATCCCCGCCGGCATCGACGACGGCCAGGCCGTCTCCCTGCGGGGCCAGGGCAACGCGGGTAAGAACGGCGGACCTGCGGGCGATCTCATCGTGGGTGTGCGCATCAAGCCCCACGAGAAGTTCCAGCGTGAGGGCACCACAGTGCTCTATGAGCAGGCCATCAGCTTCTACCAGGCCGCCATGGGCGCGGAGCTGGAGATCCCCACCATCGACGGCAAGGTGAAGTACACCCTGCCCGCCGGGACCCAGACCGGGACCACCTTCCGCCTGCGGGGCAAGGGTATCCCCGAGCTGCGCGGCCGGGGCCGGGGCGACCAGTATGTCACCGTCACGGTGAAGGTGCCCACCTCCCTGAACGCCGACCAGAAGAGCGCCCTGCGGGCCTACGCGGCCGCCATGGGCGAGGTGACCGAGAGCACGTCCCAGTCGGAGGACGAGGATGAGGGCCTGATCGGCAACCTGTTCAACAAGCACAAAAAGAAGAAATAACCCCCTGCCCCGCGGCAGAGGGTTTGGGGAGACGGCGCGTGCCGTCTTTCCCGGCAGAGAAAAGGACCCCCTATATCCCACAGCAGAAGATGCGGGATATAGGGGGTCCTTTGGCATTTCCGGAGGGGCGCTCCGGTTTTTTACAGGATTTCCTGGTACATGGCGGAGGCGTCGGCCTTGCCCACGGTTTCGGCCACCACCAGCACCTCTACCTTGACGGTGCGCTCACCGAAGCGCAGCTCCACCTGGTCGCCCACCTTTACGTCGTAGCTGGCCCGCACCGGGCGGCCGTTCACCGACACCCGCTCGTTGTCGCAGGCCTCGTTGGCCACTGTGCGGCGCTTGATGAGCCGGGACACCTTGAGCCACTTGTCTAGTCTCATATCAGTTCCTCCATTCGATCAAACAGGGGCGGCAGCTTGTTGAAAAGCCCGCCTGCACAGACTCAAACAGGGGCGTCGGATCGACGCCCCTGCTCTGGTTTCTCTGTTTATTCCGCGGCGGCCACGGCGTCCTTCAGGGCCTTGCCGGCCTTGAACACGGGGCTCTTGGAGGCGGGGATCTGGATGGACTCCTTGGTCTTGGGGTTGCGGCCGATGCGCTCAGCGCGGTGCTTCACCTCAAAGGAACCAAAGCCGACCAGCTGTACCTTCTCGCCCTGGATCAGAGCCTCGGTGATGGCATCGACCACGGCGGTGATGGCAGTCTCGGCGTCCTTCTTGGACAGGGCAGTTTTCTCCGCAACTGCGTTGATCAGTTCGGTCTTATTCATACTAAATTTCCTCCTAAAAGTATCTCCGGCGCAGAACGCGCCCATCTTTGGCATATCACTTAAAAGCCGGTTGGGGCCGTTAAGTCCTTGTTTTGGCCTCCGCCCACATCTGCTCCAGCTGGGGCAGGGTAAACTCGCTCAGGGGGCGGCCCTGGGCCTGCTCCTCCACCGAGCGGAAGCGGCGGATGAATTTTTCACAGGTGCCGTGGAGCGCCTGCTCGCTGTCCAGGTCCAGGAAACGGCCAACCTTGGCGGCGGCGAACAGCACATCGCCCAGCTCCTCCTCCATGTTGGAGTGCTCTGCGATGGCCTGCTTCAGTTCGTCCACTTCCTCGGACAGCTTATCCACGGCCTGCTGGGTCTCGTTCCAGTCAAAGCCCGCCTTCTGGGCCTTGGTCTGGATCTTTTCCGCCTGGATCAGGGCGGGCAGGGAACGGGCCACCGCATCCAGGGAGTCCCCCACGGTTTTCTGGCCCTTCTCCTCCCGCTTTTGGGCGTCCCAGGTGGTCAGGGCCTGGTCGGTGTTCCCGGCCCTGACGGAGCCGAACACATGGGGATGGCGAAAGACCAGCTTCTGGGCAATGCCGTCCACCACGTCATCCAGGGTGAACCAGCCCTCCTCCTGGGCCAGGCAGGCGTGAAAAACCACCTGGAGCAGCACGTCCCCCAGCTCCTCCTTGAGGTGGGCGGGGTCCTGCTCGTCAATGGCCTCCACGGCCTCATAGGCCTCCTCCAGCATATTGCGCCGGATGGACTGATGGGTCTGCTCCCGGTCCCAGGGGCAGCCCTCCGGGGTGCGCAGCAGGGCCATGATCCGCTCCAGATCCCGGAAGTCATACCGTTCTTTGCATTCAAAATCTATCATATTTTTTCTCCGTGTGCAAGATATTTTAAGAAACTTTAGGAAATTCGTAAAATTTTTGCGATTTTATCCCCTTTCGGCATCAGGGCCAGATCATCCTTGGAGATGGCCCGCAGGGCGACGATCAGGACCAGGTAGATGACCACGGCCACCAGGATGGCGGCCAGGACGGCGATGGCGTTGCGGGAGTAGCTCAGGGTGCGCACCATCTCGCCCCCCGGACCCTTGGACTGCACAGACAGCAGCTTGGAGCCCAGGCCGTACACGGCCCATGCCCCCATGCCCATCAGGGAGGCGGCGGCCGCCGGCTTGGCGAAAATGGGGATGAGCCGGGGGTGGTGGGGGATCACCCGGGAAATGATGATCAGGTCCAGGACCATGCACAGGCCGAAGCAGAGCACATTGCCCACCGGGGCGCCGAAGATGCCCACGCTTGGGACCGTGACCAGGTGGTAGTTATTGAAGATCTTGACCAGGCCGCCCAGGAGCATGACGAACACGGGCAGATTGACAAAGCCGTAGGCCTGGAGCACCGAGTTGCACACCAGCATCATGCACACGAACAGGGTGGCCAGACCCAGGGTGGACAGCAGAGGGCCGGCCAGAGGTGCGGTGAGCTTGGGGAAAATCAGCCTGATGATGGGGGTGCCCAGCACGAACAGGCCCACGCCCATGGGGAAGGCCAGCAGGGCGGTGATGCGCAGGGCGGAGCCGGACAGCCGGGCCGCGCCCCGCCGGTCCTGTTTGGCCAGGGTGGAGGAGACGGCGGGGATCACCGAGGCGGTGATGGCTGCCATCAGGGAGGTGGGCAGGTTGTAGATGTTCAGAGCGCCCGAGTAGCTGCCGTAGAGCTTGCGGCTCAGGTCCAGCACACACTCGTTGAGGGTGACGGCGGCGGGGACGTTCTGCTCCACCTGGGCGGCCAGCAGAGCCGCGTTGGCGGCTGCTCCGCTGTCCAGGGTCTGCTTCCAGCCCTCCAGCGCCCGCTGGAGGGGGGCGAAGTCCACAAAATCCTGATAGATCGCCCAGCTGTCCGGGTTCTCCAGCAGCACCTTTTGCAGCTGGCCCTGGACCAGGGAGGAGTCGATCACGGTGACGATGCCCACCATGGAGGCGCTGAGGGTGATGGGGATGGCGATGCGCAGCACGTCCCCCAGGATCTTGCCCGCGGCGTCGGGGGTATCGGTGCCCAGGGTCCGATTGCCCATCCGCCCGCTGACGTAGCTGAGGAACATATAGGCCAGTGCCACGATGGTGCCCACCGTCACGCCGGTGATGGCGCCGGCAGCGGCCTTGTCCTCACCGGCCCCGGCGCGGATCAGCCAGTAGGCCAGACCCAGGCCCACCACCAGCTTGCACAGGGCCTCGATGATCTGGGAGACGGCGGTGGGGGTCATGTTGCTGTGCCCCTGAGAGTAGCCCCGGAAGGCGGACAGACAGCCCACGCACACCACGGCGGGGGCCAGGGCCCGGATGCCGGCGGCGGCCTTGTCGTCGTGCATCATGCCGGCCAGCAGGTCGGCCTTGAAGAACATGACCAGGAAGGACAGCACGCCAAGGGTCAGAAAGAGGGCCAGGGCCAGCTGGAAGGTGCGGCGTACCTGGTTTTTTCGGCCCAGGGCGTTGGCCTCGCTGACCAGCTTGGACACCGCAACGGGCAGGCCGGCGGTGGAGATGGTCAGCAGAACGGCGTAGATATTATAGGCGTTGGTGAAGTCGGCGGCGCCCTGCTCCCCGATGATGTTGACCAGGGGGATCTTGTAGAACATGCCGATCAGCTTCACCACCATGATGCCCACGGCCAGAATGGCGGCTCCCCCAAAGAAGGTATTCTTTTTTTGTTCCCCCCGGTGGGGGGCGCGGTGATTCTGTGCCATAGACAGCCTCCTAGAGATATGAGTTTATCCGAAGATACGGGGCAGGGCGTACTGCGCCACCTCAGCCCGGATCTGCTCCAGGTCCAGGGTGAGGAAGGCCCCATTCTCATATATGACCTGTCCCCGGGCCATATTCATGACCACGTTGGACGGATGGGCGGAATACACCAGGTTTTCCGCCAGGTCGTGGCAGGGTGTCATGTTGGGGGCAGTGCAGTCGATCAGGATGAGGTCGGCGATGCAGCCCGCCTCCACCCGGCCGGTGTCGGTGCGGCCCAGGGCCCTGGCGCCGTTGACCGTGGCCATCTCCAGGGCGTCCCAGGCCCCCAGGATCATGGAGTTCTGGGCCAGCCCGTTGTGCAGGGTGGCGGTCAGCTTCATGTCCGAGAAGAGATCGGCGCAGTTGTGGGAGGACATGCCATCGCTGCCCAGGGCCACATTGACCCCGGCCTGCTTTATGGCGGGGATGGGGGCCACGCCGGAGCCCAGCTTCAGGTTGGACCAGGGGTTGTGGACGCAGCTGATCCCCTTGCGGGCCATGATGCTCCAGTCCTCCGGGGTGGTGTAGACGCAGTGGGCTGCCAGGGAGCGGCCACTGTCCCACACGCCGTACTGATCCAGGGTCTGGATGGGGGTGGCGCCCCAGCGCTTCAGGCAGTCGGTCTGCTCGCTCTGGGTCTCGGAGACGTGGACGTGCAGTCCGATGTGCTCCTGCTGGGCATACTGGGCCATGTCCTTCCACAGGGCGGGGCGGGAGGTGTACTCCCCGTGGATGCTGGCATCCACCAGGATCTGTCCGCCATTGTGGCCGTGCCAGGTCCGGACCAGCTCCCGCAGCTCCACGCAGCCGGGGAAGGTGTCGAAGGAGTAGTCGTCGCTGAACAGGGTGGTGCCCCGGGAGATGTTGGCGGAGATCCCGGCCTTGAGCACCTCCCGGATGATCACATCGCAGTGGTCATACATATCGGCCACGGTGGTGACGCCGGAGGCGATCATCTCAGCCAGGCCCAGGGCGGTGCCCGCGGCCACGCTCCGGTCATCCAGCTTGGCCTCGGCGGGGAAGATATAGTCAAACAGCCAGGTCTGGAGGTCGTGGCCGCCGCCGTAGCCCCGCATCAGGGTCATGGGCAGATGGGTGTGGGCGTTGACAAAGCCGGGCATCAGGGCCTTGCCGGTGCCGTCGATCACCCGGTCGAAGTTCCCCTGGGGGCGGGTCTCGCCCACATAGGAGATCCGCTGTCCCTCCACGGCCACAAAGGCGTCGGACAGCACGGTGCGGCTGCCGTCCATGGGCAGCACGCTGACATGTTCAAATAAGATGGACATAGACTTCCTCCGAATGTGTCAAAATATCTCTGTGTTACAGCTTGCGCAGGCAGGCCCGCACCAGCCCGGAGAACTTCTCCCGGGCGGCGTTCCCGGCGTCCAGAACCTCCTGCTCGCTCAGGGGCTGGTCCAGGATGCCGGCGGCCATGTTGGACAGCAGGGTGAAGCCCAGCACCTCCATGCCGCAGTGGCCGGCCACGATGACCTCAGGGGCGGTGGACATGCCCACCGCGTCGCCGCCCAGGGCCCGCACCGCCCGGATCTCGGCGGGGGTCTCGTACTGGGGGCCGTAGCAGTAGAAGTAGACGCCCTCCCGCAGGGTGATGCCCAGCTCGTTGGCGGCCTGGCGGGCCAGATGGCGCAGCCGGGGGGTGTAGAGCTGGGAGGCGTCGGGGAAGCGGACGCCGAACTGGGGCAGGTTCTCCCCCCGCAGGGGGGACTCGGAGAACATCTTGATCTGGTCGGTAATCAGCATCAGCTCGCCGGCCTTCCACTGGGTGTTGACGCAGCCGGCGGCGTTGGTGACGATCAGGGTCTGGCAGCCCAGCAGCCGCAGCACCCGGACGGCGTAGCTGACGGCCTCGTAGGAGTAGCCCTCGTAGTGGTGCATCCGGCCCTGCATCACGGCCACGTTCCGGCCCTCCAGCCGGCCAAAGACCAGCTGGCCCTTGTGGCCGGGAGCGGTAGAGGACTTGAAATGGGGGATCTCGCCGTAGGGGACCACAATGGCGTCCTCCACCTGGTCGCCCAGGTAGCCCAGGCCGGAGCCCAGCACCATGGCCACCTGGGGCACAAAGCCGCCCAGACGCTGACGGATGGCGGCGGCACTCTCCTCATACTGTGCAAATGTAAATTCCATGCTGCTTTTCCTTTCCCGTTGTAGTGTTAGAGCTTGGCGCCGCAGCTGCGGCAGAACTGGTCCTCCCGTCCGCAGGCGGCCCCGCAGTGGGGGCAGGGGCAGGACTGGCGCAGAGCGGATACCCGGTCCCTGGTCTGGGCGATCCGGGCGGTGAGCTCGTCGGCCTTCTCCAGCAGCTCAGGGACCCGGTCGCTGGTGTCCACCACGCCCCGGTGGGTGTCATACATGACCTGGCCCATCTGTCTGAGCACGCTGTCCAGCTCGCTGTTCAGATCGAACAGCTGGATATTCAGCTTGGCCGTATCCACCATCTGGCCGGCCTTTCTCCCGGCAATGCGCGCGGTGTCCTTGGCGGCGTCGGCAGCCACCTCGGCGGTACCGCGGACCCGGTCCAGCAGCTCCTTGACACGATCATCCATAGAAGAACCCTCCCTGATGTTAAATTGATAGTTTAGTCTACACCAAAACGGCTGAAATTGCAACGTATCCGGCGGGCCTGCTCCCCTTATTTTCTCCGGAACCCATGACAAATTCCCCATTGTGTGATAAAATCCCTACTTGAAATCAGGTATTCACCCCTATTTGCCAACCAAGGAGGTAGTCCATGACTCCGAAATTTTTCAAGCGGCTCACAGGTACCGCGCTGGCGCTGACCCTGCTGCTGACCGGCTGCGCCCCCGCCCCCGAGCCGGTCTCCCGGGACCTGTTCGCCATGGGGACCTTCCTCTCGCTCAGCGCCTACGGCGGGCAGGCCCAGCCGGCGGTGGACCGGGCCGCCGACCTGGTCACCCAGCTGGACAACCAGCTGTCTGTCACCCGGGAGGGCAGCGAGATCTGGGCCGTCAATGAGGCCCAGGGGGCGTGGACCCAGGTGTCCCAGCGGACCTTCGACCTGATCCGGGACGCCCTGGAGCTGTGCCGGGTCACCGACGGAGCACTGGACATCACCACCTATCCCGCCGTCCGGGCCTGGGGCTTCACCACCGACGAGCACCGGGTCCCCTCGCCCGAGGAGCTGGCCGGGCTGGCCGCCCGGATCGACTACACCGCCGTGGAGCTGGACCCCGCCACCCACAGCGTCCGCCTGCCCGAGGGGATGATGCTGGACCTGGGGGCGGTGGCCAAGGGCTGGGCCGGGGATCAGCTGTCCGCTCTGATGGAGGAGGATGGGATCTCCTCCGCCATGCTCTATCTGGGGGGCAATATCCAGACGGTGGGCGCCAAGCCGGACGGATCGAACTGGAAGGTGGGTATCCAGGACCCCAGCGGCCCGGAGGGGGCCTCCCTGGCTGCGGTGGAGGTATCTGACCAGGCGGTGGTCACCTCAGGGGGCTATCAGCGCTTCTTTGAGCAGGACGGACAGGTCTACTGGCACATCATGGACCCGGACACCGCCGCCCCCGCCCGCAGCGGAGTGCTCAGCGCCACCATTGTGGGCGGCCGGGGACTGACCTGTGACGCCCTGTCCACCGCCCTTTTCGTGATGGGGGCCGACCGGGCCGCCCGGCTCTGGCGGGACCACCCGGAGCTGGAGTTTGAGTATGTCCTGGTGCTGGAGGACGGCTCCCTCCAGATATCCCAGGGGCTGGAGCAGGGGTTCAAGCTCCTCTCCCCCTATCAAGATCGGAAAGTGACGGTGATCTCCCATGACGAAAGGGGTTAAAATCGCCCTGGCCTTCCTGGTTGGGGCGGTGCTGGCCGCCTGCGCCTGGCTGTTCCTCCGGCCCGCCCCCGGGGGCAGTGTGGCGGTGGTGAAGCAGGACGGCGTGGTGCTGCAGGAAATCGACCTGGACAAGCTGGAGGAGCCCATGATGTTCACCGTCAAAGGGGACAACGGCATTCTCAACACCGTGGTGGCCGAGCATGGACGCATCCGGGTGAAGGATGCCACCTGCCCCGACCAGATCTGCGTCCACCAGGGCTGGATCTCCCAGCCGGGAAAGCCCATTGTCTGCCTGCCCAACAAGCTGATCATTGAGATTCGCGGAGAGGGGGGCGAGCTGGATGCCGTCTCCTGACAAGCGCCCCTCCCCCGTCCGGCGGCTGACCCGGTGCGCCCTGCTCACCGCCATCGCCCTGACCATCTTCATGGCCGAGGCCCAGCTCCCCGCCCCCGTGCCCATCCCCGGGGTCAAGCTGGGGCTGAGCAACATCGTCACCCTGTATGCAGTCTATGTGCTGGGGCCGGGGGACGCCCTGATGATCCTGCTGTCCCGGGTGTTTCTGGGGGCGGTGTTCTCCGGGCAGATGATGACCCTGCTGTACAGCCTGGGCGGCGGTCTGAGCTGCTGGCTCATCCTGCTGGTGCTGCGCAGACCCCTGGACCTGAACCACATGTGGCTCAGCAGCCCCATCTCCGCCATCTTCCATAACCTGGGCCAGCTTCTGGTGGCGGCGGCGGTGATGAAAACCTGGGCGGTGCTGGCCTACCTGCCCTACCTGATCCTGGCCGGGGTTTGCTCCGGTCTGCTTACCGGCATGGCGGCCCAGGCCCTCACCCGCCGTCTGGGCCGGCGCTGAGGAAATCCCGGGGTTCCGAGGGCCTTTTTCGATTTTCCTTCCATATTCGGAAAACTTGTGTTAAAATAGTATTTGTGATTTTATGTCCTGCGGTCTTTTTGGGACAGTCCCCGCCGCAGATGATAGATTGAGAGGAGTTCTCCATGAGCGCTTATGACGTAATCATTCTCGGCTGCGGCGAGGCCGGTATCTTCGCTGCCTACGAGCTGTCCAAGCTCCAGCCCGGCCTGAAGGTGCTTGCACTGGACCAGGGCCACGACATTTACCGCCGCAGCTGCCCCATTGTAGCCGGCAAGGTAAAGGAGTGCATCCACTGTCCTGTGTGCGACACCATGTGCGGCTTTGGCGGCGCCGGCGCCTTCTCTGACGGTAAGTTCAACTTCACAACTCAGTTTGGCGGCTGGCTCACCGACTTCATGGACCCCAAGGAGGTCATGGACCTCATCGACTATGTGGATTCCATCAACGTGCTCCACGGAGCCACCACCGAGGTGTTCTCCACCACCACCCCGGAGGCCAAGCAGCTGGAGCGCCGGGCCCTGGCCCACGACCTCCACCTGCTCCAGGCCCGCTGCAAGCACCTGGGCACCGAAAACAACCTGCGCATCCTCACCAACATCTATGAGGGCCTGAGAGAGAAGCTGGAGTTCCGCTTTGACACCACCGTCTCCACCATCGACCGGGACGGCGAGGGCTTCCGCCTGACCCTGGCCAAGGGCGAGGAGCTGACCTGCCGCTACCTGCTGGCCGCCCCCGGCCGCTCTGGCGCCGAGTGGTTCTCCGAGCAGTGCAAGAAGCTGGGCATCAACCTCATCAACAACCAGGTGGACATCGGCGTGCGCGTGGAGCTGCCCGCAGCCGTGTTCGAGCACATCACCGATGTGGTCTACGAGTCCAAGCTGGTCTACCGCACCAAGCAGTACGGCGACCCGGTGCGCACCTTCTGCATGAACCCCTACGGCCACGTGGTGGCCGAGAACGTGGAGGGCATCAACACCGTCAACGGCCACTCCTACGCCGACCCCTCCCTGCGCAGCGAAAACACCAACTTCGCTCTGCTGGTGTCCAACCGCTTCACCCAGCCCTTCAACGAGCCCTACCGCTACGGCAAGCATATCGCCTCCCTGTCCAACATGCTCGCCGGCGGCGTGCTGGTCCAGCGCTTCGGCGACCTGGTGTCCGGCATCCGCACCAATGAGCACCGGCTGGGCAAGTCCTATGTCCGACCCACCCTCACCGCCGCCGTCCCCGGCGATCTGAGCCTGGCCCTGCCCAAGCGCCAGCTGGACGACATCATCGAGATGATCTATCAGCTGGACAAGATCGCCCCCGGCACCGCCAACTACGATACCCTGCTCTACGGCGCGGAGGTCAAGTTCTACTCCTCCCGTCTGGAGCTGTCCGGTGAGCTGGAGACCGCCCTGCCCGGCATGTTCGCCGCCGGCGACGGCGCGGGCGTCACCCGGGGCCTTGCTCAGGCCGGCGCCTCCGGCGTCCAGGCCGCCCGGGCCATCAGCCGCCGCGTTCAGGACGCGCAGTAACTGCCGTGATCTGCCGCCGCTCCCCATTGACCGGGGAGCGGCGCTCCTGCATTTATGCAAAAAGATTTAAGCCATTATTCATAATAAAAACCGCTCCCCTGTCAGGTTCCAATTCATTTTTATGGGATCCGACAAGTCCCGATCCTGTTCCACCCTGCGCGCGGTTTTCCGTTGTCCGGAAGGGTTTTCCACACTTTCCACAGAGTTTTCCACAGGGGGTGTGAAAAAGTCACCGGGCCGTATTTTTTACTTTTTACAGGAAAATCCCGCCCGTCGGATACCGAGTCGAAAATAGTGCACAAAGCTAAAATTTGCAGGGGTCCTGTCACGCTCCGCCAAATGGAGCCGCCCCCCGAGGAGATGCTGCCCATGAATCCATCTGATACCATTGCCGCCATTGCCACCGCCCCCCAGCCCGCCGCCATCGGCATCCTGCGCCTGTCCGGACCGGAGGCGGTGACCATTGCGGAGCAGTGCTTCCGCCCGCTGGGCTCCAGGGGGCTGACAGAGCACGCCCCCCGGGAGCTGGTCTACGGGGACCTGCTGGACCGGGAGGGGCGGCCCTTCGACCGGTGCCTGTGCACATACAGCCGGGGGCCCCACAGCTACACCGGCGAGGATACGGTGGAATTTCAGTGCCACGGCGCCCCCATGGTGCTGACCATGGGGCTGGAGGTGCTCCGCGCCCTGGGGGCTCGCCAGGCGGGACCGGGGGAGTTTACCCGCCGGGCCTTCCTCAACGGCCGGCTGGACCTGGTCCAGGCCGAGGCGGTGGCCGATCTGCTGGACGCCCGCAGCCGGGCGGGGGCCCTCCACGCAGCTGGGCAGCTCACCGGGGCCCTGTCCCGGCGGATCGAGGGGGTCTACCAGCGGCTCACCGACCTGATGGCCCACTTCTGCGCGGTTCTGGACTACCCGGAGGAGGACATCGACCCCTTTGGGGAGAAAACCATCCGGGAGGCCCTGGAGTTCTCCGCCGCAGAGCTGGACCGGCTGCTGGCCGGCAGCCGCCGGGGACAGTACCTGAAGGAGGGCATCCCCTGCGCCATTGTGGGCCGGCCCAACGCGGGCAAGTCCTCTCTGCTCAACGCCCTGGTGGGCTATGACCGGGCCATCGTCACCGACGTCCCCGGCACCACCCGGGACACGGTGGAGGAGCTGTGCGAGCTGGGAGGCGTGCCCCTGCGGCTCATCGACACCGCCGGGCTCCGGGAGACGGAGGACAAGGTGGAGCGGCTGGGCGTGGAGCGCAGCCGGGCCGCCCTGGAGCGGGCCCGGCTGGTGCTGGTGGTCATGGACCAGAGCCAGCCCCCCCTGGAGGAGGACTTCGCCCTGCTCCGGGAGGCCATGGAGCTGGCCCCTGCCATTCTGGTGTGGAACAAGTCAGACCTGCCCTCCGCCCCAGTCCCCTGTGTGGATCTGGAGCTGCCCCCGGTGGTGGAGGTCAGCGCCCGCACCGGGGCCGGACTGGACGACCTGGGCCGGGCGGTGGCCGACCTCTTCCCCGCGGGGCAGCAGGAGGTCCAGGGGGAGATCCTGACCAACGCCCGCCAGGAGGACGCAGCCCGCCGGGCCCTGGAGGCGGTGCGCCGGGCGAGCCAGGCCCTGGAGCTGGGCATCACCCCGGACGCCGTTCTCTCCGATGTGGAGGGGGCCATGGCCGCCCTGGGGGAACTCACCGGACGGAATGTTGCGGAGGATATCACCGACCGGATTTTCTCCCGGTTCTGCGTGGGGAAATAGATATGAGAAGAAGGGAGCGTACCCAAGCGGGTACGCTCCCTTCAGTTATAATGTAGTTCAGTAGAGACTGGTGATAATGTCCACGCACTTGTCGATGCCCAGCGCACCGCTGTCCAGGGCGATGTGGTAATTTTCCGCCTCACCCCAGCGCATGTCGGTGTAGAACTGGACATAGGCCCGGCGGCGCTTATCCTTGTCCCGCAGACGCTTCTCCGGGGAGTCGGACCGCTCGCCGTACAGCTCCACGATGCGCTTGGCCCGGCTGGCCATGTCGGCGTGGATGAATACGTTCAGGCAGTCCACGTTCTCCTCATCCCGGAGGATGTAGTCGGCGCAGCGGCCCACGATGACACAGGGCCCTTTGGCGGCCAGCTCCAGAATCAGGTCCCGCTGGACCACCCAGATCCGGTCCTGATTGTTCATACCCATGGAAGTGCGGCCCGCCAGGGCGGTGGAGATCCAGCCGCCGTGCTCGGTGTACTCGCTGTGCTCCTTCAGATATTCCGGGGAAAAGCCGCTCTTTTCGGCCAGTTTTTCCAACAGTTCCTGATCGTAACAGGGGATGCCCAGCTTGCTGGCCACCTGCTTGCCGATAGTGCGTCCTCCGCTGCCAAATTGACGGCTGATGGTAATGATCCGATTTTTCATACCTATACCTCCATCCTGCGGGTCTCACTACATGGGGCCCATTTTGTTAAAGGGGAAAAGGGAGAAAACCGCCTTGCCCAGGATATAGTCGGTATCCACCGGACCCAGCTCGCAGTGGCGGCTGTCGGTGGAGCCGTTGCGGTTGTCTCCCATCAGGAACACCGAGCCCTCCGGGACTTCCACGTGGGTCTCCTCCATACCGGGCTGGATGAACCAGCCGGACGGCTCCAGCACATAGGGTTCATCCAGGGGCTCGCCGTCTACATAGACGGTGCTGGTGGCGTAATCCACATCCACGGTCTGACCGCCCACGGCGATCACCCGCTTGACGATAGCGTCTCCGCCCAGGAAGGTGGCGGTGGTCTTGTTGCACACAATAATGTCCCCCTGCTTGGGCTCATAGCCCAGGGACCAGACAAACAGCAGCTCGCCCTCGGACAGGGTGGGGTCCATGGAGTGGCCCACTACCCGGGTCACGCGGCCGACAAAGGTAAAGACCAGGACAATGCACACAATGGCGCTGACCAGGGTCTGGAGCCAGTAAAAGAACTCCCCATAGGGCTTTTTTGTTTCCGCCTTCTTGGGGGCGGAGAGACTCTGGTTTTCTTCCTCCACAGAGGCACCTCCTGAATCTTGTTCTGAAATCAATGCTGATTTTCTCGGTTAGATTATACTTGTTTTTCCCGCCGATTGCAAGTGGGGGTCAGGCCAGCTCCACCCGGGTCACCTGGGGGCGGCCCTCCATGGCCCGGCCCTCCCGGTCCTGGCAGGTGAACAGCAGTACCTGGCGCTCCCCGCCCAGCTGGTCCAGCTGATCCAGGGCCAGGGCCATCCGCCTGTCGTCAAAGCTGACCAGGGCGTCGTCCAGCACCAGGGGTGCGGGCTCCTGGGCAGGCAGGCACAGCTGGCACACCGCCAGCCGCACCGCCAGATAGAGCTGGTCCGCCGTGCCCTGGGACAGGGCCAGGGCCTTCCGGGGCAGCAGAGCGCCGCTCTGGGTGGCTGAGGCCTCCAGCTCCCGGTTCAGACTGACCGAGGTGTACCGGCCGCCGGTGAGGCGGTCCATCCACTGGCCGGCCAGCCGGTTCAGCTCCGGGGAGAAACGCTCCTGGAGCCGGGCGTTGGCCGCCTTCAGGGCGGTCATGGCGGCGGACAGGGCCCGGTATTCCGTCTCCCGGCGGTCCAGCTGGCTGCGCAGCTCCTCCTGCCGGGCGGCCAGAGCGGCGGGGTCACCCACCGCCTTCTGCTCGCCCCGGGCCATGTCCAGATCCCGGTTGAGCCGCTCCAGCTCCCCCTCCACGGCGGCCAGACGGGCCTCCACCTCGGCCGGGGAGATGCCGGGGACCTGGATCTGGCCGTCGCCCTCCAGGAGACGGCCGCCCTGGGCGGCCAGATCGTCCCGGCGGCGGCGGGTCAGCTCCAGCTTTTCACTGGATTCCCGCATCCGGTCCTCCAGCCCCAGGGCCCGGGACACTGCGGCCGAGCAGCCGAACAGATCGCGGACCTCGGGGGCGAAGGTGTGGACAAAATCCAGCAGATCCCGGTGGGTGTTCTCCCGCCGGGCCTGGCGGTCATTGAGGGCGCCCCGGATCTGTTTCAGGGCTTCCGCCTTCTCCTCGGCGGCCTGCCAGCGCCGCTCATAGTCGGCGGACAGCCGGCCCAGCTGGGCCGGGTCCTGGGCCCCGTACCGGGCCAGCAGCTTCTCGCCCTCCCGAGCGCAGGATTTGGCCCTCTGCATGGCCGCCAGCCAGCCGCCCAGACCCAGCAGGCCGACGCCCAGCCCCACGCCAAGGGGGACGTAGTTCCCCGACAGGGCGGGGACGGCGAAGGTGGCCGCCGCGCCCAGGGCTGCGGTCAGCAGACCCGCCGCCAGCAGCAGGACGGACTGCTTTTTCTTCCGCGCCCCCTGCTCCGTGAGCTCCTGATAGCTGCGCTGGTCCTCCTCCGTTTTGTGTACGGCCTCCTGGCCGGTCATTCCGTTGAACAGGGGGTCCTGGATGGCGATGTTGGCCTGGACATAGGCCTCCTCGGCGGCCTTCTGGGCCCCGTCCCCCTCCTTGATCTCCTCGTCCAGCACCTTGAGGTACTGCAATTCCCCCTGTGCCCGCTTCAGAAGCTCCCGCTGGGGCAGGGCGCCGAAGCGGCCCAGGTCCCGGCGCAGGGCGTCCAGGGCCTGCTGGGCCCCGTCCAGATCCTCCTGGGCCTGGGTGAAGCGCCGGTCCAGATCCCGCTGGACGGCGGCGCGGTGGGCGCTGCGCTGGTCCAGCAGGAGAGTTTTGGCCTGCTCCAGCCGGACCCGCTCCTCCTCGTCCCGGGAGATCTCCCCGGCCAGCTGCTCCAGCCGGGCCAGGGTGCGGTCGTTCTCGGCCAGCTCCCCCTCCAGCTTGGGGATGAGCCCCACCGTTTTATTCACCTTCCGGCGGTTGAGCCACTCCTTCAGCCGGGCCTCGGTCTGGGAGTAGGACACGTCCTCCTCCCCTGAGGACACAAGGGCGGCGATCCGCTTCTCCAGCTCGGGGACCGACTGGATGGCCACCCCGCTCTGGCCGATAAAGGCGGAGCGCTCAAAGACCTCCCGGCTTATGCCGGTGAGCAGCTCGCCGCAGTTCTCCCCGGTGAGGCCGGGGACGGGCTCGTCGGTGCCGGTGTAGACGGCGGAGAAGGCCCCGAAGGGCTGGCTCCCCTGCCTGCCCCGGCGCAGGGTGATCTCACGGCCCTGCCATTCCAGGGTCAGCTCCCCCTCCATGGGGGCCCCGGACCAGGGCTGATACCGGTTTTTGTCGGCCAGATGGCCCTTCTTGTCCCGGTCCCGGGTGTCGATGCCGTAGAGCATGGCCTTCAAAAACCCGGCCCAGGTGGATTTTCCCCCCTCGTTGGGGGCGTGAATGATGTTGAGTCCCGGACCCAGGGTCAGCTGATCCCCGTCCAGGCGGCCGAATCGGGCTGTCATCTGTTTGAGCTTCATGGTGCGGCATCCTCCCCTCCCTCCAGGGCGGCCAGTCCGAAGCGGACGGCCAGCTGGAGCATGTCGTCATCGGGCCGCTCCCGGCACTGGGCGGCCATCTCCCGGAGAAAGAGTCCGGTGAGGGTGTCCTCCTCCATCCGGTCCCACAGCTGGCGGGAGGGCCTGGTGCGGTCCCGCAGGGTCAGACCGAAAAAGCCGGGCTCCAGCGCGGTCTCCAGGGCGGCCAGATCCAGGCTGCCCGCCCGCTCGCCGCTCAGGATGATCCGGTAAATGTCCGCCCGGGTATCTCCGGGCAGGGCGGCCCGGATGGCGGACAGGACGTCCTCCGCCCCCGTCAGGTCCACATCCAGGATCTGATACCGGTGGCGGCACAGGGGGACGAATTCCGCCCGGCACTGTCCGGGCTCAACCTCCAGATAGAGGGCCCCCTTCTCCCCCAGCTCGTCAAAGCCCCGGCCCTCGGGACAGCCGGGGTAGGCCCAGAAGGTGTCCCCCTCCCGCTGGAGACCGCTGGCCTTGTGGACGTGTCCCAGGGCCAAATAGGTCAGGCCGCTGGCGGCGATGTCGCTGCGCTGGATGGGGCCGTAGTCCCCCGCCCCATCCACATCCCCGTGGAGCACCGCCACATGGACCTGCCCGTCCGCCGGGGCGGAAAAGCCGGCCAGGGGGGAGCGGTCAAGCTTGGGGGCCAGAAAGGCCGCGCCGTGGATCTGGCAGCCCGTTCCGGGCAGGTCTACCGCGGTCAGCTGGGGGGAGCGGAAGATGTGGACATTGTCCGGCCAGGTCAGGGTGGCGTAGGGGGAGCGTCCCCCGTAGAAATCGTGGTTGCCCGGGGCGATGAACACCGGACAGCCCGCCGCCCCCAGCTGACTGCGCAGCAGCTGAGCGGTCTCCCAAAAGACCCGCCCGGTGTCCAGCAGGTCGCCGGAGAGGAGCAGGGCGTCCGCCTGCCGCTCCCGGGCCAGCTCCACCAGCCGGGCCAGCAGATCCCGCTGCTCCGCCCTGCGCCGGGCCGCCATCTCCGGGCGCAGCCCCCCGAAGGGACTGTCCAGATGGAGGTCGGCGGCGTGGATCAGTTTGATCATATGGTATCTCCTTCCCTGGAGTGGTTCACTCGTTCAGGTCCACACGCCGGACCTGGACGCATTTCTTCTTCTCTGTGTCGATGGTAAAGCGGCAGGCGTTCAGCTTGCAGCTGCCCTCTGCCTCCTCGTAGCGCCGGGGCAGGCCGCCCAGAAACAGGTTGATGGAGTGCTCCGGGCGGATGCCCAGCACCGACCGGGCGGGTCCGGTCATGCCCAGGTCGGTGACAAAGCCGGTACCCTTGGGCAGGACCTGGGGGTCGGCGGTGGGGACGTGGGTGTGGGTCCCCCACACCGCCTGGACCCGGCCGTCCAGATACCAGGCCATGGCCCCCTTCTCGCTGGTGGCCTCGGCGTGGAAGTCCACCAGGGCGATATCGTAGGGCTGGCTTTTCAGCAGCCGGTCAGCGGCCTTGAAGGGGCTGTCCAGGTTTGGGTTGAGCTCCACCCGGCCCATCAGGTTGAGCACGGCGATGCGCAGTCCCTGGGGTCCGCGGTAGATCCCCATGCCCCGGCCGGGCACCCGGCCGGCGTAGTTGGCGGGGCGGAGGATGTAGTCCTCCTTGTCCAGAAAGTCGGCGATCTGGATGCGGTTCCAGGTGTGGTTGCCCAGGGTGATGACGTCGGCCCCGGCGTCGTAGATCCCCCGGGCCTGGCGGGGGGTGATGCCCACGCCTGAGGCGTTCTCCCCGTTGACCACGGTGAAGTGGATCTCCTCCTCCTTCTGGAGCTCCCGCAGGCGGCGGGACAGGATATCCTGTCCGCCCTCTCCCACCACGTCTCCCACAGCCAGTATATTCAGCAGCATCGTGCGTTCCTCCTCATGCCGGAATGTTTTTATTTATTATACGGTATCCCCCCGAAAAACTCAACGGCGGTATGGGACGATTTCCCGGAGTTTTAAGGGGGATTGTGGGGGGAGAGATAAAGACCCGGAAAAGTGGTCCGCCCTCTAATAGGGGATTGTTTCGCCTCCGGGCGAGCTCTTTTAACCTGGGCAGTTTGATCTCGTTTTCCTGGCAGTTGAGGGCAGAAGTCCTCGCCCTCCTGGCGGGGTCTGCTTTTGGTCGCAAAAGCAGACGGAAAACGATCAGGGGCTGCGGCCCCTAAAACCCCAGAGGTCCCCGGCGGTGCCGATTCAGAACGCCCCCGGACTGGCAGGTCCAGCCCTAAACGAATGGGTCTGGCGCTTGTCTGACTTCGGCTGCCGCCCCTCGCTCAGCTACACCCCAAACCTGCGGCGTCCAGCACTTTTCAGAAGTGCCAGCAATGCCGCCTTGGGTGCGGTGTTCTCAGGAAAAATGGGAAGTCTCAGAGCTGCGCTGACCGCTGTTTTCAACTGCCAAGATTCCAGAAGAAGCAGGTAGTCCGCGGCGGCATTGCTGACAGAAATTCAAGGACGGCGGTGAAAATCGGGCTCGCCGGGAGGGCGAGGATTTGTGGCATTTTCCGCCGGAAAGCGGGATAAAACCACAGAAAACGGCAGCACCCCAGTTGGGATGCTGCCGTTTGCGTACAATTTACTTGGCGTACTCGATGGCCTTGGTCTCCCGCAGCAGATGCACCTTGATCTGACCGGGGTACTCCAGCTCGTCCTCGATCTTCTTGGCGATGTCCCGGGCCAGCAGGACCATCTGATCCTCGCTGATGATCTCGGGCTTGACCATGATGCGCACCTCGCGGCCGGCCTGGATGGCGAAGGACTTCTCCACGCCGTCGAAGGAGGAGGTGATCTCCTCCAGCTTCTCCAGACGCTTGATGTAGTTCTCCAGATTCTCGCGCCGGGCGCCGGGGCGGGCGGCAGAGATGGCGTCGGCCGCCTGGACCAGGCAGGCCACCACGGTCTGGGGCTCCACATCGTTGTGGTGGGCGTGGATGGCGTGGATGACGTTCTCGCTCTCGTGGTACTTCCGGGCCAGCTCCACACCGATGGTGACGTGGGAGCCCTCCACCTCGTGGTCGATGGACTTGCCCAGGTCATGGAGCAGACCGGCGCGCTTGGCCTCGTTCACGTTGGCGCCGATCTCGGCAGCCAGCAGGCCGGCAATGTGGCTGACCTCGATGGAGTGGTTGAGCACGTTCTGGCCATAGCTGGTGCGGTAGCGCATACGGCCCAGCAGCTTGACCACCTCGGGGTGCAGGCCGTGGACGTTGGTCTCGAAGATGGCCCGCTCGCCCTCGGCGCGGATGGTGGCGTCCACCTCCCGCTTGGCCTTCTCCACCATCTCCTCGATGCGGGCGGGGTGGATGCGGCCGTCCA
>JAHHSD010000024.1 GCA_020025425.1 Oscillospiraceae bacterium
TCAGAGCGCACTCATTTTGTTGCTCCTCCTTTCCAAACCACGACCGCTGACGCTGGGTCGCGGTTCGGGTTAGACCGTAACTTGTGAGCCGCATATTTGTTATCAACGTATCTTAAAAAGGAGACGATCCTTGGATCGGCTCCTTTCCTTTTCTGAAAAAAATTCAGGGTGTCAGTTAGTTGGTCGTGAACGGATCATCGACTGATGCCCTTTTTCTATTAGGCAGCCTTATGGTTTTTCTGTAAAAGTTGTTTTGATATGCAGCAGGGGGGCGTCCAGATGCAGCAGTATATATCAAAGCCGTACACTTCCAGGATCCAGCCCCTATGTTACCGAACAGGGTTTTTTAACCATTGAAATTTAAAAAATACTCCTGTGTTTCTCTAAGTGTTTGTGAAATAAGTGTATATCTTTCATTTTACATATGCTATATTGATTGTGTTAAATCAAATTATGGGAGGGATTATATGATTACTTTTATTGAACTGAGATCACCGACAGAGCTTGAAAAAATTGTGAAACAGTATTTTTCACAAAATGATTCATGGAATGGTATTGTGGAAGTAGAAAAAGAAATATATGAATTCCGCAGTACCATGGACGAGGGAGAAAATGAGATTATTGCATATGAAATAATCGACGGTGAACAGGTGCTTGGCTTGATGCAATATCGTTATATCAAGGGCGGTTTTCTCAAGAAGGAGCAACTTGTAATCAACCTTCTTTCGCTTGTATCCTATTCGCCGGATACAGTTCGGGAAATTCATCAAGCGCTGCTTCAAAAGTATAACCTGTCAGGCCAGCTCGTACATACAATTACCAAAGCGGAAGAGAATACGCCCATTCATCAATTACTGGAAAAGGAAGGTTTTGAAAAGCATCGCAACAGCGATAAGCATCCGAAATATGGGTTTGAAGCAGGTTCGCTGTATTTTGTCAGACAGGTTTAAGAGGGGCGTTTCCAGTCCTCTCTGCAATGCCTCGGCTGGTAAATTCCAATCCAGTGCAAGCTCTGCGGCCAGACCGGAGGGGTGATATTTCGTGCGGCAAAGCTGGACCAGAGTTTTTCAGCCAACTGGCTGTCAATAAGCACACAGTCCAGTACATCCTCTGACTGGGGCGCATCGATCCGGCTGTCAATGCCAAGCTCGCCCTCACACCAGTCCCAGATGGCGATATAGGCCTCGCCGGAGCAGCCGCTGTCTGCAAGCTGTGTCCGCCGGTCATTTTTAACAAGATAAAATGATGCAATTTGTGACATGACGGTTTCTTCTGATCGTTATTCTCTGTCCATAAACCCTTCGGCTGCTGTAAATCCCACAGCCCTATGGCGGAATTACAACGCTCCTGCTGAACTATTGTATTACAATTTCTCTCTGAATAATTTTTTGCAGAAACTCGTCCAACGAATTGGCAGCCTTTGTGCATTCCTCAAATTCCGGCTCCTCTCCCCGGACGATACAACCGTCCTTCATACAAATAGCATAATAAGAGTAACCGCCATGAACTGACAGGATGATAGGAAGATGGCTGTCCCAAAATTCTTTTATTTCGTTTTCCCATTCAATATCATGCTCCGCACTTTCAAGGCTGATGATTTCCCATTCATTCCACTGAAACGCGTGGTCTGGCTGTGCCTCAAAATTGTCCGCACACAAGAACCACGTTGTATCCTCATGGTTTTTGATCCCTTTCACAGTGCTGATAAAATCCAGCCATACTTGGGGGATATTGGCATATCTCTCTTTTATTTTTTTCGGCAGACAGACTTCGGCCCCTTGATTGAGTTCAACATTCCAGCCTTGTTCTTTCATACAGGTTAAGAACTCATTTAACATTTGTATCAGCTCCCTGTCCTCTCTGGTTCTCCATCCCACGGATAAACACCTCAAAATGACCGGCCAGTGGGGGAATGTCATAATCCCACTGCTGATCCGCCTTGTCTCTCTTGCTGTCTTATTCCTGATCCGCGTAGTTGGAACAGAAATCACTTTCCTCATCGAAGAACCCCATTGCCTCGATCCGTTCTTTGTCGAACGGCGGAACTCCCTCATAGGGGCCCACATAGAGGATTTGATCGCCATTGATGGTAATTTCCAGACCGTGCTCCGTTTGGAACAGCTCATTCCAAACCTTTCCTTCCAGTTCATCAAATTCATTTTTAGTGATTTCACGGATCATTGCGGACCACCTCTTCTATCATTTTTCATCATTGCTCTGAAGCCGAGCCTGGACTTCTGCATCATTTTTTGGATCACTGTTTTTTGCTGGGCATACACAAAGGTCAGCAAAGCTTGGCGACAAGTAGAAGTGTCCATCGGCTGGCTGCATCGTGTGTCTCATGCGTCACAGCGGGATAGAAATATCTACTCCTGAAGGGCTTGTCCCTGCGGGTCCTCCGCATCAAACACCACAACCGGATGCCTACACTCCTGCGCGGAAATAAAACCGCCTTGCTGGAGCATGTGCAGTGCACATCGAATACCGGTATAGCCTATGCCGTAGACCATATATTTTCTGTACAGAATCCGATTGGCAGCTTTTCGGATATAATCCGGTCAGGATTCTATTCATAATTTTATTGCAGATCATAATATGCTGAAAGATTATAAGCCGATTTACGGGAGCTTACTTCAGTCTATTATACTATACTCCATTGGAAAAGTCAGTGTGTATTATCATTAAGAAAAAGCAAAACAGGCCCTCAGCACAAAGGGAGACGCGGCGTTGAAATGATCGCAGGCAGAGGACTTCGGGGCCACATGGCAGAAGGGGGCGGGGCGGTATTTTGACAGAGCGCCCCGGTCCGGACAACCGCTGAAAGGGATAAAAAGCCGCTGACAATCGCATGGGTGCGAATGTCAGCGGCTTTTTTAGGCGGCCTGAATGGGGCTCAGAGCGCGGGGGCAGGCCGGCGTATATGCCGATAGTACCCAAAGCCCACCAGATCCGCCAGGAGCCAGCCGATGGGGACCGAGCACCAGATCCCGACCACACCGATGGCGGGAACAGAGGACAGCAGGTAGGCGAGGGCCACACGGGTCCCAAGTGAAATAGCGGTGAGCACCAGTGACATACCAGGCCGTTCCACCGCGCGATACAGGCCGTACAGCAGGAACAGGGCCCCGATCCCGCAATAAAAGGAGCCTTCAATGCGCAGATACTGGACTCCGATCCCTAAAATTTCCGTCTCCTCGGGCAGAATGAAGATGCCCAGCAGGGGTGCGGCAAAGATGCAGACCACGGCAGACATCAGCAGGCTGAACAGGGTGGTTGTCCAAACGGCACTTCGAATCCCGGCCCGGATCCGTTCCGGCTTCTGTGCGCCGTAGTTCTGGGCCACAAAGGTGGAAAAGGCGTTGCCGAAATCCTGCACCGGCATATAGGCGAAGGAGTCGATCTTCACCGCCGCGGCAAAGGCCGCCATAACAGCAGGGCCGAAGCTGTTGACCAGGCCCTGAACCATCAGGATCCCGAAATTCATCACTGACTGCTGCGCGCAGGTCAGGAGAGAGAACCCGGCGATCTCACCCGCCAATGCCCGTGTGAACTTCATTTCCCGCCGGGAGACCCGCAGCGCCGGGACCCGGAGCAGGGTGTAGGCCATGAGCCCCAGACCGGCACACCACTGGGCCAGAACGGTGGCCCAGGCCGCACCGGCGATCCCCCAGTGGAAGTGCAGGACAAACAGCAGATCCAGCCCTACATTGAGGAGGGAGGCCAGTCCCAGGAATACCAGCGGCGTGTGGGAATTGCCCACCGCGCGCAGCAGGCTGGCGTAGAAGTTGCACAGGAAGGTGGCTGAGATGCCCCAGAAGATGCCGCACAGGTACTCCCGCATGTCCGAGTAGACCGAAGCGGGGACATGCAGCACGCGCAGGATGGGATCGATCCCCAAAAAGACGGCGGTCTGGAGCAGGACGGTCAATGCGGCGATAAAGACGAAGGAGACAAAGATGCCGGACCGGAGCCGCGCCAGATCCCGTTTCCCGTAATGAATGGAGAAAAAGGTGCCGCTGCCCATGCAGAGCCCCAGCAGGATGGAGGTCAAAAAGGTCATCAGGGAGTAGGAGGAACCGACCGCAGCCAGAGCGTCCGGGCCCAGATACCGCCCCACGATCAGGGTGTCCGCAAGGTGATAAAACTGCTGTAAGAGGTTCCCTGCGATCATGGGCAGAGCGAACAGCAGCAGGGTCCGGGTGATCGGGCCGCGGGTGAGGTCCGGGGCGGAGGAAGCTGTTTTTTCTACGGACTGTTCCATGGGCTTGACCTTCCTTCTCGGGGAATTTTGAGAATAAGCCTGACTGGGCGCTCCAGTGCAAACCGTGTGTCCCGGCCTTGGGTCAGGACACACGGTTTTCTGCTTCCATCAGGCGGGAGTCTGCGGTTCCTGATGCGGGGGGTGGCGGTCGGGACCGTCCTTTTTGGGGCCCTGATCCTCCTTCAGAATACGGGCGCTGTTGATCAGGATAATGAAGGCGCCCAGATTGTGGAGGAAGGCCCCGGCCAGGGCGGGGATGAGCCCAACCGCGGACAGAAGGATCATAAAGAGACTGACGGAGAAGGCGATGACGATGTTTTGATACATGATGGTCTTGGTGGTCTGGGCCAGGGAAATCACATAGGGGATGTTCCGCAGATCGTTGTTCATCAGAGCGATATCGGCGCTCTGGATGGCCACATCGGAGCCCATCGCACCCATGGCGATGCCCACATCGGCCTCAGCCAGGGCCAGAGCGTCGTTGATGCCGTCGCCCACAGCCAGGACCCGCTCCCTGGTGCGCAGGGCACGGACCCGCTCCAGCTTCTCCTGGGGCAGCAGCTGGCTGTACGCCTCATCGATGCCCACCTGCGCCCGGATGCTCTCGGCCGCCTGGGCCCGGTCGCCGGTGAGAAGGACGGAGTGCCGGAGTCCCAGCTCACGGAGCTGCTGGACGGCCTGTTCGGCCTCCGGACGGACCGTATCGTTGAACTGGATGCAGCCAAGCACACGGCCGTCCCGGACCACCCAGTTGGCGGAGCCGCCGGTGTCCTCCACGGGGTCGGGGCAGAAGCCCAGCTCCTCAATCCAGGCGCGGGTCCCAAACAGGATCTCGCTGCCGTCTTTCCGGCCGGAGATGCCCTTGCCGGGCAGCTCCCGGGTTTCCCAGCCGGTCTCAGCGGGGAGATCGCCCATCTGCCGCATCACAGCCCGGGAGATGGGGTGGAGGGAGCCGCCGGCCACGCAGGCTGCGGCAGAGAGCAGCTCCTGCTCCTGCCCGGCCTCCTGGAGGCTGAACCGGCTGACTGAGAGCTCACCCCTGGTGATGGTGCCCGTCTTGTCGAAGATCACCGTGGACACCTGGGTGAGCTGCTCCACAAACTTGGAGTTTTTGATCAGGATGCCCCGCCGGGTGGAGGCCGCCAGGGCGGCGATCATGGGGGCGGAGCTGACCAGCATGTGTCCGCAGGGGCAGCTGACCACCAGCACCGCAATGGAGTTGCTGATGTCCCGGGTCAGCAGGGCAGTGAGGGCGGCCGTGGTCAGGACGAAGGGGATGTAGTAGTGCATGAAGCGGTCCACGATCCGCATTTCAGGCAGGGAGATGGACTGGGCCTGCTCCAGCAGGTGGACGATCTTCTGGAAGGAGGTGTCCTGATAGGTCTTGTCCACCCGGATGCGGAGGACACCGTCCAGATTGGTGGTGCCGGCGTAGACGAGGTCCCCCTGGGTGACGCCCACCGGGAGGGACTCGCCGGTGAGGGAGCTCTGGTCGATGTTGGAGCTGCCCCGCAGCACGGTGCCGTCAATGGGCAGGCACATGCCGGGGTGGACCACCACCACATCCCCCTGCTTCAGGGTGGCGGCAGGGACGGTCTTTTCTCCCTCGGGGGTCTCCAGCTGGGCGGTGGAGGCCTGCATGCTTTTCAGGCCCTCGATGGCGTCCCGCCCGCCCATGATGCTGCGCTCCTCCAGAAAGTGGACCACGCTGAGAATCACGGGGATCAGGATGGCCAGGGTGTGCTGGCCGGTGATGTAGCAGGCCAGCACCGCAATGGACACCAGGATCTCCATGGCGTTGACCATGTCCTTTTGCAGAAAGCCCCTGATGGCGGTGATGAAGAGGGGGACGGCCTCGATGAGCACGCCCACCGTGTAGATCAGCCCCACAACGGCGGTCTGCTCTGGGAAGAGGAGCTTATAGATCAGCCCGGCGATCAGACAGGTGAGGGCGGCCAGGGCGGCGGAGATCTCCCGGCCCAGCTTCTGCTTTTCCTGGGCGGACAGGTCGGCGTTGGTGTAGTCCTCCAGCACGTGATCGGCGGTATGGGTTAAATTTTCCATAGTGCGGCCCCCTTATGGCAGGAAGATCTTGGGCGTGCCGCCCTCGGGGAGGACCAGCTTGCCGCCCATCTTATTGAGGATGGCAGTGACCTTTTCCCGGAACACCCGCTCGCGCACTACGTCCCGGTTCCGCTGGAACTCCTCGTAGAGGCCGTTGAATTCGGCGGTCTTGTCCTTGGCCACGGTCAGCCGCTGGGACTGGGCGATGCTGGCATCGGAGACCAGCTTGTCCGCCTCAGCCTTGGCGTCGGGGACCACCTTTTCCCGGTACTGGTTGGCCTCCTGGATCTTGGTCTCCTTCTCCACATAGGCCGCGTTGACCTGGTTGAACTGGTCGCGCAGGGCGTTGGGCGGGGTGATGCTCTGGAATTCCAGGCCGATGATGGACACGCCCAGCTCCAGCTTGTCCAGGATGGTCTGGGCCTGGTCGATGACGTCCTGGGCAAAGGCGTCCTTCTGGTCGGTGAGCAGGCCGTCCACCCCGGTGGAGGTGGCGCAGCCGGTCATCACCGAGCTGACCACGCCCTGGATGGTGTCGGTGGGGGCGCTGTGGTAGAGGGCGTATTGGACCGGGTCGGTGATGCGGTATTTCAGGGTGGCGTTGACGTGGAGGATGTTCTCGTCGCCGGTGATGAGGTAGCCGGTGTTCTCAATGGCGGTGGCGGAGGGGTCGGCGGTGTTGGCGTGGGTGGTGATCTCCACCTCCTGCACCTTGCCCACCGGCACCTTGATGACCTCGTCAATGACGTAGGGGAAGGCCAGCATCAGGCCGGGGCCGTGGATCTGCTCCTCTCTGGTGTCGCCCACCAGTCGGCCCATCCGCAGGATGATGCCCACCTCGGAGTTGTCCACCACCCGGATGCCGGAGCAGCAGATCAGGACCAGAAGGGCGATGATCAGCCACTTGCAGTAGCGGATGGCCGTGTTGATAATGACCACAAAATGTTCGGATTTGATCATGGCGTCCACCTCAATCCCCGTTGAGCACGTCGAAGGGGGCGGTGTCTGTTTTGACGATCATCACCGTGTTCTCGTCCACAGAGGCCTCGGCAGCAGCCAGCTTGCGCAGGAATTTGTAGAGCTCGGGGTCCTGGGTGTGGGCCTCGGCGTAGATCTCGGCCACCTCCTGCTCGGTCATGGCGTTGATGAGGGCGGCCTGCTCCCGGCCCTCGGCGATGATGCGGGCCACCTCGGCGTCCGCCTCGCTGCGGATGATCTTGGCGTCCCGCTCGCCCTCGGCCAGCAGCTGGTCGATGTACTTCTGGCGCTCGGCCTGCATCTGGGCGAACACGCTGCGCACGTTGGCGGAGGGCAGACCCAGCCGCTTGATGTGCAGATCGTGGAGCCTGATGCCGTACTGGGCCTCGGCCTGGGCCTGGACGTCGTCCATCATGTGCGCCTCGATCTCCCGGATCTTGATGTCCTCCGCGGACATGGAGACCAGAGCGGACAGATCGTAGCTGCCCATGGTGCCGTTCTTGGCGTTGGTGATCAGGTCGCCCAGGTACTTCTCCGCCAGAGCGGGGTCGCCCACGCTGGTGTAGTATTTCAGGGGGTCGCTGATGGACCAGATGGCATAAGTCTGCATGATGATGTTTTTCTTGTCGTGGGTCAGGGTCTCCAGGTAGCCGGAGTCCATGTACTGCTTGCGGGCATCGTAGACGCTCACATTCTCAAAGGGCCAGGGCAGCCGGGGGTAGATGCCCGCCCGGGTGATCTCGGCCCGGGCCGCGCCGAAGCGGGTGACGACGGCGCACTGGCCCTCATTCACCTTGAAGGTGAAGCCGAAGAAGCCGATGATGGCCACAACAATGAGGGCGAAGCCCCATTTTATAAGTTTATTCTGTTTCATCCCTGTGCTTCCTTTCCGCCGTCCTCTGCGGCAGGTGTTTCCTTGGTGGGGGCGGTGGGGGGCGCCTGGAGGAAGCCGCTGTACAGACAGCTCTCATCCACGCCCCGGCCCAGCAGATACTTCTTGCGGCCGGACATGGTCTTTTCCACTGACTCCAGATACCGGTCCAGGCGGTAGGCCTCGGGGTCCAGGCGGTAGGCCTCGATGCTGGCGTTATACTCGGTGACCTCGGCGTTGGCCTGGGAGGTGCGCTGGTCCTTTGCAATGCCGGCCTCGTTGACCGAGACCTGCTGGTCGGCCAGGGCCTGCTCCCGGGACACCATGGCAGAGCCCTCTGCGGCCAGGATGGCGGCCTTTTTCTGGATCCCGGCGCTGACCACGTTCTGATAGATGTTGGCGATCTCGATGGGGGGGTGGATGCTGGCCAGGGTCACGCCCGTGACCTCCACGCCCAGACCGCTCTCCTGAGCGAATTTGGCCAGCTGGTCCCGGATCTCCTGGGACAGGGCGCTGCGGTCCACGCTGAGCACCTCGTTGACATCGGTGTTTACCGTGTTGTGCATGATGATCTCGTACCCCTTGGCCTGGAGCACCTTGTCCGGCTGGGCGTAGTTGGTGAGGTAGCTGTACAGATCGGAGATGCGGTAGTGTACCTTCAGATTGATGGACACCAGCTCACGGCCGCCGCCCAGCAGCATTTTGTGCTCCTCTCCCGTGTGGGAGGTGGTCCACAGGTTGTTGTCCCCCTCCTCATCGCTGCCCTCGTAGCCCACATAGAGGGTGCGGGGATGGGTGACGTCGTAGACCCTGGCGGTCTCAAAGGGGACGGGCAGCTTCACATGGAGACCGGGCTCCAGGATATCCTGGGCCTCCAGCCGGCCGAAGCGGTAGAGGGCCCCCTTCTGGTAGGGCTCCACCTGGACCACGCAGGTGGATAGCCACAGCAGCAGAAGACCGCCCAGCAGGCAGGCGGGCAGAGACACCCGCAGGAAGTTCAGGCTCCACAGGGAGCGCATGGACAGGCCGGTGTTGGCCTCCAGCCAATCCACCAGGCTCTGGCGCTCCCCGCCGCCCCGGCGGTAGAAGGGGAGGGGGACATAGAGGTGGAAGGTCATCTCCGTCCGGTGGAACACCAGCTTGATCACTCCGCTGAGCAGCACGGAGAAGGTCAGATAGAGCCAGATCAGGATCATCAGGGTGCCGGTGTATTTGGCGCCCCGGTCCGCTCCGGTAAAGTGGAGGATCAGGTCGGCCAGCAGGACGGCGGCGGCCAGCTTGTCCAGGACCATCAGACTGCAGACGGCGGCGGCGTCCTCGTTCTGCTGCAGCTTCATGGCCCACCACTTCTCCACACAGGCGCAGAGAATGAAGATCAGCACACACAGCACCATGTGGATCAGGGCCGGGGCAGCTTTGGGCTCCGCCGGGGAGCCGGGGGTGAGGATGTCATAGGATACCACCAGCATCAGGGCGATGAACAGGGCCACCGTGGCATTCACGCTGTTCAGCGACTCATTCCGTTCGCGGACCTCGGGCTTCCTGCGCCGCTTTGGCCGCTTGACCGGCTTTTCGCCGTCCTCCGGCGGCTCGGCGCCCTCCGGATCCCCGGCGCTGTCCGGCTTCTCCTCGGGCTCCGGGGCGGCCTTCTTTCGGGGCGGGCGGACGGCGGCGTGGCTGCGGTAGATGGACAGCGCACCCAGGATCATCAGCAGAGCGCCCTGGCAGAGGAACAGCAGGCTGAAGTTCAGGACCGCGGGGAGCCCAAGCGCCTGATTCAGCACCAAAAACAGCAGACCGCTGAACAGAGGGATGGCGCCTGTGACCAGATAGTCTATTTTTCGCTGCGGCTCATTCACAGATACGCCCCCCTGTCCATGTTCCTGATCGTTCTCATGTAACCACTCTTTTCTATGTTGGATTCCAGGTTGTTTTTGGTTGGTTCAGTGTTCGCTTGAGTGCCGGTCCCGCGCCGTTGGGAGGCAGAGAAGAAGCCGCCCTGCCGATCTGGTCACAGACGAACAAGGCGGCATAAAGCACGGAATGAAAAAGAAAACCACACCCATCGGTGTGATTGGCACAGCGGAGCGAGCAGACAGAGCGCCGGGAGCATGGACAGGTCAGATGGGATGGAAATGCCCTGCACACCCGGTATTTTCTTACCTTTTATTATAGGGAGCAGGCTGAGGGATTGTCAAGCAGGAAATATCACAATGGGGGACGGAAACAGGGGGGACAAAGCGGGAACCGGCCGGCTTGGAGTGCAGAAAAATACGGTCCGGAATTCAAACGAATTGACGGGAAAGAGGGAGACCGCTATAATAGAAAAATATAAAAAAGCAGGAGCTGCTCATGTGGGCAGCGAAAGGAGGGGGAGAGATGAAAGCTCTGATCCTGAGCGCGGCGCTGATCTGGCTCATCTATCTCTTCTGGGAGGAGCGGCAGGTCCGGATCGCCCGGAGCTCCCTGTCCCATATCGTACACGTCAACGGCACCAGAGGAAAATCCACCGTGAGCCGGATGATCGAGGCCGGCCTGCGGGCCGGAGGACTGCGGGTATTCTGCAAGACCACCGGCACCGACCCAATGACCATTGATGTGGAGGGGCATGAGGAGCTGATCGTCCGCCGGGGGCGGACCAACATCAAGGAGCAGATCAAAATTCTCCGCCGGGCTGCCGACCAGAAGGCCCAGGTGCTGGTGGTGGAGTGCATGGCGGTACAGCCAGAGCTCCAGCATGCCGCCCAGCACGACATTCTGCGGGCGGATATCGGGGTCATCACCAATGTGCGCCGGGACCACACCGATGTGATGGGGGAGACCCTGCCCCAGATCTGCGACGCCCTGTGCAATACAGTGCCCCGGGGCGGCATCCTCTTTACCGCTGAGGACCGCCAGACCGCACGCATGGGGGCGGCGGCCGAGAAAATGGGCTGTGAGTTCCGCCCCATCCGCCCGGACGGCAGGGAGCCCGACTTTGATTTTCGGGAAAATATCGCCCTGGCCCTGGCAGTGTGCCAGCACCTGGGGGTGGAGCGGGAGACCGCCCTGCGGGGGATCGCCCAGTTCAAGCGGGACCCCTACGCCCTGTCCCTCCACCGCCTGGGGAAGGCCCTGTTTATCAACGGCCTGTCCATTAACGACATCCAGTCCACCTGCATGGTGTGGGACAGGCTGAGGGAGGAGCACCACCTGGAGGACCGGGAGTTCATCATCCTGGTGAACAACCGGGCCGATCGGGGCAGCCGGACCGAGGATATGCTGGCCGTCTGTCTGCGGCTGCGGCCCAATCAGGTGTGGCTGATGGGGGCCGCCCGGGGCTATATGCGCCGGGGGCTGGAGAAAAATCTGCCCGGCATCCGGGTCCGGGACCTGGCCGGACCGGAGCAGCTGGACGTCCCCGCCCTGGGGGAGGACCAGGTGATCTTCGCCATTGGAAATATCGCAAACGGAGGCCGGGAGCTGATGGCCCGTGTGCGTGAGGAGGGAACGGACTATGTACCATGAGATCGTTTTGCTGGGTGTGGTGGTCAGTATGCTCTACACCGAGCTGACCGGCCTGTCCGCCGGTCTGGTGGTCCCGGGCTATCTGGCCCTGTGCCTGCACTCGCCGTGGCGGATCGTCTACACCATGTTGGTTGCCCTGGCCGCTGTGGGCATCTGCAAGCTGCTGTCCCGGGTCATTATCCTGTACGGGCGGCGGCGCTTTGCCCTGCTGCTCCTGCTCACCTTTTTCCTCAGCTGGCTGGCGGACGCGGCGGGCCTGCTCCCCGGCGGGATCAGTGTCATCGGCACTTTGATTCCCGGCATCCTGGCCCGGGAGTTTGACCGGCAGGGGCTGGTGGATACAGGTCTGAGCCTGGCGGTGACCACGGGGATTCTGGCCTGCCTTATGCTGCTCCGGGGCTACCCGGTGTTCGGATAAGGGGGCGGCCATGAGGAACACCAAACGGACCGCCCTCGGGGCGGCTGCCCTGGTTCTGGCTGTCTCCCTGGCTCTGACCGTGCTGTTCGGAAAACCGGTGCGGGCAGAGGACTTTGAGACCAAGCTGGAGGCCGCCCAGCTGATGCAGACCTGGATGGACCGGGTGAAGGCATACAAGGCCGAAGCCGGCCTGGCCCCGGTCCCTGAGGATCTCCACGGGACCGGCATGATCGGGGAGCCCTACACCGGCATCACCACCACCAACGGGGCCCTGGAGGCCAAGCGGACCACCGCCAACCCGGACATGGCCGCCCTGGTGGTCCAGTTGCTGGAGGAGGCCGGGATCGGACCGGGGGACCGGGTGGGCGCGGGCTTTTCCGGCTCCTTTCCGGCTATGGACCTGGCGGTGCTGGCCGCCTGCCAGGCCATGGATGTGGAGGTGGTGTACATCGCCTCGGTGGGCGCCTCCACCTATGGAGCGAACCAGCCTGAAGTGACCCTGCCGGACATGCTGGACCGGCTGACCCGGGAGGGCCTGCTGGACCACGGCCCGGCGGCAGTGTCCCTGGGGGGACAGCGGGACTGCGGCCTGGATATGGACCCGGACCTCCGGGAGGAGATCGCCGCCCGGCTGACCGGCCTGGGGTATATGCTCATCCGGGAGGAGGACTACGGGGTCAACCTGGCCCGGCGTGAGGAACTGTACGGGGCAGAGGGCCCCATCTCCTGCTTCATCGGGGTGGGCGGCAACATGACCACCTCCGGGATCGGGGAAAATGAGCTGTCCCAGCGCTGGGGGGTCATTCCCCCGGACCGGGTGAAATCGGTGGATGAGAACAGCGGCCTGCTTCAGCGCTTCAACGCCAAGGGGCTGCCGGTGATCCACCTGCTGAACATCAAAAAACTGGTGGCCGATTACGGCCTGCCCTATGACCCGGAGCGATTGATGCCGCCGGGGGAGAGCGCGGTCTACTACATGGTCCGCTATCCCTGGCCCATCGCCGCAGCGGGAGTTGGGCTGGCTATGGCTGCTTTGATCTGGGGCCGCTGGAAGGTGAAAAAGGAGGGGTCGCATGAGGAGTGAGCGATGGCTGACGACAGGCCTGGCCCTGCTGTTGTTGCTGAGCGGCTGTGCACCTGCCCCGCAGGCGGAGCAGTCTGCCCCGGAGCCCCCGGCCGCAAGCGTCCCGGCGCCGCTGCCGGGCTTTGACCCCGCCCAGCTCCCCGGAGCGGGACGGACGGAGGAGAACTGGACGCTGGCCGACTACCCGGGCTGTCTGGACAAGGACTACCCCACCCGGCGGGAGGAGTACCCGCTGCTGGCGGGGACCGAGCTTGAAAACAGGGTCCAGGTGCTGCGCGGTGAGCAGCCCGGACCGGTGCTCTATGTGGTGGCGGGGATTCACGGAGATGAGCGGGCCGGCTGGCTGGCCGGCAACCTTTTGAAGGAGGCCAGCCTGAAGGCGGGCACCCTGTATATCGTCAGCCCGGCCAACCGGTACGGGGCGGAGCACGATCAGCGCACGACCAAGTCTGACCGGGACCTGAACCGCAATTTTCCCGGGGACCCCAGCGGCTGGGACGCCCAGCGCATCGCCGCCGCCATCTACGGCGACGTGGAGGAGAAGGCCCCCGTCCTGCTGCTGGACCTCCACGAGGCCCGGGCCAAGCGGGAGGGCCGGGACGCTTTGGGAAACTCGGTGATCGCCCAGTCCCTGGACGGGATCGGGGACCTGGTGATGGAGCTGCTGCTGGACAGTGAGGCGGGGGCGGTGTGTGCCAGCCCGCTGACGCTGTATGGGTCGCCCCCGGAGGGGAGCATCAACCGCACCGTGACCGAGCAGCTGGGTATCCCGGCCATCACGGTGGAGACCTATCGGGAGGAGCCCTTGGCCCAGCGGGTGCGCAACCAGCTGGAGCTGCTGGAATACGTCCTGCACTGGTATGGCATGTACTGAGTCCCGGTGCAGGGCAGAGGGAGAGAGAACGATGAAAAGCCGGTTGAAAAAAGCGTGGCCGCTGGAGGTCGTATCCGTGGACCGCGGCGAAATGAGCATCGGTGCAGCGCTGGTGCTGTGCAGCTTCATTATGCCCCTGTTCTTTACGGTGCAGAGCTTTCAGGTTATGGACACTCTATGGCTGGCCCTGAGCAACTGGGAAAAAACCGAGCTGATGGAATCGGCCATGAGGCTGGTGACACTGAACGCCCTCCGGGGTGTGCCCCACTACATCGGATCTTATTTTGTGGGTGAGTCCATCGAATTCCGGTGGAAGGGGAAAAACGCCTGGCTGGTGAATGCCCTGCTTATCGTTATGCTGCTCCGGCTGACCTATCGGGGGATCGGCGCCATCCACGGCATCCACTACGACTTCAGTATTCCCGCAGTCATGGTATCGGCCTGTGTGGTTCTGTTCCGGCGGCTGGATTACCAGTACATCTCACTGGGCAAAAAGGCCATACTGATCTCACTGTTCCTGACCGCCTTTCAGTTCCTGGATGTGATGCCGGCGATGGACGGCCTGCCTGTGGGACGGGGCGAGACCTCGGGAGATATCAAAATGGCGGCCGCGCTGATGGAGAGCCAGCCGGAGCTGAATGTGATGGCCATGATCGGCGTCCTCATTTTTGCCCTGTTCAGTGTGCTGATTTTCTTCCAGCTCCGGGACGAGAACAACCTGCGTGAGCTGAACAGCCTGCGGGAGCAGAGCGAGGCCATGTGGGTCCGGACCCAGCTCAATGAGATGAAAAACCGGACCTTTCAGGAGATGCAGTATCTGGTCCACGACCTCAAATCTCCCCTGACCGCCATGCAGACTCTGGTGGGTGTGCTGAAGATGAAAGGGGAGATGGAGGGCAGGGAGGATGATGTGGAGTACCTCAGCCGGATCGAGCTGGCGGGAGAGCAGATGAACCGCATGATCTCCGAGATCCTGTACCAGGACCAGTGCTCCCCCATTACCACCCAGGAACTGCTGGATATCACATTGGCCCAGAGCTCAGTGACGGAATATGCGTCCTATATCCGGGTGGAAAACAACGCGCCGGATGCCTGCATCAACGCAAACCGGATGCTTTTCCCCCGGGTGCTCATCAATCTGATGCAGAATTCTGCACAGGCCATCCCGGAGGGGAGAACCCCCCATATCTGGCTGCGTGTGGAGCGGGACGGGAAGAAAAAGGTGGTGTTTTCTGTTCTGGACAACGGCTGGGGCATTGACCAGGCACAGCAGGATGCGATTTGGGACAGAGGTGTGTCCGGACGGGATTCCAGCGGACTGGGCCTGGCCTTTGCGCACAACGTGGTTGAGAACATGGGGGGAGAGATCCATGTCAAAAGCGAGATTGGAAAAGGAACGAGGATTTCCATTGTTTTGCGTCAGGAAGGGGAGTAAGAGATGAAGCAAGAGGTTACGATCTTATGCATTGATGATGACGAGCAGATCAGATTCGCACTCACGGAGCTGTTCAAATTCCAGGGGTGGCAGGTCTGCTCGGCGGACAGCGTGGAGAGCGGATTGACATGCTTTAAGGAGGAGCGGCCGGACATTGTGCTGATCGACTACCACATGCCCAGGATCAATGGGGTGGAGGGGGTCAAAATGCTGCGGAAGCTCTCTCCGACCGTCCCCATCATCGTGTTCACCATTGATGAGAGCCAGGAGGTGGCGGACACCTTCCTGGATGCAGGAGCCACGGACTTTGCCCTGAAGCCCATCAAGGCCCCTGATATCATCAGCCGGATCAAAATGCACCTGCGCCTGCTGAAAAACGGGGAGCAGAACCAGAACCAGCAGCTCCCCCTGGCAAAGGGCATCTGCCAGAGCACCCTGGATCTGATCGAGGGGTTCCTGTCCCGCCAGAGCGGCCATCTGACTGCCAATGACATTGCAGAGGGCACCGGCCTGGCCTACCAGACCACATACCGCTACCTTCAGTACATGACCCAGGAGAACCAGGTGGAGGTGCTCAGCATCTACGGCAAGGTGGGCAGACCCAAACAGGTTTATAAGAAAATATAGGGCCGCATGAGAGAAAAATGAGAAATACTTGACGCTTTTCTATGTGCTGAGTATAATTTAGTGGAATAATACAAAGTGTTCTGGACTTGTTGTGAAGGAAATGTGGCAATTACGGCAAAATGTCGATTGCATAAAATATACCACAGAAGGAGGAAATGAAAATGAAAGCAAAAAAGACCCTTGCAATGATCCTAGCTGCTGCGATGACCCTGTCTTTAGCGTCCTGCGGACCCAAGGAACCCGCACCTGGTGGACCCAGCTCCAGCACCTCCTCCAGCAAGTCGGACAAGGATGTCAAGACTCCCGCCTATTCGGTGGAAGGCTTTGAAACTGTCGACGCCAACAACAACCGTATCACCACCGGACGTGATGCCACTGCCAAGTCTGCTATGGCTACCGCGTCCAAGTACGAGGTGTCCCAGGTGGGCGCCGAGATTATGCAGAAGGGCGGCAACGCTGTTGATGCTGCCGTAGCCATGGGCTTTGCCCTTGGTGTGTGCGAGCCCTTCACCTCTGGCCTGGGCGGCGGCGGTCTGGCCACCATCCACACTGCCAGCGGAGAGGATTTCTTCATTGATTTCCGTGAGATCGCTCCTGCGGCCGCTACCCTGGACCTCTATCTGGGGCCTGACGGCAAGGGCAATGATGCCACAGTTTCCGGCGGCCTGGCCTCCGGCGTGCCCGGCGAGGTTGCCGGCATGCTGTACCTGCTGGAGCACTACGGCTCCGGTAAGCTGACCCGGGAGCAGGTCATGGAGCCTGCCATCCGCATCGCCACGGAAGGCTTCACTGTTTCCCAGTACTGCGCCAATGCCATCTCCGACGCCTACGAGAAGGCCGTGGAGTTCCCCGAGATGCAGAAGGTCTACTGGACTGAGGAGGGCCTGCCCTATGAGGCCGGTGACGTTATCACCAATCCCGATCTGGCCAAGGCGCTTCAGAAAATCGCCAAAGAGGGCCGTGACGGCTTCTACAAGGGCGAGATGGCCCAGGCTCTGGTGGACACTGTGAACAAGTATGGCGGTGTGATGACCATGGACGATCTGGCCAACTATGAGGTCCAGACCCACACCCCCGTCACCTCCACTTACCGCGGCTACAAGATCATCTCTTCTCCTCCCCCCTC
Source organism: Oscillospiraceae bacterium (assembly GCA_020025425.1). Taxonomy (GTDB): domain Bacteria; phylum Bacillota; class Clostridia; order Oscillospirales; family Oscillospiraceae; genus Lawsonibacter. Next base: position 17,246 of record JAHHSD010000024.1, read on the forward strand.
CTCCGGTGGTACCCACCTGATCGAGATCCTGAACATTCTGGAGAACTATGATGTTGGCGCCCTGGAGGTCAACTCTCCCGAGTACATCCACCTGTTTGCCGAGGCCTTCAAGCTGTCCTATGCGGACCGGGCCCAGTACATGGCCGACACCAACTTTGCCCCTGATGTGCCTCTGAAGGGCCTGACCTCCAAGGAGTACGCCAAGGAGCGCGCCGCTCTCATCAACCTGGACAAGGCGCAGGAGTTCGATCACGGCGATCCCACCCTGTTCGAGCATACCGACACCACCCACTACTCTGTGGCTGACGCCGATGGCAACTGCGTGGCCATCACCAAGACCATCAACTACTACTTCGGCAGCGGCGTGATGGTGGACGGCTACGGCTTTATGATGAACAACGAGATGGACGACTTCTCCACCGATCCCGAGTCCGTCAACAAGATCGAGCCCGGTAAGAAGCCTCTGTCCTCCATGTCTCCCACCGTGGTCCTCAATGAGGACGGCTCTCCCTTCATGGTTCTGGGTACCCCCGGCGGCGCCCGCATCTTTGCCTCCGTGGCCCAGATCATCAGCCGCGTCATCGACCACAAGATTCCCCTGCACGACGCCATCTCGATCTCCAAGATCTGGAACAATGGCGGCCACAACAACCTCCAGTATGAGGATCCTCTGAAGGGCTATGAGGAATACGCCGTTACCCAGGATACTCTGGATAAGCTGGTGGAGATGGGACACGGCGAGATCAAGACCGCCCGCTCCGGCTCTGTTCAGGCCATCCAGTTTATGGAGGACGGCTCCCTGTACGGCACTGCCGATCCCAGACAGGACGGCAAGGCGGTTGGATTCTGATCGCATCTGCGCGTTCAATCACTCATTTCCAGCATTGGGAGGCGGCGGTTCACCGCCGCCTCCTGATTTGGATGGATAAAATCATTACCAAAGGAGAACAAACAACTATGACGAAGAAAGTACCTGCCCTGTTCCTTGCCGGAGCTATGACCCTGTCCCTGGCCGCCTGCGGCCCCAAGGAGGCTGCTCCCTCCGCTTCCGGCTCTCAGAAGCCTGCGGTTTCCACCTCCACCTCCACTCCTGCTCCCGCTGGTTCCGCCGCTGAGGGCCTGAAGGAGGCCTTTGCCGAGTCCCCCATCCTGGTCACCTCCGGCGGCCAGAGCGCTGACTATCAGATGATCGCCACCGTGATGGGCAAGCTGGGCATGGACTATGAGGTCAACAACGTGGCTACCTCCGCCGATCTGGGCGCTGCCAAGACCCTGATCGTTGTGGTGGGCGGCTCCTCCAAGGGCCTGGGTGCTGCCGGCGTGGACGCCGACGGTGAGCTGGCCCGTCTGGACGAGCTGATGACCGCCGCTGAGCAGGCCGGCGTGTCCATCATCGTGATGCACACCGGCGGCGACGCCCGCCGCGGCGATCTGTCCGACAAGTTCATCGAGCCCATTTTCAGCCGCGGCGATTACGCCATCGTGGTGGCCAAGGGTGATGAGGACGGTCTGATGGCCGGCATCTGCGCTAAGAACAATATCCCTGTGGATAAGATCGACAGCATCAGCGATGTGACCACTGTTCTGCCCGCCGCCTTCAAATAAAGACATAGGCAAATAGTTCAGTTTATGCCTGCCAGCCATGAAAATGGCTGGCAGGCATTTTTTCATGAAGAGAGTATACAGGGAGAGAAGAAAATATACTGTAAAAAGCGGAAAACCCATATATCCCGTGTGCGGAATAAAATTGTGGTAAAATACAGGAAAAAAGTGAGTATTTGAACCGAAATTGAATCAAAAAACACTTGACACACTGTTTGTATCAGTATATACTCGATGGTAAAGTAAGATAAAAATAATGAATATATCTTACTGAAAATCGTGCAAATACACCATGCAAAATGCGCCGCAAGACAATTCAAAAATTAAAAGGAGGAAGTAAAAATGAACATGCGAAAGTCCCTTGCTCTGATGCTGGCCGGTTCGATGATGTTATCGTTGGCTGCCTGCGGTCCTAAAGAGCCTGCCTCGACCAGTGGAAGTAAGCCGGGTGGTTCGGCAGATCAGAGCGTAGTTCAAGAGAAGAAGCCGGCGTACTCAGTGGAGGGCTACCAGACTACTGACAAGAATGGAAACCGCCTGATTACCGGCCGTGATGCCAGCGGAAAACAGGCCATGGTTACTTCTTCTAAATATGAAGCATCCATGGTGGGTGAGGAAATCTTCAAGCAGGGAGGCAATGCTGTTGACGCCGCTGTTGCCGTCGCGTTCGCGCTGGGCGTCTGCGAGCCCCATACCTCTGGATTGGGCGGCGGCGGCCTGATGCTGCTGCACACGGCCGACGGTGAGGACGTATTCGTTGATTTCCGTGAAATCGCACCTGCGGCTGCTGCGCCCGATATGTATCCCAGAGACGAGGATGGTAAGGTCCTGGATGATAAGATGTGGCTGGGCGGCCTGGCCAACGCGGTACCCGGCGAGGTAGCCGGCCTGATGTACCTGCTGGATCACTATGGTTCCGGTAAGCTGACCCGCGAGCAGATCATGGCTCCCGCGATCCGCATGGCGGAGGAGGGCTTTACGGTCTCTCCGTTTTTTGAAGGTGTTCTGCAGGACAAGTACGATGTCCTGTCGAAATACCCGGAGGCACAGAAAATTTATTGGACCGAAGAGGGCTTGCCCTATGAGGCCGGCGACGTCATTACCAACCCGGACCTGGCTAAGACGCTGCGTCTGATTGCCAAGGAAGGAAAGGATGGATTCTACAAGGGTGAGGTCGCAGAAGCCATTGTGGCATCCTCGCAAAAATATGGTGGTATTTTGACCATGGAGGATCTGGCGAACTACGAAGTCACGGTCCGTACTCCTGTGCGCACGACTTACCGCGGATATGATGTGATTTCCTCTCCTCCTCCTTCCTCCGGCGGCGCACATATGATTGAGATTCTGAACATCCTGGAGAACTTTGATATTGGTTCTCTGGAAGTTAATTCTCCGGAGTACATCCACCTGTTCTCTGAGGCACATAAAATGGCCTATGCTGACCGCGCTCAGTATATGGCAGACACCGACTTTGCAAAGGTGCCCCTGGATGGAATTACTTCAAAAGAGTATGCCAAGAAGCTGGCAGAGAAGATCGATCTGAACAAATCCGGAACCTATACCTTTGACGATCCCTGGTCCTTTGAGCATGAGGACACCACCCACTTCTCCATTGCCGATGCAGAGGGAAACATGGTCGGTATTACAAAGACCGTGAATTACTTCTTCGGCTCCGGCGTTTTTGTGGATGGCTACGGATTCCCGCTGAACGATGAGATGGATGACTTCTCTTCCGATCCTGAGCATGTGAATCGGGTTGAGGCGGGTAAAAAGCCCCTGTCTTCTATGACGCCCACGATTGTCCTGAAGGATGGTAAGCCCTTTATGGTGCTTGGCTCTCCCGGTTCTGCCCGTATTTTCGGTACTGTTGCCCAGGTGCTGTCTCGAGTTGTAGATAGTGGAATGGATGTCCAGGATGCTGTGAATGCTGTCCGCATCTGGGACGATGCCGCCTGGGGACGAGATACCGGCAAGATCCAGTATGAGGGCGCGATGATGGGCGTAGATCCAATCAGCAAGGAGACGCTTGAAAAGCTGGAGGCAATGGGCCATGGCGTAGCTGAAATGGGACTTGGAGGATGCGTTCAGGCCATTGTGTATCAGCCTGATGGAACGCTGCGCGGTGCTGCGGATCCCAGACAGGATGGCAAGGCAGTAGGCTTTTAATGAGGATTTCCCCTAAAAAGTGATGCGGCCGTCGTTCTGCCTGCCGTCTTCAAGCAAGGCGTGAGGCTTCGATATGGAACCAATGCCGCTTGTTCCCCTCACCGGGAAAGAGTGTGAGCATGGAAACAGCCCCGCCGGATACTGCTGTGGAAGCATCCGGCGGGGTTCTTTTATGCGGATTTTCTGTGTTCGCGGGGGAGAGCATTGTGTGGTCATATAGACAGGGGAGAGGTATTGAAAACAGAGGATTCCACCAAAAGAAAGAGAGAAACTGGAAATACAAATAGTATTCAGACAACAATTAGTAATTGCGAATTCAATACATCAAATCAGAAAAAGTGCCAGAAAAGCAAGAAAGAAGGCATTATTAGACAAGAATTACGTTATGAAAGAAATAAGAGAAGAACTTGACGCACCTAATCGGTCTGTATATACTTATTAGTAAAGCAAGACAAAAGTGGGGCGGTTTGTCCCGCTGATTTCGTGCAATTACGACGTGTGTGTCGTTTGCAAATGTGAGTAGAGGAAAAAAGGAGGAAGTAACATGAAACGATTCCTGGCGATGGTCATGGCCCTGGTAATGGCCCTGACCATGGCAGCCTGCGGGCCTAAAACGCCCCCGGCTGCAAGCAGTACTCCTGAGAGCAGTTCTTCTTCGCAGACTCCTGACGCGAATGACGTCTGGATGCCCTTCGATGAGAACGGCAAACTCAAGCTGAATGAGCGTGACGCTGTTGGCGAGAACGGCATGGTGACCAGCGCCAACGTGTACGCAACCCAGGCTGGACTGAAGATCCTGGAGCAGGGCGGAAACGCCATTGATGCCGCGGCCGCGGTGTCCTACGCTCTGGGCGTTGTCGAGCCCAATGCCTCCGGCCTTGGCGGCGGCGGCTTCTTCATTATCCACACCGCCGATGGCAAGGATGCCTTCATTGACTACCGAGAGGTGGCCTCTAAGAACCAGGACGCTTACACCTGGCTGGGTGAGGATGGCAAGGTCAAAGAAGTTCCCTGCGGCCACGCCAACCATGCCGGTGGTCTGGCTACCGGCGTGCCCGGTACCGTTGCTGGCATGGAGCTGGCAGTTGAGAAGTATGGTTCCGGCAAGGTGACCCGTGAGCAGATCATGCAGCCTGCTATCGATCTGGCCACTAACGGCTACATCATGGGTCCCTCCACTGCAAACGCTATCACCGATCACTATGAGGACATGGTCAGCTATGAGGAGCTGGGAAGCTACTTCCTGAACCCCGAGACCGGCCTGCCCTATGAAACCGGCGACCACTTTGCAAACCCCGATCTGGCCGCTACTCTGACCAAGATCGCTAAGGAGGGCAAGGATGCCTTCTACACCGGCGAGATCGCTCAGGCTATCGTTGACACTGTTGCCAAGTACGGCGGTGTCATGACTCTGGATGATCTGGCTAACTATACTCCCGCTGAGCGTACCCCTGTCACCGGTACCTATCGCGGCTACAAGATTATTTCTGCGCCCCCCAGTTCCTCCGGTGGTACCCACCTGATCGAGATCCTGAACATCATGGAGAACTACGATGTGGCTGGTCTGGGCCTGCACAGCCCCGAGGTTATGCACCTGTGGTCTGAGGCCTTCAAGATCGCCTTTGCTGACCGCGCCGCCTATATGGCCGATACCGACTTCAAGCCTGATGTGCCTCTGGAGGGCCTGACCTCCAAGGAGTACGCCAAGGAGCGCGTCAGCAAGATCGTTGAGGGCAAGTCCCAGGATTGGGATAAGGGCGAGCCCTTCAACTACGGCCACGACTCCACCACCTCCTTCTCCATCGCGGACAAGGAAGGCAACATCGTCACCGTGACCCAGACCATCGAGTGCTTCTTCGGCTCCAAGATGGCCATTAAGGGCTATGGTTTCGTGATGAACGACCAGATGCACGACTTCTCCACCGATCCCGAGTCCGTGAACAAGCTGGAAGGCGGCAAGCGCCCCCTGTCCTCCATGTCTCCCACCATTGTGCTGGATGAGAACGACAAGGCTTTCATGGCAGTGGGCTCTCCCGGCGGCGTGCGTATCTTCCCCACCGTGGCCCAGGTCATCTCCAACGTCATTGACCATGGCATGGACATCCAGGAAGCCATCGACACCGCCCGTATGTGGGACAACGGCACCGACAAGGGCCTGTGCTACGAGTCCGGCGGCGTGAACCCCGTCAGCGCTGAGACTGCCAAGGCGCTGGACGAGATGGGCCACACCACCGTGGACAAGGGCGAGTGGAACCTGTTCTTCGGCGGCGTTCAGGGAATCCTGTTCAATGATGACGGCACCATCCACGGCGGCGCCGATCCCCGCCGCGATGGCAAGGCCATGGGATTCTGATCCACTGAGCTGAGTTAAATTTGTGCCTGGGGGCGGGTTTCCTGCCCCCAGGCACTGGGATGAGCTTGTATCATCCAAATTAATGTGTAAGAAAAGGAGAATGCTGTTATGGTAAAAAAAGTACCTGCCCTGGTCCTCGCCGGAGCGATGACCCTGTCCCTGGCCGCCTGCGGCCCCAAGGAGGCCGCACCCTCCGCTTCCGGCTCTCAGAAGCCCGCGGTTTCCACCTCCACCTCCAGTCCCGCCCCCGCTGGTTCCACCGCTGAGGGCCTGAAGGAGGCCTTTGCCGAGTCCCCCATCCTGGTCACCTCCGGCGGCCAGAGCGCTGACTATCAGATGATCGCCACCGTGATGGGCAAGCTGGGCATGGACTATGAGGTCAACAACGTGGCTACCTCCGCCGATCTGGGCGCTGCCAAGACCCTGATCGTTGTGGTGGGCGGCTCCTCCAAGGGCCTGGGTGCTGCCGGCGTGGACGCCGACGGTGAGCTGGCCCGTCTGGACGAGCTGATGACCGCCGCTGAGCAGGCCGGCGTGTCCATCATCGTGATGCACACCGGCGGCGACGCCCGCCGCGGCGATCTGTCCGACAAGTTCATCGAGCCCATTTTCAGCCGCGGCGATTACGCCATCGTGGTGGCCAAGGGTGATGAGGACGGTCTGATGGCCGGCATCTGCGCTAAGAACAATATCCCTGTGGATAAGATCGACAGCATCAGCGATGTGACCACCGTTCTGCCCGCCGCCTTCAAGTAAACAAAAAATACAGACGGATCCTGACTGATCCGTTTACAACGAAAAACATGGAGGTATCCGAATGTCTAATGAATTGATCACCTTCATCGCAATGATCGCCGTGTTTTTGCTGGGTTGTTTCCTCTGCAAACTGCCTGTCAGCATCTCCATGGTGCTCGCCGCGATCGTGGGTGCCCTGGTAGGAACTCACACGTTTGCCCTGCGCCACCTGGTTGAGGGTATGTTCTCGTACGTCGACACCATCCTGGTCATTGCGACGGCCATGATCTTTATGAAGGTCATCCAGGAGTCCGGTGCACTGGATGCAATCGCATCCGTCATCATTGAGCGGCTCCACAAGGTGCCCGCCCTGATGCTGTGCATGATCATGCTCATCATCATGTTCCCCGGTATGATTACCGGCTCCTCTACCGCTTCCGTTCTGTCCGCCGGCTCCATCATGGCTCCCGTGCTGATGATGATGGGCGTCCCCACACTGGAGACCGCCTGCATCCTGGCCATGGGCGGCCTGCTGGGCATGATCGCCCCTCCCACCAACATCCCCGCCATGATCATCGGCGCCGGCATCGACATCCCTTACAGCGGATTCGGCCTGCCCCTGGTCCTGCTGACCTTCCCCCTGGCTTTCGCATTTGTGCTGATGTTTGGCTATAAGTACGTCAAGAACATGAACTATCTGGACGTCAAGGCCAAGCTGAACACCGAGTCCCGCGAGAAGTTCGGCGTGAAGGTTTACATCCCCCTGATTGTCGCTATCGTGCTGATGTTGATGAACAAGGCCGTCCCCGCCGTGCCCGACCTGGGCATGCCCCTGGTGTTCCTGATTTCCGCCCTGGTTGGCTGCTTCACCGGCTTTAAGTTCAACCTGGCCAAGGTCGCCAAGGACTCCATCGAGAGCGTGCTGCCTGTTATGGGCATCCTGATGGGCGTCGGCATGTTCATCCAGATCATGACCCTGACCGGCGTCCGCGGTCTGATCGTCACTAGCTGCCTGAGCCTGCCTGACTGGGCCCGCTATGTGGCTATGGCCATCTCCATGCCTCTGTTCGGCGCCGTGTCTTCCTTCGGCTCCGCCAGCGTGCTGGGCGTACCCTTCCTGCTGTCCTTCCTGGCCAAGAACGAGATTATCGTTGCGGCCGCTCTGTCCCTGATCGCTTCTCTGGGCGATATGATGCCCCCCACCGCTCTGGCCGGTATCTTCGCCGCTCAGGTCGTTGGTCTGGAGAAGTACACCCCCGTGCTGAAGCGCTGCCTGCTGGCCTGCCTGATCATCATTGTTTGGGCAATTCTGTTCATTATCTTCGCCAACCAGCTCAAGCCCTTCATCATCTTTACTTAATGGAAGGAGCGAATAACGAATGTTAACACTTATTTATCGCCTGATTGTCGCACTCGTGATCCTTCTGGTCGGCTGGAACCTGTTTACGGAAAAGAAGCTTACCATGCAGATGAACTGCGCCCTGGTGCTGATCCCTCTGGTCCTGCGTGTTCTGATGATCAAATAAGGAGGGTGCAAAATGACTAAGAAAAATTATATATCCGCTGCCATCTGCCTGGCTGTCTCTGTTGCGGTCATGATTTACAGCGGAATGAACTTCATTGCGGCCCGGGAGATCCCCATGCCTAAGGTAGATCCCTCCGTGGTTGAGATTAAGCAGCTGTCCGACTGGTTTGACGGCCTCAAGGGCACCAATGGTGATACCCCCGTCTATATTTTCCGCGGCAGCAAGGAAGGCGGAAAGATGCTGGTTTTGGGCGGTACTCACCCCAATGAGCCTGCCAGCAACGTTGCTGCCACTACCTTCATCGAGAATCTGAAGGTGGAGCAGGGCACCATCTATGTGGTCCCCTGCACCAACCACAGTGCCTTCACCCACAACGATCCTGGTGAGGGCAACCTGCAGTATTTCACCATCCCCACCGCCAACGGCGAGCGTCAGTTCCGGTTCGGCTCCCGTGCCACCAACCCTGTTGACCAGTGGCCCGATCCTGACGTGTACGTGCATTACCCCTCCGGCCAGAAGCTGTCCGGCTCTGAGACCCGCAACATCAACCGCAGCTATCCCGGACGTGAGGACGGCAACCTGACTGAGAAGATGGCTTACGGCATCGCCACTCTGATCCGTACTGAGAACATCGACCTCAGCTTCGACCTCCACGAGGCCTCTCCCGAGTATCCCGTCATCAATGCCACTGTTGCCCACCAGAGAGCGATGGATATCGCTGCTGAGGGCTGCATCAACCTGATGCTGAGCGGCATCGACATGAACCTGGAGCAGTCCCCCACCAACTTCCATGGCCTGACTCACCGAGAGCTGGGCGATCACACCGATACCTATGCCCTCCTGATGGAGACCGCCAACGCCTCTCAGGGCCGTCTGCGCGGCGCCACCAGCGTGAGACAGGTGATCGGCGGCCAGGATATCTGCTACAACATCAGCAAGGAGCTGGGGATGCTGTATGTGCCCTGGGACGAGATCGGCCACCCCATCGAGGAGCGTGTCGGCCGTCACCTGCAGGGTGTCTATGAGTACAGCACCTCCTACAACAATGCTCACCCTGATAAGCCCGTTATTTACAGTGGTGTTCCCACCTATGAGGATCTGTTCGTCAACGCCCCCCGAGAGGATCTGGGCGGCGTGCAGCTGGGCAAGTTCCTGAAGTAATCGGGTTTTTCGCAATCAATTTTTAACGATAAAAACGGACACCCAATCATGGGTGTCCGTTTTTATAATAGTAAGGAAATTACGGATGGCAGCTGCGCAGTCGATCCGCTGTTCCTGAACGGAAGGGGCGGGAACGTGGAGTCTTGGAGTGCTTTCATGTTATGAAACACAGACAGACACGGCATGGGCAGCATACAGAATTTCTCTTTGCACCATAAGGAGGGGGGACAGACAGTGCCGTCATTGCACCGTCCTGTCTCGCTCGTATGTGTAATTTGGTCTGCTGGATTAACAGTGTTAAGGGTTTTAAAATAGTCGCAAATTGCAAGTGCAAGTTGGACACCCCGCACAGTAAAAATTTGTTAGCTC
>JAHHSD010000025.1 GCA_020025425.1 Oscillospiraceae bacterium
GTAATATGATGACAAAGGAAGAAATCTTAGCTAAAAGTAGAACAGAAAATAAAAACGGGGATGAAATGGAGAAGAAAGTCCTGAGTGATGCGATAAAATTCAGCTATATAGCAATGATATTATCCGCTGCAATATTTGCAATGATTCGAGCCGAACAAGGCTATCCCACGATGGACTTAGCTGTCATATGCTGTGCCTCAGCGTTCGCCAATTTTATGTATCGCTATGTGAAAACAAAAGAAAAATCTAATCTCATGATAGCGGTAATTACACTGGTTATCGCAATGATAGCCACGATTCGTTTTTTCATGGGGCACTAAATATGGATGACAAATTAATTCTGAGGAATCGGATCAAAGAACGGAGAACAGAATTGAAAATATCTCAAAACTCATTAGCTGAAATGATTGGTGTCTCCCGCGATACATTAGTTTTATAGAAACTGGTCAGTTTAATCCGATTTCTTAACACTTAGGAAGTCATAATACGCCTTCATAAGTGCAGTAAATCCGGAAGTTGGGAACAAAGAAAGCGGAGAAGGTTTTTTTAGGGAGAAAGCGTCTGTATCTGCTTAGTGAGCATACCTTTTATGCTCCCAAAAGCTGTAAAACAGTGCAATCGTTCGGAGTGTCCTCCTAAAACCTTTGTAAGAAAACTTATGATAAGATATGCAGGTATCGGGAAGTTTTCGGTACCTGCTGTTTCTATTTTGCAGAGAGCTTGGGTATTATCCCTAAAAATACACCCTTGGACAGATGAGACAGCCAAAGAATCTGCTTGCTAAAATAATGCATGCAATGATGAAGAAAATCCGAAGGATTGGCGTTTCATCATATAAAAAAGATACGGTACAACCCAAAACAGGACTGTACCGTATCTTTCAAAAAACTTCCTTATGGGGTGTATCCATTTGATACGATCCCTTTATTTTAATGGGGCAGATGTCTGGCGGGTAAAGAGATACTGGATCTCGCCCGTCTCAATGGCGGCCCGGTGGACACGGACCTGGAAGCAGCGCTCCAGAACGCCGCTGGAGAAGATCTCCTCCGGGGTCCCCGTCTGCTGGAGCTGTCCATCCAGCATGACCGCCACCTGATCTGCGCAGCTCAGGGCCAGATTCAGGTCGTGGAGGACCATGACCACTGTCTTGCCCTGGTGGGCCAGCAGCTGAGCCATGTGGCCAAGCTCCAGCTGATGGGAGATGTCCAGATAGGTGGTGGGCTCGTCCAGCAGGAGTACCGGGGTGTCCTGCGCCACCGCCATGGCCAGATAGACCTTCTGCCGCTGTCCGCCGGACAGCCGGGAGAGGGGGACCTGGTCCAGGTCGGCCACGCCCACCAGCTCCATGGCCCGGCGGGCGGCCTCCCGGTCCTTTACGCCATACCGGCGGGGATAGCTCAGATAGGGGAACCGGCCGTGCAGGACCAGCGCCCCCACCGTGATCTCAGGGGTGGGACGGCTCTGGGGCAGGAGGGCCACATGGCGGGCAAACTCCTTGTGGGACATGGCTCGGACGCTGTTCCCGTCCAGCAGGATCTCGCCCTCCTGGGGCTCCATGAGTCGGGCACCCACGCGCAGCAGAGTGGATTTTCCGCAGCCATTCGGCCCAACCAGGACAGTCACCTGACCCGGTTGGAAGGAGATGGAGAGATCCCGGAGGACGGGTTCGCCGCCGTATCCGGCGGTGATATGAGACAGTTGGATCACGGTTTCCGCCCTCCTCTCTGGTGAAAGATCAGATACAGGAAGAAGGGCCCGCCCAGCATGGCGAGCAGAATGCCCACCGGGAGCTGGAAGGGGGCAAAGAGCAGGCGGGCCAGCAGGTCACAGACAGACACCAGTGCCGCACCCAAAAAGACGGAGGCCCCCAGAAGGTATTTGTGCTCCCCGCCCACCAAAAAACGGGCGGCGTGGGGGACCATCAGTCCTACAAACCCCACCAGACCGGCGAAGCTGACCGCACTGCCGCACAGCACGGCGGCCAGGATCAGCAGAGTATTTCGGGTGGCCTTGGCAGACAGACCCAGGGACTGGGCCACCTCATCCCCCAGCGCCAGCAGGTCCAGCTCATAGCTGAGGGCAAAGGTCCCGGCCACGGCCAGGACGGTGAGCAGACAGGGGAACATCAGCATTTTCATGGACACACCGCTGAGACTGCCCACCAGGAAGGTCTTGGCACTCAGGGCGGCGTCGGGAAAGAGAATGGAGAGGGCGTCAATGATGGCGGAGAGCATACTGCTGATGGCCACGCCGGCCAGTACCAAAGTGATGCGGCTGGCGCCGGTACGCCGTGCCAGCTGGTAAACCAGAGTGCAGGCGGCCATGGCGCCCAGAAAGGCGGCGGTGGGACCGGCAGTCACGGAGTTTGGCAGCAGCACCAGGGCCAGAATGGCCCCAAGGCCCGCACCGGCGTTGACGCCGATGATGTTGGGGCCGGCCAGCGGGTTGCCCATCACGCTCTGGATGATGACGCCGCCCACAGCCAGGGAGCTGCCGCACAGAAGGGCGGCAAAGGTTCGGGGAAGTCTGGCATACAGGACGATGTTGCGGGCGCTGTTGGAGCCGCCTCCGGAAAAGACCTCGATCACCTGGGGCAGGGACAGGGGGGCGGACCCAAAGCACAGGCTGCACAGTGCGGCGGCCAGGCTGGTCAGGGCCAGCGCCAGAATGGTCAGGCGCTTACGCCTGGGGGTAAAGGATGTTGGCAAGGACTTCATAGCTCTCTCCCCATCTGATGTTGGGCTTGTAGTGGAACAGCTCCTTCTCCAGCACAAAGACCTTCTTTTCCTTCATAGCGGTGAGGGACTGCCAGGCGGGATCACTGTCAAAGAGGGCCTGGAGACTGGCCTTGGCCTTCTCCTGGTCGGAGCCCATAGTGGTGACGAAGATGTAGTCCGGGTCGGCGGCCAGGATGGACTCCATCTGAAGCTCCTCCAGCAGACCGGAGTCGCTGTCCGCGATATTCTCACAGCCCAGGTCGTGCAGAATGGTGCCGGCAATGTTGTCGCTGTTCTTCACGTTGACCCCAGAGGAGGAGGCGCGCAGCAGCAGGACGGTGGGGTGGATGTCCTTGGGAGCGGACTCCAGCACCGCATCGATTTGTGCCTGAATGGCCAGACCGTTCTCCTGATAGAGGTCGGAGCGGCCGTTGATATCGGTAAACAGCTTCACCATGGACAGATAATCCTCGAATGCCTCCACCTTGAACCAGGCCGCCGGAATGTTGGCAGAAGCCAGGGTCTCCTGAAGGGCCCGCTGTCCCTTCAGGTCGGCGGTCAGGATGACAAAATCGGGATTAAGGGCGTACATGGCCTCCAGATCAGGCTCGTGGGCGGAGCCCAGGTCGGTCACTTCCTGCTCCAGCTCCATGTGGCGCTCTTTGACCGCATCCTGGGTGACGCCGACCAGCGTGTCCTGGCCGCCGGACAGCACCCAGGATTCCGCGTAGCTGCCCATGAGGGAGACCACGCGCAGGGGGCGGGATTCCAGGGTGACCTGGTTGCCCAGGCTGTCCGTAAAGGTGATTGGGAACTGTCCCTCGCTTTGAGAGGCGGAGGACGCGGAGGGGCTCTTCTGGGCTGGACCGGAGCAGGCACTCAAAGAGAGCACAAGACATAGACCAAGCAGAAGAGAGAATATTCGTTTCATTGGGATCTGATTCCTTTCTTTTATCATAAAACAGGCATTTTCCAAAACGCTAAGGGCTATTATAGCATAAACTGTCGCCCCACGCCAAGAAAATTCGGAAGAAGGGGGGAGAAGAGAGAAAGGAAGGGGTGGTAATTTTGAATTGAATATGGTAGTATAAAATGAACTGATGTTTGAGATTGATATGACAGCCGGGGCCGTACCCCGGCGATACTCCGGAAGGGAAGATCATAATTATGGCAACCACACAGAAGAAAAAAACCACCACCCGCAGCTCGTCCAGCGGGAAACGGCAGGCCACATCGGGAAAACGGACCTCCAGCGGGAGCGGCAGCCGCAGCCGGGCGCAGACCGCCCCGAAGCGCCGTCCTATCCGCCGGGAGGTGGGAGCTGCGGTCTGTCTCATGCTGGCCATCTTCTCCCTATTGGGATGCTTTCATGTGGAGGCCCTCTTTATCGACTTCTTCTGCGACCTGGCCAAGAGCGTGATGGGGTACGGATTCTGGCTGCTGCCGCCCGCGCTGCTGCTGGCTTCCGGCATTCTGGCCTTTCATCGCGGACGTCCTGTTGTAATGCGTGTAACCTTTACACTGATTCTCCCGCTGATGTTTTCCTGCGTAGTCCACGGCCTGCTGTGTGAGCCGCTGCCCTGGGACGCCTCCATTGTGAAAACATTGCAGGGCAGCGGAATGGCAATGCACTCCGCCGGTATTGTCGGCGGTCTGCTGGCCCAGGCGGGCGTCCAGGTATTCAGTAAATTGGGCTCTACCATCCTCTATACCATGGCCTTTATCCTGATGGGACTGGCTGCCTTTAATCTGTCCGTGGTAGACGTTGCCGACTGGGTGTTCAACCGCCCTGTCTACGAGTATGAGGAAGAGCCTGTCCGCCAGCGCCCCAAGCGGGAGCCCAAGGCGGAGCCGGTACAGGAGCCCACCGACCGCGGGGCCGCCCAGCTCCACACGCCTCCCGCCGCCATCGACATCCCGGTGGAGGACGGTCCTCTGGTGGGGCAGACGCCCCCACCCCCGCCTGTGGAGAAAAAGAAAGGCGGCTTCTTCAATCGGAAGCCCCGTTTCCCCGCTCCCGATCAGCTGCTGAAGCGGGGGAACCATCAGGCGGAGCCCGAGGTGGTTCCCGCCGCAGAGGAGCCGATGGTACAGCCAGAGCCTGCGCCGGAGCCTGTTTGTGAGGTGGTCCCGGAGCCCTGTGCCGCGCCCGCTCCGCAGCCGGAGGTGGTTCCGGAGCCAGCAGCGCCAGTCCGGGATTTTTCCCCGGTTCCGCCTGTGCCTGACGTGGTGGAGGAGCCTGAGCCGCCTGTATTTGCGCCCGTACCTGCGGATCCGGAGGAGCCCCCTGTGGCCATGCCTGAGATCGTACATGAATCCGCAGCTCCCCAGCTGAACCGGGAGGAGACCCAGCAGGCGGCCGCAGAGGTGGCCCAGGATATCCAGTCAAATCTGGCGCCGCAGGAGATTCCCTACCGCTATCCGCCTGTCTCTCTGCTGACGGAGAGCAGCGGCGGCATTGGCGGCGAAGCCCTCAGTGAGCTGGAGGCCAACCGCCAGCGGCTCAACGACACCATCCACTCCTTCGGCATCGAGGCCAACATCATCAACGTGGTCCGCGGCCCCTCGGTCACCCGCTATGAGCTGGAGCTGGATCAGGGCGTCCGTCTGAACAAGCTGACCAATCTGTCGGACGATATTGCACTGGCGCTGGGCGCCACCGGCGTGCGTATCGCCCCCATTCCGGACAAGATCTCCGTGGTGGGCATTGAGGTGCCCAACAAGGTGGTCTCGCCCGTCAGCATTCACTCGGTCATTGCCTC
The DNA here is from genome assembly GCA_020025425.1 of Oscillospiraceae bacterium. Taxonomy (GTDB): domain Bacteria; phylum Bacillota; class Clostridia; order Oscillospirales; family Oscillospiraceae; genus Lawsonibacter. The sequence goes on from JAHHSD010000025.1 coordinate 5,480, forward strand.
CAACCAGTTTACCAACAGCAGATCCAAGGTCTCCTTTGCTGTGGGCAAGGATATCAGCGGTGAGTGCATCGTGGGCGACATCAACAAGCTGCCCCACCTGCTGATCGCCGGTACCACCGGCTCCGGTAAGTCGGTATGTACCAACTCGCTGATCATCTCCCTGCTCTATAAGGCCACCCCGGAGGAGGTGCGCCTGATCATGGTAGACCCCAAAATGGTTGAGCTTGGTATTTATAATGGAATCCCCCATCTGCTCATCCCTGTGGTCACCGACCCCAAGAAGGCCGCAGGCGCGCTTCAGTGGGCGGTCACCGAGATGATGAAGCGCTACCGCACCTTCTCTGAGGTGGGTGTGCGCAAGCTGGAGGAGTACAACGCCCTGGCCGCCAAGACCGAGGGCATGGAAAAGATGCCCTTCATTGTGGTGGTCATCGATGAGCTGGCCGATTTGATGCTGGTGGCCGCCAAGGAGGTGGAGGAGTCCATCTGCCGTGTGGCCCAGATGGGCCGTGCCGCCGGTATGCACCTGGTCATCGCGACCCAGCGGCCCTCCGCCGACGTGATCACCGGTCTGATGAAGGCCAACATCCCAAGCCGTATTGCCTTCGCCGTGGCCTCCGCCATGGAGTCCCGCATCATCCTGGACACCCAGGGCGCTGAAAAGCTGGTCGGCCGGGGCGATATGCTCTTCGCCCCTCTGGGCAGTGGAAAGCCCACCCGCGTGCAGGGCTGCTTCATTTCCGATGCCGAGGTGGCCGATGTGGTCGGCTTCGTCAAGCAGAACAGCGGCAGCGCCCAGTATTCCGACGAGGTCATGCAGGAGATCGAGCAGCATGTGGCTGAGAAGGACAAGGGAGCCAAGGGCGTGGGCGGCTCGGCGCCTGACGAGGTCAGCAGCGAATATGATGAACTGATCGACGCCGCCACGGAAGTGGTCCTGGAGACCGGACAGGCCTCCGTGTCCATGCTCCAGCGCCGCCTGAAGCTGGGCTATGCCCGTGCGGCCCGGCTGGTGGATCAGCTGGAGGAGAAGGGCATCGTCGGCCCCTTCGAGGGCTCCAAGCCCCGTCAGCTCCTGATTACAAAGGAACAGTGGCAGGAGATGCAGTATCGAAACAGCATGACCGCCCCCGGCGGCCACTCCGCACCTCAGGAGCCTGTCCAGCCCCCTGTTGGGCAGTTTGCACCCCAGGAGGACGCACCGCCCTTTGATCTGGAGGAGCTGGATCGGGACCAGGAGGACACGCTGTAAGGGCGGCTGTCCCACGGCTTTTTGAAAAGCAATCGAACCGCGTCGAACACTAAAATATTTCCCCCGCGAAAGGGAGTATGTTATCCTCCCGCCCCGGAGATACTGAACTTACAGTATCACAGGGCGGGAGGATTTTTTCCATGCAGAACAAAGTGGAGCTGTGCGGAGTCAACACCGCAAAGCTTAAGGTCCTGAAAAACGACGAGACGCGGGAGCTTTTGCTTCGGGTCAAGGCGGGAGATCAGGCGGCCAGAGAGGAGCTGATTGCGGGAAATCTGCGTCTGGTGCTGTCCGTGATCCAGCGCTTTGCCAATCGGGGAGAGAATGCGGATGACCTGTTCCAGGTTGGATGTATCGGCCTGATCAAGGCCATTGACAACTTCAATACGGACCTGGACGTGCGTTTCTCCACCTACGGCGTGCCCATGATCGTGGGAGAGATCCGCCGCTATCTCCGGGACAACAGTGCCATGCGTGTCTCCAGGGCCATGCGGGATACCGCCTATCGCGTCCTCCAGGCCAAGGAGGCCTTCATCGCAGAGCATCAGCGGGAACCCTCTTTGGATGAGATCTCCAAGCTTCTGGATATTAAGCGGGAGGAGGTGGTCTTTGCCATGGAGGCCATCGTGGACCCGGTTTCCCTCTACGAGCCTCTCTACTCAGACAGCGGAGACACAGTGTGTGTGGAGGATCAGGTCCGGGACAAGCGGAACACCGATGAGAGCTGGCTGGAGCATATTGCATTGAAGGAGGCCATCGCCCGTCTCAATGACCGGGAGAGACACATACTCGCCCTGCGTTTCTTCCAGGGCAAGACCCAGATGGAGGTTTCCAGGGAAATCGGCATTTCCCAGGCCCAGGTGTCTCGGCTGGAAAAAAACGCCCTGAAGCAGATCAAAAGCGAGCTGTAAGGGCATGCTGCGGAGCTGTGCAGAATTCGCAGAGAAAAAGACAATTATAGATGTTTTGCTGGATCCGGACCTGTGGTCCGGATTTTTTATTGCAGGGCCAGATCGAGGATCATAATGAGCAGAAAACCTGCCATCACACCCAGCGTTCCGCTGTGGGTCTGATGATTGTGGCGCAGATTGGCCTCCGGGATCAGTTCCTCCACCACCACGTAGAGCATGGCTCCAGCGGCAAAGGAGAGGAGCCATGGCATCAGCGGGGCCATCTGCCCTGCAACCAGGACGGCCAGAAGGCCGAAGATCGGCTCCACCACACCGGACGCTGCACCAATCAGAAAGGCGGGGACCCGGCCCATGCCGCTGCGGCGAAGGGGGAGTGCAATGGCTGTCCCCTCGGGAAAGTTCTGAATACCCACGCTGATGGCCAGGGCCATGGCGGCAGGGAGCTCAGAGCCGTCTCCGCTGGCCGCCAGCGCAATGGAGAGCCCCACGGCCATGCCCTCCGGGATGTTGTGGAGGGTGACGGCCAGGGCAAACAGGATGGACCGCCGGCCGGAACCGCGCAGTCCGCCGGGGGCGGCAGCCTGCCTGGTCAGAATGGGGAAGAGGGCGTCCATGCCAATCAGAAATAAAATGCCCAGCAGAGAACCGACCGCCGCCGGAAGCCAGTTGGGGATCGGGAAGGCCTCCGCCTGCTCAATGGCCGGGATCAGCAGAGACCACATGCTGGCTGCCAGCATGACCCCGGCGGCAAAGCCCAGCATCAGCCGGCGCAGAGAGACACTTTCCTGGCTTCTGACAAAAAAGACCACCGATGCCCCAAGGGCGGTCATGATGAATGTAAATCCGGTGCCTAAAGCGGCCCACAAGAGAGCGTGTATCAAGATCAAAGTCCTTTCCCGGCGGAGCTGCACACTCCGCCGATATGGTTTGGAGAAACTCCGTCACGGAAGGTTCCTCTTATCCACTGTATGAGGGAAGAAAAACAGTGGTTCCTGGGGACGGAAGCAGGGGAATTGTGAAGGATTAAAAAACTTTTGATTTCCCTCTATGCAAAATGGAAGAATTATATTAGAATAGAGGACAAGTAAATCGGAATAAAAAAGTAAGGAGCGTTTTCCCATGGAACAACCTAAGTATAAGAGAGTCCTTTTGAAGATCAGCGGCGAGGCTCTGGCGGGCGAAGCATCCCGCGGCCTTGATTTTGAAGTGATCGAAAAGGTGTGCGATGTGGTGAAGCAGTGCGTTGATCTGGGTGTCCAGGTGGGCGTAGTGGTTGGCGGCGGCAACTTCTGGCGCGGTCTGAAGGACGGCGGCGACCAGATGGAGCGGGTCCGTGCCGATCACATGGGCATGCTGGCCACCGCGATCAATGCTCTGGCTGTGGCCGACGTTCTGGAGCAGAAGGGAGCGGAGGTCCGTGTGCAGACCGCCATCGAAATGCGCGCCTTTGCCGAGCCCTATATCCGCTCCAAGGCCATCCGTCACCTGGAAAAGGGCCGTGTGGTCATTTTCGGCTGTGGCACCGGCAACCCCTTCTTCTCCACGGATACTGCCGCTGTGCTCCGCGCCGCTGAGATCGACGCGGATGTGATCCTGCTGGCGAAGAACATCGACGGCGTCTACTCCGCCGATCCCAAGAAGGACCCCAACGCTGTGAAGTACGATACCATCTCCTATGACGACGTGCTGGCCCAGCACCTGCAGGTCATGGATTCCACGGCTACCTCCCTCTCTATGGACAACAAGATCCCGGTCCTGCTCTTTGCGCTGAAGGACCCGAAGAATATCCTGCGCGCTGTGATGGGCGAGAAGATCGGCACGGTTGTCGAGGGATAACATAACAGAAAGGATGAATGTAAGATGAGCCCTGAGTTGAAAGAATATGACGAGAAGATGCACAAGACGGTCGAGGTCGTGAAGGCCAACTTTGCCTCTGTCCGCGCCGGACGAGCCAACGCCAGCGTACTGGACCGGATCAACGTGGAGTACTACGGCACTCCCACGCCCCTGAACCAGGTGGCCGCCATCTCCTCTCCCGACCCCCGTACTCTGACCATTCAGCCTTGGGACGGCTCTCTGCTGAAAGCCATCGAGAAGGCTATCCAGACCTCCGATCTGGGCATCAACCCCCAGAACGACGGCAAGCTGATCCGTCTGTCCTTCCCTCAGTTGACTGAGGAGCGCCGCCGCGACCTGACCAAGCAGGTCAAGAAGTATGGCGAGGAGGGCAAGGTCGCCATGCGCAATATCCGCCGTGACGCCATGGAAGATTTCAAGAAGATGACCAAGCGCTCTGAGCTCACCGAGGACGATCAGAAGCAGCTGGAGAAGGAGCTCCAGGATATGACTGACAAGCACTGCAAAGAGGTGGACGACCTCACTGTCAAGAAGGAGCAGGAGCTGATGGCGGTCTAACCGTACAACTACCACAATGCAGAATGCGGGATGGCGGGGAAGTCTGCTGTCCGCGCATTCTGCATTCTTTGTGCAAAGGAAGTTTTGTATGCCGATATTTAGGACGAATGCGGGAAAAGAACCGCAGGTGGACATGGCGAACCTGCCCCGGCACATCGCCATCATCATGGACGGAAACGGCCGCTGGGCCAAAAAGCGGGGACTGCCCCGCACAGCGGGACACGCCGCAGGCGCAGAGACCTTCCGCACCATTGCCACCTACTGCAAGGAGATTGGGCTGGACTATCTGACGGTCTATGCCTTCTCTACGGAGAACTGGAAACGCCCCGCCGAGGAAGTGGGGGCCATTATGGGACTTTTGAAGAAGTACCTGTTGGAGGCCATTGGCAAAATGGAGCGGGACAAGGTCAAAATGGAATTTTTCGGAGACCTGTCCCCACTGACGCCGGAGCTGCGGGAATTGTGTGAGCGTACCCGGGAGATCTCCAAGGGCTATGACGGCTGTCAGGTGAATATCTGCCTGAACTACGGCGGCCGGGACGAGCTGATCCGCGCAGCCCGGGCCTTTGCCCAGGACTGTGTGGATGGGAAGTGCAACCCCCAGTCCCTGGAGCCGGACCGGTTCGGAGATTATCTCTTCTCCGCCGGGATTCCGGACCCCGACCTGGTCATTCGGCCCAGCGGAGAGCTGAGACTGTCCAATTTCCTGCTGTGGCAGTCCGCCTATGCAGAATTTTATTTCACAGATGTGCTGTGGCCTGACTTCAGCAAGCAGGAGCTGCACCGGGCGATCGCGGCCTATCAGAGCCGTTCCCGCCGATTTGGAGGTGTGTGACCATGCTGAAACGGATTCTGGTTGCCCTCATTTTCACCCCCGTTGTCTTTGTGATCCTGTTTTTCCTGCCCCCGATCTGGCTGACCGGTCTGGTCATGTTCATCTGCGGGCTGGGCTCCTTTGAGCTGCTCCGGGCGGTGAAGGTCCCGCACCACAATGGGATGTTCGTACTTACCGCTCTGTCCGCTGTCCTGATCCCCCTGAGCTGCTATGCCAGCGGAATGGGACTGACGGAGCACACCCCCGTGGTATGGCTGGTGCTGTGCACCGTGGTTCTGACCTGCGGCCTGTTCTTTTTCTCCATCCGCCGCTACGACAGCGAGAGCCCCATTGCCCTGGAACACATTATGGTCTGCTTCTTCGGCGGTGTGGTCATCCCCATGCTGCTGTCCTCGCTGATCCGGCTGAAGCTGATGCCCAACGGCCAATACCTGGTTCTGCTGCCCGTCATCAGCGCTTTTCTGACGGACACCGGGGCCTATTTTGCCGGTGTGTTCTTCGGAAAGCACAAGGGCATTCTCAAGGTCAGCCCCAACAAGTCTCTGGAGGGCTTCATCGGCGGCATTCTGTCCGGTGGACTGTTCATGCTGCTCTACGCCGTGATCCTGCGGCAGTTTGCCGATGTGAACGCCTCCATGGTCCTGATGGCCATCTACGGCCTGATCGGCAGCGCGGTCACAGAGCTGGGCGATCTGTCCTTCTCCCTGATCAAGCGCCTCTACGGGGTGAAGGATTATGGAAATCTGCTGCCCGGCCACGGCGGAATGCTGGACCGCTTCGACAGTATGACCTTTGCGGCACCCACCCTCTGGCTGCTGGTGGTGCTGCTGCCCGCGTTCTGAGAAACGTCCAACTGTACATTTGATACGACAAAGGAGTACTGATATGAGCAGTCGTATTTCAATTTTAGGATCGACCGGGTCCATTGGGCGGCAGTCACTTGACGTGATCGCCGCCTGTGGCATGCAGGTGGCCGCCCTGACGGCCAATTCCAGCGTGGAGCTGGTGGAGCGGCAGGCCAGACAGTTCAACCCAGAGCTGGTGGCCATGATGGATGAACAGGCGGCCGCCGACCTTCGGGTCCGGCTGGCTGACACCCAGATCCGAGTGGCAGGGGGGATGGAGGGCCTGATCGAGGCGGCCACCCTCCCCAGCGCCGATACTGTGATCACCGCTGTGGTCGGCATGGTGGGCCTGAAGCCCACTCTGGCCGCCATCCGGGAAGGCAAACGGATTGCCCTGGCCAACAAGGAGACCCTGGTCTGTGCCGGTGAGCTGGTTATGGCTGCCGCCCAGGAGTATGGGGCGGAGATCGTCCCCGTAGACTCGGAGCACTCGGCTCTGTTCCAGAGCATGCAGGGCTGCCGGGACAGGGGAGAGGTGAAGCGCCTGATCCTCACGGCCTCCGGCGGTCCCTTCTTCGGCTGGAAGCGGGAGGACCTGGAGGGCGTGACCCTGGAGAAGGCCCTGAAGCACCCCAACTGGTCCATGGGCGCCAAAATTACAGTGGACTCCGCCACCCTGATGAATAAGGGCCTGGAGTTTATTGAGGCCATGCACCTGTACCACATGCCCCCGGAGAAAATTTCCATTGTTGTTCACCGGGAGAGTATAGTCCATTCCCTGGTGGAATACTGTGATAATGCGGTGATCGCCCAGCTGGGCTCCCCGGACATGCGCATCCCCATCCAGTACGCCCTGACCTGGCCCAGCCGCATTCCCGGACCCGCTGACCCTCTGGATCTGCTGACCTGCGGTCCGCTGACCTTCGCACAGCCTGATCTGGAGTCCTTCCCCTGTCTGCCCATGGCTCTGAATGCGGCCCGGATCGGCGGTACTGCCGGAGCTATTCTCAACGGTGCAAACGAGGCGGCGGTGGGGCTGTTCCTCAAGGAAAAAATCGGCTTCATGGATATTCCGCGCCGGGTGGCCCGGGCCATGGAGAAGGTGGCACCCATCCAGTCGCCCACCCTGGAGGATGTGCTCCAGGCCGACCGGGAGGCCCGCCGCGCGGCGCTGACCGAGTAACTCTTTCATCGTGTTTTGTCAGGAGGTTCTATGATCTACATTATCGTTGCGATCCTAATGTTTGGTGTTATCATCGCCCTGCATGAGCTGGGACACTTCGCCACAGCCAAGCTGTTCGGCGTGCGAGTCAATGAATTTTCCATTGGAATGGGGCCCGCGCTGCTGAAAAGGCAGAAAGGTGAAACGCTTTACAGTGTACGTGCCCTGCCGGTTGGCGGCTACTGCGCTATGGAGGGGGAGGATGAGGAGTCCAGTGATCCCCGGGCCTTTGGCAACACAGCCTGGTGGAAGAAGATCATCATTCTGTCCGCCGGCTCTGCGATGAATCTGCTGACTGGTTTTGTGCTGGTGCTGATCCTGTTCTCCCGGAACAATGTGTTTCTGCGCCCTGCAATCCAGGAGATGAATCCCGGCTTTGGTCTGGAGAACTGCGGCCTTCAGGCCGGTGATGTGGTCCACTCTGTGGACGGACACCGGGTCTACTTCTACGGCAATCTGGGCATGCTTCTGGGCCGCGCCGGCGAGGACGTGGACTGGGTCGTAGAGCGCAATGGGGAGCTGGTGGAGCTGAATGACGTCCATATGCCCTTGCAGGAGGTGAAGCTGGAGGACGGCCGTACCGTCTACCAGCGGGGCCTGCTCCTGAACGCAGTGGAGGTCCCGGCCACCGTACCGAACATATTGAAGTACAGCTGGTACGGCACCATTGATTTTATCCGGATGGTCTGGATGAGCTTGGGGGATCTGCTGAGCGGAGCGGCCGGCCTGCACGATGTAGCGGGACCCGTCGGCATCGTCAATCTGATCTCCGAAGTGGGCAGCGAGTCTCCCACTACCTCAGCAGCCGCCTATAATATCACCTATTTTGCCGCCCTGATTGCGGTCAACCTGGCCGTGATGAACATGCTGCCCCTGCCCGCTCTGGACGGAGGTCGGATTTTCTTCCTGCTGATCAACGGCATTCTGTATGGACTGTTCCGCAAAAAGATCGATCCCAAGTATGAAGCTTATGTCCACATGGCCGGTCTGGTGCTGCTGCTGGGGCTGATGCTGCTGGTCACCTTCGGCGATGTGAGACGGCTGCTGGGCCGCTGAAGCCTTTTTGAAAGAGAGGTTTGGTTACCATGACAAAACAGATTCATGTAGGTAAGGTACCGGTGGGCGGAGGCGCACCGGTATCCATTCAATCTATGACCAATACCCGCACAGACGATGTGGAGGCCACGCTGGCCCAGATCCGCGCCCTGGCTGCCGCCGGGTGCGACATCGTCCGGGTGGCTGTCCCCGATATGGCTGCGGCCCACGCTGTGGCCAAGATCAAGGAGAACAGTCCTCTGCCTGTGGTGGTGGATATCCACTTCGACTATAAGCTGGCTCTGGAGTCCATTGCCGCCGGCGCGGACAAGGTCCGGATCAATCCCGGAAATATCGGTGACGAGTCCCGGGTCAAGGCGGTGGCTGACGCCTGCCGCCAGCGGGGCATCCCCATCCGGATCGGCGTCAACGGCGGCTCCATGGACAAGGCTCTGCTGGCCAAATATGGCGGTGTGACCCCTGAGGGAATGGTGGAATCCGCCTTCCAGCACATCCGCCTGCTGAACAAGTATGACTTTGATGATATCTGCATCTCCCTGAAATCCTCCAACGTGCCCAGGACCATGAAAGCCTATCAGCTGATGAGTGAGGTAAGTAATTATCCTTTACATATTGGAGTGACGGAGGCGGGCACCAAGCGTATGGGAACCCTGAAATCTGCCGTGGGAATCGGCGGCCTGCTGGCCCTGGGAATCGGCGACACCATGCGGGTCTCCCTGTCCGATGACCCGGTGGAGGAGGTCTACGCCGCCCGGGATATCCTGAAGGCGGCCGGTATCCGGAGAGAGGGGGCGGAGCTGGTCTCATGTCCCACCTGCGGCCGGACCCGCATCGATCTGATCTCCCTGGCCGGTGAGGTGGAGGAGCGGCTGAAGGCGGTGGACAAGCCCATCACCGTGGCCGTCATGGGCTGTGTGGTCAACGGCCCCGGCGAGGCCTCTGCGGCTGACTGCGGCATCGCCGGCGGCGTGGGGGAGGGGCTCCTGTTCAAGAAGGGGCAGATCATCAAAAAACTCCCTCAGGATCAGCTGGTGGACGCCCTGTTCGAGCTGATCGACACGCTGTAATTTTCTAACCCCATCAACTCCGAAGGAGCGTACGTAGAATGTCTCAAAATTTCCCATTCTTACAGATGTTTTCCATGCTGCGGCGCTGGCCGGAGCTGGCGGCGGCCACCCAGAAGTGGGTGGTCGTCTCTGCTGAAATCGACAAAACAGCCCTCAGCGCCAAGGTGCGGCTGATTGGGGCGGAGGGTGCAGGGGCCAATCTGATCCTCCAGGTGGAGGAGGCGGTTGGGCGGGCCTACGGGCTGCGCTCGGTAAAGCTGGACCGCGTCCCTGCGGAGCCGGAGAAAAAGCAGGAGCAGCCTGTCCAGGCTCCTGCACCAAAAGAGACGCCGGCGTCTTCTGCGCCCATGCCTGAGCTGAAGCCCACCCCTGAGATGGACGCCTTTGCCCGCACAGAGGCCATCCGGGCGGAGACATTGAAAAACTTCAAGCCCGCCGCTCCGCACAAGGCGGATAAGAAGTCCTCAGGCAAGTGCATCATGGGTCACCCCATCAAGCGGGGCCCCCTGCCCATTGGCGAGCTGGAGCTGGACATGGGCACAGTGGTCATCGAGGGCGACGTATTCTGTGTGGATAACCGGGAGCTGAAAAAGCGGGGCGCCTGGGTGGTGGCCTTTGATATCACGGATTACACCGGTTCCATCCGGGTGAGCAAGTTCTTCCCCGGCGAGGACGGAAAGCCCATTGTGGACGCCGTCAAGAAGGGGATGCACCTGCAAGTCCAGGGGCGGCTCAATATGGACCGTTTTTACGGCGACATGGTGCTGGAGCCCGTGGCCATCATGGTGGCAGAGAAGAAAATGAAGATGGACGAGGCCCCGGAGAAGCGGGTGGAGCTCCATCTCCACACCACCATGTCCACCATGGATGCCCTCACGCCGGTGGGACCCAAGCTGGGCCCGGATAAGAACGTGGTCAAACGGGCCGAGGCCTGGGGCCACCGGGCCATTGCCATCACAGATCACGGCGTGGCCCAGTCCTTCCCGGACGCCTGGCACTCCGCAAAGAACATCAAAATTCTCTACGGTGTGGAGGCCTATTTCATAAACGACGTGGACGACCGGGTGGTGGTCCACGGGGAGGTGGATCAGGACTTCTCAGAGGAGATTGTCTGCTTTGACCTGGAGACCACCGGCCTGGACAAGCGAAAAGAGGTCATCATTGAGATCGGCGCGGCTGTGCTGAAAAATGGGGAGATCATCGACACCTTTGACACCTTTGTGTCTCCCGGACGGATCCTCAACCCGGATATCATCCGCCTGACCGGCATTACAGACGAGATGCTGGTGGGTGCCCCCAGTCAGGAGGAGGCCCTGCGCAGCTTTTTGGACTTTGTGGGGGACAGGCCCTTGGCCGCCCACAACGCCGAATTTGATATGGGCTTTCTCTCGGTGGGCTGTAAAAAGTACGGCATCCCCTTTGACAGCCCCTCCCTGGATACCCTGATCCTGGCCCAGAACCTGCTGCCTGAGCTGGGGAAGTATAAGCTGGATATTGTGGCGGAACACCTGCATCTGCCGGAATTCAACCACCACCGGGCCTGCGATGACGCGGCTACCGTGGGCTATATGCTCCCGCCCCTCTTTGAGAAGCTAGAGGCCATGGGGATCCACAACCTGGGGGACATCAATGCCGCCATGCCCCAGCTGCGCAAGAAGGGCAAAGCGAAGCGGCACCCCCACCACCTGATCGTGCTGGCCCGCAACCAGGAGGGACTGCGCAACCTCTATAAGCTGATCTCCCTGTCCCATCTGGAGCATTTCAAGCGCTACCCCATCATGCCCAAGTCCGTCATCAACGAGAACCGGGAGGGCCTGATCCTGGGCTCCGCCTGCGAGGCGGGCGAGCTGTTCCAGGCCGTGGTGAAGGGGAAAAACTGGGACGAGCTTAAGCGTATCGCCTCCTGGTATGACTATCTGGAGATCCAGCCCCTGTGCAACAACATGTTCATGCTGCGCAAGGGCCTGGTCCAGTCGGAGGAGGAGCTGCGGGACTTCAACCGCACCATTGTGGCCCTGGGCAAGGAGATGGGCAAGCCGGTGTGCGCCACCGGAGACGTCCACTTCCTGGACCCGGAGGACGAGGCCTACCGCCACATCCTGCTGGCATCCAAGGGCTTTGAGGACGCGGATTCGCCCCTGCCCATTTATTTCAAGACCACAGACGAGATGCTCAAGGAGTTTGCCTACCTGGGCAAGGAGACCGCCCACCAGGTGGTGGTGGAGAACACCAACATGATCGCCGACTGGTGCGAGTCCCTGAATCCCCTGCCCAAGGGCCTGTTTGCCCCCAAGCTGGAGGACTCCGACGGCGAGCTGAAGCGGCTGGTCTGGGGCAAGGCCCACGAGCTCTACGGCGAGGAGCCACCCCAGATCGTGGTGGACCGCATCAACGTGGAGCTGGGCGACATCATCGGCTGTAAATACGACGTGATTTACATGTCCGCCCAGAAGCTGGTTCAGAACTCCCTGGAGCACGGCTATCTGGTGGGCTCCAGAGGCTCGGTGGGCTCCTCTCTGGTGGCATTCATGTCCGGCATCACAGAGGTCAACTCCCTGCCCGCCCACTACCGCTGCCCCAAGTGCAAGCACTCCGACTTTGAATATGGACCCGCCCACGGCTATGGCTGCGGCGCGGATATGCCGGACATGAACTGCCCGGTCTGCGGCACCCCCTATGTGAAGGACGGCTTCAACATCCCCTTCGAGACCTTCCTGGGCTTCGGCGGCGACAAGGTCCCTGATATCGACCTGAACTTCTCGGGCGAGTACCAGGCCAAGGCCCACCGGTACACCTTCGAGCTCTTCGGCGAGACCCACGTGTTCCGGGCCGGTACTATCGGTACGGTGGCGGAGAAAACCGCTTTTGGCTATGTCCTGAAATATCTGGAGGAGCGGGGAAAAACGGTGTCCAAGGCGGAGGAGAACCGCCTGGCCCTGGGCTGCACCGGCGTCAAGCGCACCACCGGCCAGCACCCCGGCGGCATGGTGGTCATCCCTCAGGACAAGGAAATTTATGATTTCTGCCCGGTCCAGCACCCGGCCGACGACCCCAACACCGATATCATCACCACCCATTTTGAATACCACTCCATGGAATCCAACCTGTTGAAGCTGGACATGCTGGGACACGATGACCCCACCATGATCCGTATGCTGGAGGATCTGACCGGAGTCAATGCCCGGACGGACATTCCCCTGGACGACCCGGATACCATGTCTATTTTCCAGTCCTCAAAAGTGCTGGGCTATGAAAACGACAAGATCCTGGGCCCGACCGGCGGCACGGCCATCCCGGAGTTTGGCACCACCTTCGTCCGCGGCATGCTGGAGGATACCCAGCCCGACCAGTTTGATACCCTGGTCCGCCTGTCCGGCTTCTCCCACGGCACCGACGTGTGGCTGGGCAACGCCAAGGACCTGATCACCTCGGGGACCGCCAAGGTCAACGAGGCCATCGGCTGCCGTGACGATATTATGCTCTTCCTCATTTCCAAGGGGATGGAGCCCAAGCGGTCGTTCAAGATCATGGAGGCCGTCCGTAAGGGCCGCGGCCTGCCTGACGGGGCGGAGGAGGAGATGACGGAGCACGGTGTGCCGGACTGGTACATCGAGTCCTGTAAGAAGATCGCCTATCTGTTCCCCAAGGCCCACGCTGTGGCCTATGTGATGATGGCCTTCCGCATCGCCTGGTTCAAGGTCCATCGGCCGCTGGCCTTCTATGCGGCCTACTTCTCCATCCGGGCCAAGGCCTTTGACGAGGCTTTCATGTGCCGCGGCATGGATGTGTGCCAGCAGAAGATGCGCCAGATCATTGCCAAGGACAAGGACGCCACCGCCGTGGAGCAGGATATGCTGACCACTCTGGAGGTCTGCTATGAGTTCTATCTCCGCGGCTTCACCTTCCAGCACCTGGACATCTATAAATCTCAGGCCATTCTCTTCCAGGTGGACGAGGAAAATAAGGCCCTGATCCCGCCCTTTGTCTCGGTGGCTGGTCTGGGCGAGACAGCGGCCATCTCTCTGGCGGAGCAGCGGGAGGGCAAGGAGTTCATCTCCATTGAGGAGGTGGCGGCTGCCTGCCCCAAGGTGTCCAAGACGCACATCGAGCTACTGAAGGAGGCCGGGGCCTTTGGAGATCTGCCGGATACCAGCCAGCTGAACCTGTTCAGCATGTTCTGATCTGCCAGACCTCAGCCTGTGTATTTTTTCAAAACCGGTTGTCATGGCCCCGAAAAGATGGTAGGATAAAGAATACAAGGAGCGTCCGGTTCCTGTTCAGTGAAACCAGTGAGTGCGCGGAGCGGAGGTTCACACCCTGCCCGCGCGCTTTTCTGATTTTGGGAGACTCCGAATTATTTTGATTGTTTGGGAAAGAACTCTGTATATAAGGAGGATATCTTGTGAAGCTCATTACTGTGATTGTACCCTGCTACAATGAGCAAGAGGTGCTTCCGCTGTTTTATCAGGAGATCACCCGGGTGGCCGGGGAGATGTCCGAATATCAGTTTGAGTTTTTGTTTGTAGACGACGGCTCCAGAGATCGAACCCTGGAGCTGGCGAAAGAGCTGGCGGAGAAGGACCAGCGGGTCAAATATATCTCCTTCTCCCGCAACTTCGGGAAGGAGGCCGCCATGTATGCCGGCCTGTCCCAGTCGTCCGGGGACTACGTGGCCATCATGGACGCAGATCTCCAGGATCCGCCTGCCATGCTGCCCCGGATGGTCCAAGCCATCGAGAAGGAGGGCTATGATTCCGTGGCCACCAGGCGAGTCACCCGGAAGGGTGAGCCCCCCATCCGCTCCTTCTTTGCCCGGCGCTTTTATAAGCTGATGCACCGCATCTCTAAAACCGAGATCGTGGACGGAGCCCGGGACTATCGGCTGATGACCCGGCAGTTTGTGGACTCCCTGCTGGAGCTGGGGGAGTACAACCGATTCTCCAAGGGCCTGTTCGGCTGGGTGGGCTATCGGACCAAATGGCTGGAGTTCGAGAACGTGGAGCGGGCGGCCGGGGAGACCAAGTGGTCCTTCTGGAAACTGCTGCTCTACTCCTTCGAGGGGATCGTGGCCTTCTCTGAGGCGCCCCTGGCCCTGTCCGCCGTGATGGGTGTGCTGTTTTGTCTGCTGGCAGCCATTTTTATTGTGTTTGTAGTGGTGCGTACCCTGATGTTTGGCGATCCGGTGGCGGGCTGGCCCTCGCTGATCTGCGTGATCCTGCTGATTGGGGGCATTCAGCTGTTCTGCATTGGAATTTTGGGCGAGTATCTGGCCAAAACTTATCTGGAGGTCAAAAAACGCCCCATTTATATCTGTAAGGAGACGAATCTCCCCAAAAGTCGGCAGCCTGAGACTGAGGCACATAGCCAGCTTGGGTGATCGGGTCCGACAGCGGTTCTCAATAGAGGAGGTTTTTGTATGAGTTTTAATCCGTATGAGTTCGACCGGGATTTTCAGCAGAGAGAGTCAGACTATCCCCTGGGGCTCTATATCTCCAACATCTATCTGTGGATGTTCCTGGGACTGATGATCAGCTTCGGGATCGCCCTGCTGTGCTGGATGACCGGCTTTGCCAGATGGACCACCACGGTGGGCGGCAACCTGATCATTCTGGTGCTGCAAATCGTGGTGGTGACTGTGCTGAGCAGCCGGATCACAGCGATGTCGCTGTCCACGGCCAGAGGCTGCTTTCTGGCCTATTCCGCATTGAACGGACTGACCCTGTCGGTCTATCTCTATATGTTTGAGCTGGGCAGCCTGATTTTTGTATTCCTGCTGGCTGCGGTCTTTTACGGCGTGATGGGCCTGTTCGGCCACCTGACCAAGCAGGACATGACCAGCCTGCGGCCTATCCTGCTGGGCGGCCTGGTTGCGCTCCTGATCATCACACTGGCCTCCGTCTTTATTCCTGTGCTGCGGGTGGCGAACCCCTTGATGAATCTGGTGGGCGTGGCTATTTTCATGGGCTATACCGCATACGATATGCAGATGATCCGCCATTACTACCATTACTATCAGGGCTATCCGGATATGCTGGACAAGGCTTCTGTCATGGCCGCCCTCCAGCTGTATATGGATTTTATCGGCCTGTTCATCCATCTGCTTCAGTATATGGGCAAGCGCAAGGACTGAGGGGACAACGAAAAAATACCGTGAGACTGTTTTACCAGTCTCACGGTATTTTCATTTCTGATCCCAGCTGTGAAATACTTTGCATAAAGTCCTCAAAGGAGGGATACGGGTACATGGTGGAAAATCCGGCGTTACCCTGAATATAGCTTGATTCAGAACAGCGGTATCGATAGGTACGGTCCATCTCGCGGAAAAAATTGGTGACCTCCGGTCTTTCTGGAAACTGCGTTTCCAGCATCCGCTGGTGATACCGGTAGAAACGCCGGATTTTGGTGGGCAGCTCAGCAGGTGCCAACTCAATCAGCATGGACAGCACCCTATCCCAGTCCTCCTCCTCAATGGCATCCTGAAACTCCAGCACCTGCATCCGCTCCCGATAGAACCGGAGCTTTTTCTCAAATGGAATGGATGCACACAGCTGCTCCGCCTGGTCCACATAGTGCATGAAGTAATCCTCAAAGGTCACGAGGGTGTCCCGATATTGAGGCCATATGATGGCACTGTGGTGGTCCGCTTTCTGGTACCAAAAGGGGTAGGAATAGTCATATTCCGTACTATTGCAGTTGCACATGCCCCGATGGGAGCCGTTCAGCAGGAGATAGACATCATTGGAACAGCCCTGGTTGGCAATGAAAAGCTGACCGTTTTCAAAGAGAAATTGCTTGACCGTGCGGTCAATGAAATCGTAGCGCCGGTTGTCCCAGTCGTTGAAGGACAGCCGGTCTTTTTCTGCTGTGTTCCGGCAGTAGTCCTCATACAGCTCATACTCATCCTCGTGCATATACACATACCATTGGCGGGCCAGCTGATCAAACTGCGGCTGTGCATCGTCACTGAACACGGTGGGCTTTTGCAGGGCTTCCTCCATTGGACTGTGGAACGGGGTCAGTCCGTAGGAGGGCCCGGCGCCGCCATTGCCCAGTTTGGTGAGATAGGTGCGGTAGTCGGCAGGGAGGGAGACCTGCATCAGACTTTCCCAGGCATCCAGCTCCTCCATGGACAGGGGTGGGCGCAAAAGATGGGTATGGCATTCACTCCCTGATATGGGGAACTCCAGGTCGAGAAACGCTGCGTTGGCCAGGATTGATCTTATTTTAGGGACGTCCAGCATAGCAATCTCCTCCGTATTGTGCAGGGATAATGCAGTTCAAAAGAAAGGCGGCTGACAAATGTTCAATTTGTCAGCCGCCTTGAAGTTTGGGTCAGGTGCCGGTGGGGCATAGACGCACCATTTCAGTACCGCAGAGCGGCTGGATCAGCCCTCCAGCTTGCGAGCGGCCTTGGCCGTGAAGCGGTCGTTGGTGATGATGAAGCGCTCGTGGGTGCCCTCACCGATCAGGCCCTTCTCGTCATAGGCGGCCACCTTCAGCTCGATGCGCTTGCCGTCCACCAGGGTGACCTCGCTCTCAGCCCAGACCTTCATACCCACGGGGGTGGCAGAGACATGGGAGATGTTCAGCTTGGTGCCCACAGTGCCCTCACCCTCATTCAGATAGGGGGCAATGGAGGTCCAGGCGGCCTTCTCCATCAGGGCGCACATGAAAGGGGTGCCGAACACATCGAGCGCACCGGAGCAGGCGGTCTTGGCGGTATTGCTCTCATTGACCACGTCCTCAGCGCGGCCCTTGGTTCCAACAGTAAGAGACATGAAAAGAGTCCTCCTTCGTAAATCAGATTGGCTCTATTGTACTACGTTCGGCTGAGAAAATCCAGTCCTGATTTTAGTCCTGCTCCTCTTCCTCGATCTCATACATGGCATTCAGAACCGCCCAATTTTGAGGGAAGGGGCGCATCAGATTCCAATAACTCGCACCGGCCAGCCCATATTCCTGAACGAGAGCCAGCTTCGCTCGGATGCTGCGGGCATCCTCAAACCAGACGACATGCTCCTGTCCCAGGTCGTCCACATACCGGAACCAGGGGGACTGGGCCTCCTGATCGTAGCGGATTGCGGCGTAATGCCGGAAGGCCAGCTCCAGGGCCTCCTGGTTGGAGATGGACTTGGCCGCCCGCCCCCTCTGATACGGGAGTGTCCAGTCGTAGCCGTAGTTGGGAATGCCCATTCTGATTTTCTCTGCGGGGATCTCCTGAAGGGCGTATTCGATCACCTGCCGGACCGACCGGATGGGAGCCACTGCCATTGGCGGGCCGTAAGTATAGCCCCACTCATAGGTCATTAGCAGAGCACGATCAGCGGCTTGGCCTAACTTCCGATAGTTGTGGCCTTCATAGATGATGCCGTGCTGGCTGGCAAAGGTCTTGGGGGCGAGCGCAACAGAGACATCCTTGTCCAGAGGAGAAAGCATCTCCTTCAGACGCATAATAAAAGCAGCAAAGGCATCTGCATCTTTTGGGTAAATAAATTCAAAGTCCACATCCACGCCCTGATATCCGCCAACTGCTGCTTCCTGTATCACTTCCTGAAGCAAACGATTCTGTACCTGCTGATCGGTGAACAGCCGGTGGGCCAGCTGATTGGAGAATCCGCTGGTACCACGAAGTGTAGAGAGTGTGAACCAGGGTTCCGTTCCCATAGCGGCGGCCTGTTGAGACAGAGTGTTGGATTCCGGAGGGATAAGCTGACCGTCTTCAGTGAAACCATAAGTGAATACTGAGAGATCGGTAAGGTAGGGGAGAGTGCTCTGGAGCAGAGCGGGCTCGATGCCTGGATACGCAAATCCGCCGATGTCTATGGATTCCTCCGGGTCATCACGATACTCCAAAACAAGAGTCTGTCCCGGGACAAGAACCGTGGTGCTGTTTAGGGATGGGTTATTGCGCAGAAGCTGCCGCACCGTCATATCCGCACGCTCCGCAATCCCGGACAGCGTATCCCCTGCACAGACCACCCAGGTCCGTTTTGGATAGCGGATCACCAGAGACTGACCTACCACCAGGCGGTTCGGATCCGGGAGCTGATTATCCTCTTCCAGACGAGCCAGAGGGATGCCATAGTCACAGGCGATTTTGTAAAGGGTATCACCAGGCTGTACTACATGGATATCCATTGTATCCCTCCCTCAGTTAACCGTAATGAAGTCCCGGCTGGCGTAGCCGATGACCCCTTGATAGTCTACCAGGAACCAGTTCTGCCACTGGTTCAGAATGGTCAGTGCTGCGTTGTCCGGGGCTTGTGTCAGAATGGGTGCCTGGAGATTCGGTCGGCTGCGGATGTTCAGTGAGCCCCAATTCACATCGACCGTGCCGGATCGGGCCGGGGTGGGGGCTAAAAAGGGGATCTGAAAGTACTCTGTCAGGGAAAGTACCAGATTTCGGGCGATCTCATCCAGGTTATTCTTGATCCAAGCGGCATCATCCGGGTTGTCATGGTAGGCCAGCTCCAAAAAGACCGAAGGGGCACGTACCCGGCGGACTTCGCCGATGGTGGTGGTGGAGACAGCCCGTACCTTGTCAGGGAGGGGGTAGATGGAGCGCAGATTATTTGCAAAAATCTCAGCTGCCTTTTGTCCCTTCCTGCTGCCCGGATAATAAAATACCAGGGAACCCCGGGTTTTGCCGTAACTGCCCTCCGGGGATGCGTTGGAGTGGATGGCCAAATGGAGATCGTAGGTCCCGGCGTTGGACGCGGCAATGGAGGACGCGGCGGTCATACTGGGGGTGTTGCGGGTATAGCGGATGCCGGAGGCATCCAGAAAGGGAACCATTTTGTCAGCAATCAGGTTGGCGTACTGCTCCTCAGTGCCGCCGCTGACATACATGTTTTTGTCCTGTGTGGAGGGGGAGAGATAAATGATGGGCATAAAATTACCTCCTATGTTTTGCCCATCCTATGATATAACCCGGTATTTGGTGCGAAAAAAAGCGGCTGTATCGAAATACAGCCGCTTGGGGATACACGATTTTCTTTTGCTTACTCAGCCTTGGGGCCTGCGGCCACCACATCGGCGGGCATGTGGGTGTACTTCTTAAAGTTCTCCACAAAGGACTTGGCCAGCTCCTTGGCCTTGGCCTCGTAGGCGGCCTTGTCC
The DNA here is from genome assembly GCA_020025425.1 of Oscillospiraceae bacterium. Lineage (GTDB taxonomy): Bacteria > Bacillota > Clostridia > Oscillospirales > Oscillospiraceae > Lawsonibacter. The sequence continues at coordinate 25,202 of JAHHSD010000025.1, forward strand.
TCCCAGGTGTTGGCGGGGATCATCAGCTCATCAGGCACATCGGGGCAGGTGGTGGGGACGGACACACCGAAGATGGGGTCCTCCACAAACTTGCTCTTGGCCAGCTCGCCATTCAGGGCAGCGGTGACCATGGCGCGGGTGTACTTCAGCTTCATGCGCTTGCCGGTTCCATTCCAGCCGGTGTTGACCAGATAGACGTTGGCGCCGGACTTGGCGACCTTCTCAGCCAGCATCTTGGCATAGACAGAGGGGTCCAGGGGCATGAAGGGGGCGCCGAAGCAGGTGGAGAAGGTGGGCACGGGGGAGGTGATGCCGCGCTCGGTGCCGGCCAGCTTGGAGGTGAAGCCGGACACAAAGTAGTACATGGCCTGCTTCTCGTTCAGCTTGGAGATGGGGGGCAGCACGCCGTAGGCGTCAGCGGTGAGGAAGATAACCGTCTTGGGCGTATCACTGATTCCGGGGATCGCGGCGTTGGGGATGTACTGGATGGGATAGCCTACACGGGTGTTCTCAGTCAGAGAGTTGTCGAAATAGTCGGGCTTGCGGGTCTCCTCATCAATGATGACATTCTCCACCATAGCGCCGAACTTGATGGCGTTGTAGATCTCGGGCTCATCATTGGGGTCCAGGTTGATGCACTTGGCATAACAGCCGCCCTCGAAGTTAAAGACAGAATCGTCAGCCCAGCCGTGCTCGTCATCGCCGATCAGCTTGCGGTTGGGATCGGCAGACAGGGTGGTCTTGCCGGTGCCGGACAGGCCGAAGAAGATGGCAGAGTCGCCGTCCTTGCCGATGTTGGCGGAGCAGTGCATGGGGAATACGCCTTCCTTAGGCATCAGATAGTTCATCACGGAGAAAACGGACTTCTTGATCTCACCGGCATACTGGGAGCCGGCAATCAGGACCAGCTTCTTCTCGTAGTCGATCATAATGGCGGCCTCAGAGTGGACGTGATCCCGCTCCGGGATGCACTTGAAGCCGGGGGCGCACAGCACGGTGAAATCGGGCTTGTAGTTGGCCAGCTGCTCCTCAGTGGGCTCGATCAGCAGCTGGTTGGTGAACAGGGCCTGGGAGGCCAGCTCGTTGACCACACGGAACGCCTTGGTATACTTGGGGTCGGCGCCTGCAAAGCCATCAAAGATAAAGACGTCGCGGTTCTGGAAATAGGCGACGATTTTTTCGTACAGAGCATCGAAAATTTCCTGAGTGGTGGGTACGTTGACCTTGCCCCAGGCGATGTCGTCGTGGACGCCCTTGGAATCGACGATAAACTTGTCGTCAGGGGAGCGGCCGGTATATTTGCCGGTATGAACACACAACGCACCGGTCTCACTCAACTGACCCTCGCCCCGTTCCAGGGCGCGCTCGACCAGTCGGGCGGGAGATGCGTTGTGATATACTGCGGCGGGGTTAATAATGCCCAGCGCTTCAAGACCATATGTTTTCATGGTTATCCTCCTTAGCGTGGCTAATATTTTGGGTTTCACTTATATGCATTTTAACCTATCCACCTGGGAAATGCAAGCGAATTTTTCGACAAAATAGTCATACCTGTAAGTCTCGTAAGGCTTTTGAGAGGGCGGCAAACTCCGGGATCCCCAGCCGCTCGCCCCGCACGTCGGCGGGCAGGCCGCAGGAGGAGATGGCCTGGGCCAGCTGCTCCCGGCTCAGCTGGCTGCCAAAGGCGGTGGTCAGGCCGTTGAGCAGGGTCTTGCGCCGCTGAGCAAAGGAGGCCTTGACCACCTTGAAAAAGTGGGCTTCGTCGTCCACCTCGGCGGGCTTCTCATGGGGAACCATCCGAAGCACGGCGGAGGTCACCTTGGGGGCGGGAATGAAGC
>JAHHSD010000026.1 GCA_020025425.1 Oscillospiraceae bacterium
TTGCCCTTATCGTATTCTGTCAAAATATATACGATTTTCTCCATCATAGTCATATTCCTGTTTTCCCTATTTTCCCTTTCTTTCTGAAATTCATCTGTTCGGAATATTTTGATATGTCTAACAGAATCAAGTCTTTGTTTCCTGCACGCATTATAGCATACTTTGCTCCATTTTTGTCTACTGTTTCTATGAAACCCTTCTTTTACAATTATTTATAAACAACTGCTGAAGTAAGAGTATACTGGCGAAATCGACGGAGTTTTATTCATCAGTCCAAAGAGTAAAAGGGAGCGGGGCCCCGTCCCCGTACACTGGCGGTTTGGGTGGGGAGATCCGCCCCTGGCCGGGCTGTTTTAGGGCATTCCTCCATATGTTGTCCCGGCAGCGGGGGAGAATGTGTCTTTTTTGCGGAATTTTCAAAAAAATGTTGCTCTTTTTTGAGAAAAGTAGTATAATATCACGTCACTGAACATATATTGTAATCTTCGATTCGAGGTGCGATTATTTTGCGGAATGAAAAACTGAGAAACGTGGCCATTATTGCCCACGTCGACCACGGCAAAACTACTCTGGTGGACGGCCTGCTCAAGCAGTCCGGCGTCTACCGTGAGAATCAGGCTGTGGAGGACCGCGTTATGGACTCCAACGACCTGGAGCGTGAGCGCGGCATCACCATCACCGCCAAGAACACCGCCATCCAGTACAAGGATACCAAAATCAACATCGTGGATACCCCGGGCCACGCCGACTTCGGCGGCGAGGTGGAGCGCGTGCTGAAGATGGTCAACGGTGTTATCCTGCTGGTGGACGCCGCCGAGGGCCCCATGCCCCAGACCCGCTTCGTTCTGAGCAAGGCCCTGGAGCTGGGCCACCGCGTCATCGTGGTCGTCAACAAGATCGACCGTCCCGACCAGCGCGTGTACGAGGTCATCGACGAGGTGCTGGAGCTGCTGATGGATCTGAACGCCACCGACGAGCAGCTGGACTCCCCCATGCTGTTCTGTTCCGGCCGTCAGGGCACCGCCTCTGTCCAGCCCGATGTGGCAGGCAGCGACCTGACCCCCCTGTTCGAGACGATCCTGGAGTATATCCCCGCCCCTGAGTGCGACGTGGAGGCCCCCTTCCAGATGCTGGTCTCCTCTATCGACTACAACGAGTTCGTGGGCCGCATCGCCGTGGGCCGCATCGAGCGCGGCGTGGTGAAGCAGAACCAGGAGATCGCCGTATGCAACTACCACGACCCCGACGCCAAGAGCAAGAAGGCCAAGGCCACTAACCTCTACGAGTACGACGGCCTGAGCAAGATTCCTGTCACCGAGGCCAAGGCCGGCTCCATCATCGCCATGAGCGGCATCGGCGAGATCACCATCGGTGATACCATCTGTGCCCCCGACTGCGTGGAGCCCATCGAGTTCGTCAAGATCTCCAAGCCCACCATCGAGATGACCTTCTCCGTCAACGACTCCCCCTTCGCAGGCCGCGAGGGCAAGTTCGTCACCTCCCGCCAGCTGCGTGAGCGTCTGTTCAAGGAGATGCTGAAGGACGTGTCCCTGAAGGTCACCGAGGTGGAGAACTCCACCGACTCCTTCAACGTGGCAGGCCGCGGCGAGATGTCTCTGTCCATCCTGATCGAGACCATGCGCCGCGAAGGCTACGAGCTGCAGGTCTCTCCCCCCCGTGTGCTGTATCAGGAGATCGACGGCGTCAAGTGCGAGCCCATCGAGCGCCTGGTGGTGGATGTGCCCGCCGACTGCGTGGGTGCTGTCATGGAGAAGATCGGCTCCCGTAAGGGCGATCTGGTCCAGATGACCCCCGTGGGCGACCGCATGAAGGTGGAGTTCCTGGTCCCCGCCCGCGGCCTCTTTGGTTACCGCAACGAGTTCCTCACCGACACCAAGGGCGAGGGCATCATGGCCTCCGTCTTTGAGAACTACGCCCCCATGAAGGGCGAGATCGCCCGCCGCGCCACCGGCTCTCTGGTGGCCTTCGAGACCGGCGAGGCCGTCACCTACGGCCTGTACAACGCCCAGGAGCGCGGCCAGCTGTTCATCGGCGCCGGTACCCCTGTCTACGCCGGCATGATCGTGGGCGAGTGCCCCAAGGCCGAGGACATCTCCGTCAACGTCTGCAAGAAGAAGCAGCTGACCAATATGCGCGCCTCCGGCTCTGACGAGTCCCTGCGTCTGGTCACCCCCCGCACTCTCAGCCTGGAGCAGTGCCTGGAGTTCCTGGCCGACGACGAGCTGCTGGAGGTCACCCCCGAGAACCTGCGTCTCAGAAAGCGCCTGCTGTCCCACTCCGACCGTATGCGTGAGGCCTCCAAGAAAAAGTAAGATCGAAGTTTTACTGCCGCCCCGTGTCTCCCTCCGGAGGCCCGGGGCGCAGTTCTGTATCCAATGAGAAAAGGAGGGGCGCCTATGCTCCGAAAACAGAGACCCGCCCGGGAGACGCTGGGACTCTATCTTCACATCCCCTTCTGCCGCAGCAAGTGCGACTACTGCGACTTCTACTCCCTGGCCGGCCGGGAGGAGCGGATGAAGGACTATCAGAAGGCCCTGCTGGCCCACATCCGGGAGACCGCCCCCCTTGCGGACAGCTATCAGGTGGACACCGTCTATTTTGGCGGCGGAACCCCCAGCTACTACGGGGAGAAGTACCTGTGTGAGCTGCTGTCCGCGGTGAAGAAGTGCTTTCATCTGGCCAAGGACGCCGAGATCACCCTGGAGGCCAACCCGGACAGCGTGGACCTGCGGAGTTTGAAAAAGCTGCGCCGGGAGGGATTCAACCGGATCTCCTTCGGGATGCAGTCGGCCTGCCCGGCGGAGCTGGAGTCCATCCACCGGCCCCACAGCATCCAGCAGACGGACCAGGCGGTGACCGACGCCCGGAAGGCCGGCTTCAAAAATATCTCCCTGGACCTGATCTACGGCCTGCCCGGGCAGACCATGGAGTCCTGGAGGGAGACGGTGGAGCACGCCCTCTCCCTGGTGCCCCAGCACCTGTCCTGCTACGGGCTGAAGGTGGAGGAGGGCACCCCGCTGGCCCGCCGGGTGGCCGAGGGCGAGATCCTGCCCGATGACGACATCCAGGCCGACCTCTACCTGTGGACGGTGGGCCGTCTGAGCCGGGCGGGCTACGGCCAGTATGAGATCTCCAACTTCTCGAAGCCGGACTGGCAGTCCCGCCACAACCTGAAGTACTGGCTGACCCAGCCCTATCTGGGCTTCGGACCGGGGGCCCACTCCGACTTCGGCGGCCGGCGCTACTCCTTTGTCCGGGATCTGGAGGGCTATATCCAGGGCGTCACCGGCGGCGGCCGGATCATCGACAGCGAGGACCTGATCCCCCAGCGGGAGCGGGGCGGAGAATACCTGATGCTCCGTCTGCGCACAGTCCGGGGCGTGGAGGAGTGGGAGTACCAGGGGACCTACCACATGGACTTCACCCCCATCGAGGCCCGGCTGCGGGAGTTTGCCCAGCGGGGCTGGGCGGTGGAGGAGAACGGCCGCTGGCACTTCACCCCCGAGGGCTTCCTGGTGTCCAACCAGCTCATCGGGGACCTGCTGGACCGGCAGGAGGAGTCCTGCCTCTCCACCATGCTCCCCAAGGCAAAGGCTAGATTTTCCCAGAAGAACACCTAATTTTTTGTTGAATTTTCCAAAACTTCTGCCAGTTTTTGCAACAGTTGACATGGGTCGCACACATTTTTTTCAGAGATGCAAATTTGATTGCCTTTTGGGCATAATGGTGTTACAATAAACTTGCTTTATAGCGCATTGGGCGCACTAAAGCGGTGTATTTGATGAAATTGCGGCCATGCCGCTGTACGTAAATATAGGACCTCATTTGGACTTTGAAGAGGGTGTTACTTTGACCAAGTATTTGATTCACGGCGGGAGACCGCTCCATGGCTCCATTGAAATCAGCGGCGCAAAGAACGCGGCTGTGGCGATCCTTCCGGCTGCCCTGCTGGTCAACGGCAAGTGTCGGATCGAGAATATTCCCCAGATCAGCGATGTGACCCTGATCCTCCAGATCCTGCGGGAGCTGGGGGCCGAGGTGCGCACCGTCAACCGCACCACAATGGACATCGACTGCTCCAGCATCCAGAACGCACCGGTGCCCTATGAGCTGGCCAGACGTATCCGCGCCAGCTACTACCTGGTGGGCGCCCTGCTGGGCCGCTTCGGCTGGGCTCAGGTGCCCATGCCCGGCGGCTGCAACCTGGGCGGACGCCCCATCGACCAGCATGTGAAGGGCTTCCTGGCCATGGGCGCCGAGGTAGAGGTGCGCAACGGCCTCATCGACGCCAAGGCCCCCGGCGGACGGGTGTGCGGCGGCCAGGTCTACCTGGACATGGTCTCCGTGGGCGCCACCATGAACATCATGCTGGCCGCTGTCCTGGCAGACGGCATGACCATCATTGAAAACGCGGCCAAGGAGCCCCACATCGTGGACCTGGCCAACTTCCTCAACTCCATGGGCGCCAACATTATGGGCGCCGGCACCGACGTCATTAAGATCCGCGGCGTGGAGAGCCTGAAGGGCGGAAGCTACTCCATCATTCCCGACCAGATCGAGGCGGGCACCTATATGGCCGCTGTGGCCGCAGCTGGGGGCGAGGTGGAGATCAAGAACGTGATCCCCAAGCACCTGGACTGCATCACCGCCAAGCTGCTGGAGATGGGCGTTGAGGTGGAGGAGCGGGACGACTCCGTGGTGGTCCGCCGCGACGGTCCCATCACCCGCACCAACGTGAAAACCATGCCCTATCCCGGTTTCCCCACAGACATGCAGCCCCAGATCGCGGCCTGCCTGTGTCTGGCCCAGGGGACCAGCGTGGTCACCGAGGGCGTGTGGGAGAACCGCTACCGCTATGTGGACGAGTTCCGCCGCATGGGCGCCAGGATCCAGGTGGACGGCAAGGTGGCCGTCATCGAGGGCGTGGAGAAGCTGACCGGTGCTCCGGTCCACGCCTGCGACCTGCGCGCCGGCGCGGCCATGATCATCGCCGGACTGGCGGCACACGGGGACACCGAGATCGACGGCATCTACCACATCGAGCGCGGCTATGAGAACATTGTGGAGAAGCTGTCCGACGTGGGCGCGGATATTCAGATCCTGTTCGTTCCGGACGACGACGCCCAGCCTCAGGTGGGCTGAAGTCCGATCAAGAAGCAATCCAGGGGCGGCGGCAGTTTGCCGCCGCCCTTTTACGGTCAGATGACGGGAGGTCGCTATGGAAATTTGTACCCTTGCCAGCGGTTCCAGCGGGAACTGCACCCTGGTGCGGTGTGGGGGGACCCAGGTGCTCATTGACGCCGGGATCTCCGCCCGGCGCATCACCGCAGGACTGCGGACCCTGGAGCTCTCTCCCGGCGACCTGGACGCCATCCTGGTCACCCACGCCCACACCGACCACATCGCCGGGCTGAAAACCCTGACCAAGGGTCGGGACATCCCCGTCTACGCCACCGCCCAGGCGGGGGCAGAGGTGCTGGAGCGGGTCCCCACCCTGGAGCCCCTCCTGCGGCCCCTGAAGGCCGGCACGGGCATCGAGATCGGGGCGCTGTGGTGCCAGTCCTTCGCCACCCCCCACGATGCGGGAGGCAGCGTGGGCTACTCCCTCAGCGGGGACGGCTGCCGCATGGCGGTGTGTACCGATCTGGGGCATCTGACCCCGGAGGTGGAGGCCGGCGTGTATGGGTCCGACCTGATCCTGGCCGAGACCAACCACGACGAGGACTGGGTCCGGACCGGACCCTATCCCTACTACTTAAAGCAGCGGATTCTGGGCGATTACGGCCACCTGTCCAATGAGCTGGGCGCGGAGCTGATCCGCCGGGCGGTGGAGCGGGGCGCCCGCACCGTGCTGCTGGGCCACCTGTCCGCTGAGAACAACACCCCCGCCCGGGCCAGGGCGGTGACCGTCCGCCGCTTGCAGGCCGCCGGGATCGACCCGGAGAGGGATATTCAGCTGGAGGTGGCCCCCAGGGACGGCTGCGGCACCCTCTACCGGCTGGAGCGGGGACAGGACGCGGTGCGTCTGGAGCAGAAGGAGGCGGCGGTATGCTGAGTGTACATCTGATCTGTGTGGGCAAGCTGAAGGAGAAGTTCTACCAGGCGGCGGTGGAGGAGTACACCAAGCGTCTGGCCGGCTACTGTAAGCTGGAGCTGGTGGAGCTGGCCGAGTGCAGGCTCCCACAAAATCCCTCTCCCGGGGAAATTTCCGCCGCGCTGGAGAAGGAGGGGGCCGCCATCCGGGCCAAGCTGCCCCAATCCTCCACATTGGTGGCCATGTGTGTGGAAGGAAAAGAGAAATCCAGCGAGGAGCTGGCCCGGCTGGTGCTGGATTTTGAACAGAGCTCCTCCAAGCACCTGGTGTTCGTCATCGGCGGCAGCTATGGGATCCACCCCTCCATCAAGGCGGAGGCCCAGGTGAGACTGTCCATGTCCCCCATGACCTTTCCCCACCACCTGGCCAGGGTGATGGTGCTGGAGCAGATCTACCGGGCCTTTAAGATCAACGAGGGCTCATCCTATCATAAATAAACAGACAGCAGCTGCATGAAATTTTGCAGCTGCTGTTTCTATTTTCTCTATGTGCACTCATCTAATATCCCCGGCTACGGATGCAAATTCTGTTTGCATTGCGGTTTCAGATCCTTTCTTGATGGTGAATATGTCGTCTATATAGATACTAAAGTAAAATATACTTGACATAAAGAAAACTATATGATACTGTCGAGACACTGAAGGGAGTAAACAATATGCCGAAGAATATAGCGTTGAAACTTGCAAGAACAAAAAAAGATATCACACAAAAAGATCTGGCAGAACAAATAGGGGTTTCCAGACAGACCATCAATGCAATCGAAAAGGGTGAATACAATCCTACAATCAAATTGTGCCTGAAAATATGCTGGGCACTGGATGCCAGTCTGGACGAGCTTTTTTGGGAGGATGAATGCGATGAAACTACATAAAAGTAATTTGGATGAAATGCAGGAGCAAAAGCTTTTGAAAATTGAGCATACATGCTGTTGGATTGCATTCGGAGGACTGCTTGCCGCAATGTATATTCAGATTGCCATAGGAAACGGTGGGATTTCATATATTGGCGGCGAATGTATCGTTCTGCTGATTATGTCCGTTTATCTGGTGACAGACTGTATCAGAAATGGCATCTGGGATAGAAGATTAAAGCCAAATGTGAAAACGAACCTGACCTTAAGCTTGACCGCTGGTCTGCTGTTGGGCGGCATCTGGTCTATAATCAGCTACCGTAATTACCATAAACTGATTGGTTCCATTGCAATCTTCGCCATTATATTTATTTCCGTCACTTTCCTGGTTCTGGCAGTCCTGAGTGCGTTGACTGCAATTTATCAGCAAAAAAAGAAGCAGCTGGATGATTTGGCAGAAAAAGAGGAACATGAACAATAATGATAGGGGAAGGCATGATATTGGTCATGCCTTCCCGTTCCATTTTGTGTTTTAAGAACAAACTATTCAGCTGCTGTCTTTGTCGTTGTATGGGATTACCGCCCAAAAACAGCTGGAAAATACAAGCGAGTTATGATATGCTTACAGCTAAGAGAACTGCCCTTTTGAGGGTATATAGATAATGGAGGTAACTGTATGTCTTACCGTGATACTTATGAGCGCTGGCTGAACAGCCCCGCCCTCACCCAGGCGGAGAAGGACGAGCTTCTGGCCATCAAGGACGACGACAAGGAGATCGAATCCCGCTTCTTCGATCAGCTGGCCTTCGGTACCGCCGGCCTGCGGGGCACCATGGGTGTGGGCCTGTACCGCATGAATATCCATGTGATCCGCCACGCCACCCAGGCCTTTGCCCAGGTCATCCTGGCAGAGGGGCAGGAGGCCATGGACCGGGGAATCGCCGTCTGCTACGACTGCCGCAACAACTCCCAGCTCTTTGCCCGGGAGGCCGCCTGCGTCATGGCCGCCAACGGCGTGAATGTCCGCCTGTTTGACGCCCTGCGCCCCACCCCTGAGCTGTCCTTTGCCATCCGGGAGTACGGCTGCATCGCCGGCATCAATGTTACCGCCAGCCACAACCCCAAGGAGTACAACGGCTACAAGGTCTACTGGGAGGACGGCGCCCAGCTGCCCCCCGTCCATGCCGACGAGGTGGCCCGGATGATGAAGGAGCTGGACGTGTTCGACTGCGTCAAGACCATGGACTATGACCAGGCTGTGAAGGCGGGCAGGATCACCCTCATGGGCCAGGAGACCGACGAGAAGTTCCTGGCCAATGTGATGGGGCAGGTCAACGACAAGGCTGCCGTGGAGAAGGTGGCCGACACCTTCAAGATGGTCTACACCCCCTTCCACGGCACCGGCTACAAGCTGATCCCCGAGGCCCTGAAGCGCCTGGGCATGAAGCATGTGATCTGCGTCCCTGAGCAGATGGTGATTGACGGAAACTTCCCCACCGTGGTCTCCCCCAACCCGGAGAACCCCGAGGGCTTCTATCTGGCGGTGGACATCGCCAAGAAGGAGGGCGCCGATTTCATCCTGGGCTCCGACCCCGACGCCGACCGGGTTGGCATCATGGTCAACACCGGAGACGGCGAGTTCAAGGTCATCTCGGGCAACCAGACCGGCGTGCTGCTGCTGGACTACCTGATCGGCGCCATGAAGCGCACGGGCAGACTGCCTGAGAAGCCCGTGGCCCTCAAGACCATCGTCACCACCGAGATGGCCCGCAAGGTGGCCCAGGTCAACGGCCTTCAGTGCTACGACACCTTCACCGGCTTTAAGTTCCTGGCCGAGAAGAAGGACAAGCTGGAGAACAGCGGCGAGGGCAAGGTCATCATGTCTTATGAGGAGTCCTATGGCTACATGCTGGGCGACTACGTCCGGGACAAGGACGCTGTCACCGCCGCCCTGGCCCTGACCGAGATGGCGGCCTGGTACGCCGGCCAGGGGATGACCCTGTACGACGCTCTGATGGCCCTGTATGAGAAGTACGGCTATTATGGGGAAAAGACCCTCAACCTGGTGATGCCCGGCCTGGACGGCCTGAAAAAGATGGCCAAGCTCATGGCCGACCTGCGGGAGCAGCCCCCGGTGAACATTGCCGGTGTGGCCGTGAAGGAGCAGAAGGACTACAAGGACGGCAGCGTGGTGGATGTGGCCACCGGCGGCAGGTCTCAGATGGAGCTGTCCGGCTCCAACGTGCTGCGCTACGAGATGACCGATGGCACCAGCCTCATTGTCCGTCCCTCCGGCACCGAGCCCAAGGTCAAGGTCTACATCCTGGCCAACGGCCAGACCAAGGCCGAGTGCGACGAGAAGGTGTCCAAATACGCCGCCTGGGCGGAGAGCCTCCAGAAGTAAGGCTGCTCCGGGCCCTAACTTACAGAACAGCATAAAAAGCGCCCCGTCCAATCGGACGGGGCGCTTTGCATGTTTCTGAACAATCAGGCAGCGGGCTGAGCCTCAGCGGGAATCTCGAACTCCTCGACAGCGTCGAAGTTGGAGTAGTCAACGGTGATCATGGCCTTGGAGATCTCCAGGCCCAGCTGGCTCACAGTGCCGCCGGCGGCGGAGGCGATGTTCTCCATCATCTTGGTCATGAACTCGCCCATGTCTACCTGGAAGCGGACAGGATAGCCGCTGGCAGGATCGACCCACACAGAGACCTTCAGGTCAGCCAGGTCCTTCATAGCAGCCAGGGCGGACTCGTCGGCCATGCCCTGGAGGGAATCCAGCATGTTGGTGCTCTTGAGCACCTCGGTGATGTCGTCGCCGCTGATCACGCCGTCATAGCGGTCAGCCTGGACCTCGCCGATCTTCTCAGAGCCGTTGGCCTTGAAGTTCTTGGCGTTCTTGGCATACAGATCGGTGCTGGCCTGGGGATCGAACTGAGCGGCCTGCTCGGCGGGCAGGGGCTGGGAGATCCACTGGGAGCCATTGTTGACATAGGTGGTGTAGGTGTCGCCGTCCTGCTCCAGATACATCTCGATCTCGGGGATGCTGCCCATGTTGGCGGAGCCGCTGGTGGTCATCTTGACGTGGGCCTTCATAGGATCGTTGAACAGGGACATGTCCATATTGATGTTCATATCCATGGAGTTGCCGGCAACGGTCATGCCGATCTCAGTGGACATCTTGGCGTCAACGCTCTTGACAGTGTTGATCTTCTCAACGGCGTTGTTGATTACCTCGTCGGGGGCGGGACCCTTCTCACCGCAGGCGGCCAGAGAGAGGGTCATGGCGGCGGCCATAGCCAGAGTGCCAATTCGTTTCATTAAATTCATACAAAATCCTCCTAACATATAAAAGTATGGTTACAACCATACTTTTACATATTATGACATGAAAGGAATGCAGGTGTCAAGAGTGAAAAATTAAGATTTTATAAAGGCATGTAAAAAAGTGGGGGAAAAAGGTGGTATCCGTATGATACGGATACCACCTGAGAGAAATGAGAAAAATCAGTCGGCCAGAGCAGCGGTGATGATGGCCATGGAGTAGACCTCCTGAGCGTTGCAGCCGCGGCTCAGGTCGTTGATGGGGGCGTTCAGACCCAGCAGGATGGGGCCGTAGGCGTCGAAGCCGCCCAGACGCTGAGCGATCTTATAGCCGATGTTGCCGGCGTTGATGTCAGGGAACACGAAGGTGTTGGCGTAGCCGGCCACCTCGGAGTTGGGGCACTTGGTCTTGGCCACGTTGGGGGAGACGGCGGCGTCGAACTGCATCTCGCCCTCCACGGGGACGGACAGCACGCCCTTGGCCTTGGCGGCGGCGTTGCGCATCTTGTCCACGTCCTCGCCCTTGCCGGAACCGAAGGTGGAGTAGCTCAGGAAGGCGACCTTGGGGTCCACGCCGAAGATCTTGGCGCACTCCACGGTCTCGGAGGCGATCTCAACCAGCTCGTCCTCGGTGGGCTTGATGTTGATGGCGCAGTCGGCCATAGCCAGGACCTCGTTCTCACCGGTAGCGGAGGGACGGACCAGGATGAAGCAGGAGGACACGATGGAGTTGCCGGGCTTGGTCTTGACCAGCTGCAGAGCGGGGCGGACGGTGTCGGCGGTGGAGTAGGTAGCGCCGCCCAGCAGGGCGTCAGCCTCACCCATGGCCACCAGCATGGTGCCGAAGTAGTTGCCCTTCTTCAGCATGGCGCGGCACTCATCGGCAGTCATCTTGCCCTTGCGCAACTCCACCATGCGCTCCACCATGGCGTCCATCTTCTCGTAGGTGGCGGGATTGATGATGACAGCGCCGCGGATGTTGTAGCCGATGTCCTCGGCCACAGCCTGGATCTCATTCGCATCACCGATGAGGATGGGGGTCAGGAAGGTACCGGACAGCAGACGGGCGGAAGCCTCCAGAATACGGGGGTCGTTACCCTCGGTGAACACGATCTTGCGGGGATGAGCTTTCAAAATTTCGATGAGTTTCTTAAACATGGGATGATTCCTCCAAAAATTTTTTGCGGTGCTCTATGACCGCAATACTTAATACAATGGTAGCATTATCATAAATAAATTGCAAGTGTATTCGGTGCGTTTAGAGATAAAATTCCACCAATTATATGGATAAAAAGGGCCTGCTTAGGGGTTAAAATGAAAAAAAGAGAAAAAGAGGGGATTTTCTCTTTACCTGATGTATTCCATCGGGTATACTATACAAGTCGTATTGATAAAATAGAGAAAGTCCGGGCTGGAGCGGCAGAGAAAACGCCGGGTTCCGATGCCCGGCACAGACATGGTGATATTGCAAACGAGGTGAGAATTTGAACGCAGAATTTTCGCGGACCCTCTCTCTGCTGCGGCAGGAGAAGGGGGTCAGCCAGCGTACAGCGGCCACGGCCCTGGGCATCTCCCAGGCCCTGCTGTCCCACTATGAAAACGGAATCCGCGAGCCCGGCCTGTCCTTTGTGGTCCGGGCCTGCGATTATTATGGCGTATCCGCCGATTACCTGCTGGGCCGGACCATGACCCGGGACGGCACCACCATCGGCACGGAGGAGCTCTACGACCTGAGCGACGAGAAGGACAACTCCATGCGGGGCGGAGTACTGGCCCTGCTGTCCAAAAAGCTGCTGGTCAACTCAGTGGGCGTCCTCTTTGACCTGCTGGCCAAGACCGGCAACCGCAACGCGGTCCGGGCGGCCTCCAATTATCTCAGTGCCGCCGTGTATCAGGTGTTCCGCCGGCTGTACCAGGCGGCCCCGGACAGCAACCCCGATTTCTTCTCCGTCCCCCAGAGCCAGTTTGACGCCGGCCTGACTGAGGCGGATATGAAATACAGTGAGGTGGAGCTGGTGGGCGTACTGACCACCCATGTGAAGGCCAAGGGCCGGCTCCCGGATATGAGCCACGACGCCCTGGCCCGGGACTATCCGGTCCTGTACCAGTCCCTCCTCCAGCTGGTCCATACCACCGGGGAGCGGATCAACCATAGTTTTTCCCAGCGCCCGGAAAAATAACCTCCGGGTGAGTTCAGCAAAAACGAAAAGGAGAGTTTAGATCAATGGCTGAAAATTGTACCCATGACTGTTCCTCCTGCAGCCAGAGCTGCGGTGAACGGGACATGCACACCCCCATCAACGCCCAGTCCCACGTGAAGAAAGTGATCGCAGTGGTCAGCGGCAAGGGCGGCGTAGGCAAGAGCACCGTGACCTCCTCCCTGGCCGTGGCCATGGCCCGCCGGGGCAAGAAGGTGGCCATCCTGGACGCCGACATTACCGGCCCCTCCATCCCCACCGCCTTCGGCGTCCACGAGCGCGCCACCGGTACCGATGAGGGCATCAATCCCGCTGTTACCCCCGGCGGCATCAAGCTGATGTCCCTGAACCTGCTCACCGAGAACGAGACCGACCCCGTCATCTGGCGCGGCCCCGTGCTGGCCGGCGTGGTGACCCAGTTCTGGACCGACGTGGTCTGGGGCGACGTGGACTACATGTTTGTGGATATGCCGCCCGGAACCGGCGATGTGCCCCTGACTGTGTTCCAGTCCCTGCCCGTGGACGGCATTGTGGTGGTCACCTCTCCCCAGGATCTGGTGTCCATGATTGTGGCCAAGGCCGTGAACATGGCCCACATGATGAACATTCCCGTCCTGGGCGTGGTGGAGAATTACAGCTACTTCCAGTGTCCTGACTGCGGCAAGAAGCACGCCATCTTCGGCGAGAGCCACATCGAGAAGGTGGCGGAGGACCTGAACCTGACCGTTCTGGCCCAGCTGCCCATGGACCCCGCCCTGGCGGCCGCCTTCGACAGCGGCAAGCTGGAGCAGTTCGACCGCAACCCCATGGAGCAGGTGGCCGAGAAGCTGGATAAGTAAAAGGTCGGCACAGTTGGAATAAAAAAATACCCGTTGGATGATTCCAACGGGTATTTTTATTTGTCCAGAATACGATTTGAAAAGGATTTTCCCGGAGCTTGACTGTTTTACAGGGAGACGGTCCGTTAGTCCTCGCCCTCCGCCATGCGGTAGCCCACGCCCACCTCGGTGAAAATATACTGGGGCTTGGCGGGGTTCTTCTCCAGCTTCCGGCGGATCTTGGCCATGTTGGCCCGCAGATTCTGGGTGCCGCTCCCGGCCTGGGCGCCCCAGATCTCCCGGATCAGAAAGTCGTAGGTCAGCACCTTGCCCCCGTGCTGGGCCAGCAGGGAGACGATCTTGTACTCGCTCTGGGTCAGGTGGATGTCCTCACCGTCCACCTGGACCAGGTAGCGGTCAAAGTCGATGGTCAGTCCGCCCTTGCGGTAGAGCCCGGTGCAGCTCAGTGCAGGCACCGACTGGCTGCGGGCATGGCGCATGGCGGTGCGGATGCGTGCCAGCAGCTCGCCGCCGCCGAAGGGCTTGGTGATATAGTCATCCGCCCCCAGGTCCAGCGCCTCGATCTTGTCCCGCTCCCGGGTGCGGGCGGACACCACCACCACCGGCACCTGGCTCTGCGCCCGGACCCGGCGCAGAACATCCAGACCGTCCATGTCGGGCAGACCCAGGTCCAGAAGGATCAGATCGGGGTAGTAGGCCTCCAGCATCTCGCAGGCCTCCTTGCCCGTATAGGCTTTGATCACATCGTATCCGTTTGCGGTAAGCACAGTGCTGATCAGATAGCTGATGCTCTTTTCATCCTCAATTGCCAATATCTTATCTTTGATGAGTGCCATGCTGTTCCTCCTCCATGGGAAGTGTAAAATAGGCCTCTGCGCCGCCCTCTGGCAGGTTCCGGATGCCAAATTCGCCCTGGTGGGCCCGGATGATATCCCGGCATACCATGACGCCGATCCCCATATTCTGCTTCTGATCGCCGGCATTTGTATCCGTCATATTCATAAAGGCGGTTCCCAGGTCCTTCAGCCGGTCCTCCGGAATTCCCTGTCCGTTGTTGTCAACGGTGAAGCGGGCGTACTGCCGGTCACAGGTCACCGTCACCCGGATCTCACTGGCCTGTCCGTGGACTGCCGCGTTTTCCATCAGGTTATAGAGCACCTGCTCGATCAGCATGCCGTCCATGGGAATTTCGATCCAGGTGTCCGGGACCTCCACGTCCACCGAGACACTGGGGTAATGCTTCTCAAACTTCTCCAAAACCTCGCCGACAATCTCCTCGGGCACCTCCGGCCGTTTGGTCAGCTGGCAGGAGGCTCCGCCCACCCGGGTCACGGACAGCAGATTCTCCACCATGCTGATCATCCACTCAGCCTCATCTCTCATATTGACCAGCAGGTTGTAGACCTCATCCTGCGTCAAATGATTGCTGGTATCCAGAATGGCGTCGGTACAGCCGATAATGGAGGTCAGGGGCGTGCGCAGATCGTGGCCCATGGACCGCATCAAATTGGCCCGCAGACGCTCCCGTTCCGCTTCAATTTGAATCTGCTCCTGCTTTTTGATGTGTGAGGTCATGGTGCTGGTGACCATTGCCACACAGAGCATCACCACAAAGGTCATGGTGTAGCTGGGGTCCTGAAGCTCAAACTGGTAGTATGGGGACATGAAAATATAATTTGTAAGGACAGCGGCAACCAGGGCGGACACTGTACCGTAAAAGTATCCGTTGGTAAAGCGGGAGACAAAGAGCACGCCCAGGACCATGATGAGGGAGGCATGGTTCTCGTCTGCTCCGATGGGCTGCAGCAGGAGGCTGATGTCCACAGTGGACACCATGAGAACGATGCTGCACACCCCGTCCTGCCACCTGCGGGGAAAGAGTGCCGCCAGTTTCTTTTTCACCTGGATACCCCCATTCCGCTGATCGTGTTCAAGTTTAACATGTCTCCCGGCATCTTTCAACCACCGCCCAGCCGGAATCTCGTCTGAAGCGGAAAAATACGGGGGACTGCCCCAGGCAATCCCCCGTAACATGGTGCTTACATATTGGTCTGACCCTTTTACAGGGTGGCGATGCCGGTGTTGAATTTCGGGCAGTGGACACGGACAGTTTTCAGGTCGTTGACCACCTGGCTGATCTGGATATCACAGGTGGCGCTGAGCAGGCGGTAGGCGTCCGGGAAATTCAGATCCAGCTTCTTTTGCAAAAACTCCACTGTGTCGGCCACGGCGATCTTGATGGCCTCGTCCAGGGTGACAGCGGAGGCCAGGAAGTACAGGTCGTCCGAGGTCTCGATCACGGGGCGCTCCACGGGGCGGTCGTGATAGACGGTGGTCTTGATGCAGATGCGGCCCGGGGTCTCGATGCCGGTGCCGCTCAGCTCACCGTCACCCATACAGGCGTGCAGGTCGCCGACGGCCAGCCCGGCGCCGGGAATGGCCACGGGCAGATATACACGGGAGCCCACTTTGACCATCTTGGTGTCCATGTTGGAGCCATGGTCGCCGGGGACTGCGCAGTGGATGTCCAGGCCGGGCTTGGGGGCTACGCCGCACACGCCGACCATGGGGGTCAGGGGCAGGCGGATAGTTTCGGAGAACTGGGCAAAGCCGTCCTTGATGGGGATGACCTTGGTGTCAGGCTCAGTGATGCGATCGCCCAGAACGCCCAGGCCCTTGGAGGTGACCATCACGCCCTGAGGGGCAAATTCAATGGCGAGAATTTCCACGCACAGAGTGTCGCCGGGCTGGGCGCCCTTGATCTCGATGGGGCCGACGGAGCAGTCCATAATGGAGATGTCGATGTCGGGGCGCTTGACGCCGGGGCCGGTGATCTGGCCGCTGTAACAGTCGTCAGTCTCTACCCAGAAGGTCTCGCCGTCCTCCACGGAATGTGCAAAGGGGTGCTTGGCATTGAAGCTGAAGATGACCTTATCCTTCGGAATGACTCTCATGATTTCAAAACCTCCAATCATTTACCAGGCGGAGGGGAGCACGCCCGCCAGATCAAAGATGGCGTACAGAGCTGCCGCACAGAACAGGGCGATGATGATGCCCTGGACCCAGTGAGCGGAATACCAGCCGCACTTCCAGGCGGGCTCCATGTCGCCGTTCTTGCGGGAGCCGCTGAGCATCAGCGCGGGCAGGATGGACATGATGACGCCGCCGAAGGTACCGGCCAGATAGATGGCGTCCACGAAGCTGACCAGGCCGCTGTAAGCCAGGACGAAGGGGGGCAGTACAGTGCAGATCAGGGCGATCACACGGGTGGGCTTGTGGTTCTCACTCTTGAACTTGAACATATCCACGATGTTGGTCAGCATGGAGCCGCCGACGGCCCAGTAGGAGCTCATCATGGCGCACAGAGCAAAGATGTTGGCCACGAAGAAGGCCCAGGTGCCAAGCGCCTGGCCCCAGGCCAGGGTGGCGACCTCAGTCACATTCTCGGGACCGGTCAGGGAAATCACGGCCAGAGGAACCATGGCCAGCAGAATGCCGGTGATGAGCATGCCGATGGTGATGGCCTTGGGGAGCTTCTTGGCGTCATGGCGCAGGCCGCGGGCCAGCTCAGGGACGGCATACTGGGCGATATAGCAGAAGATTGAGACATTAAAGACGGGGACGGCGTAGGTCCAGTTGACATACATGGCGCGGCTCACGTCCGCCTTGCCGGAGAGGAAGGAGGAGAGGATGATGACGCCCAGCAGCACGATCATGCCGGTGCTCAGGAACTTTTCGGCCATGCCGGTGGCCTTCAGTCCAAACCACACGACCAGGACAGCGGGGATGGTGAACAGCAGGCTGCCCAAGGGGCGGGGGATCCCCAGCATCTCGGACAGGATGTTGCCGCTGCCATTGGTGTAGGAGATCATGCAGCCAATGGAGTTGGCACACACGGAGATAAAGACCAGGACGGCGCCCAGCTTGCCCACATAGCGCTCAGCCAGTCCGGGCAGCTGCATGGGCTTTTTGGTGCGGAGGGTTGTCTCTGCGACATAGAGCATGGAGGCGGTGGTACACACGCCGGCTACAATCAGCCACAGCAGCAGGATGGGCCAGCCGGCCTTTCTGGCAGAATAGGCCAGACCCAGAATTCCTGCGCCGATGTTGGCGCCGACGATGATCATTGCGGCCTCCCAGAACGTCAGCTTCTTAACGCTGAGGGCGCTTTCTTCTGTTGCGACAGAGGTGTTTTCTTGGTTGCTCATATAAATGCTCCTTTCAACACATTGTCCTTCTTCCTCTTGCAGGACAACCTAATTATAGGGCATTTTTACCAGAGGAACAATTGATTTTGTTCACAATTTTTCAACAACTTTTATGTGCATTGCAACAATATCGCAACATATGGAGGGGGAGAGAAAGTAAAAAAACTGAATATATCTGAAAATAATACGGAATAAATGCTGGAATATAGGTGAAAATATAAGATATATCAAAATAAAGTTACAAAAATATGGACGGATGGGTGAGAATACAGCGTATCAATATCGCAACATGCTGGCAGCGCGAGGGAGCGGGGAAAGGGCCCTGTTTCCCATGAGAGAGACAGGGCCCAGGGCGGGCGGAACGAGGAATGATTGGGCGGGTCCCCGCATAGACTGCGGGGAAGGGGGCTGGACCATGAAGGAACATCGGAACGCGGCGCGGATCAGGCAGTCTGGGATGGGTCAGACAGTGATCATAGGCGTACTGCTTGCAATCGGCATTTTTCTCCTGCCCGGAGCTGTGGTGGAGCAGCTGGACGCCGGGGGCGGAGAGAACATCTTTCAGCCCATTCACCCGTCGGCGGCACAGACTGTGGGCGGCCGGGACCAGGGGCGCGCGGTGCGGCTGCTGCGCCAGGACGGACGGGTGGAGGAGCTGACCATGGAGGAGTACCTCTGGGGGGTGGTGGCGGCGGAGATGCCGGCCTCCTTCCAGCCGGAGGCATTAAAAGCCCAGGCCGCCGCCGCCCGGACCTACACGGTGGGGTTACAGGACGCCGCCAAGCCCAAGCACCCGGACGGGGCGCTGTGTGATGACAGCAACTGCTGTCAGGCCTACATAGACCGGTCAGCGGCCGAGGCCCGCTGGGGGGCAAACGCCAACAGCTATGGGGAAAAAATCAGCAGGGCGGTGGCAGAGACGGACGGCCTGGGGGTCTTATACCAGGAAAAACCCATTCAGGCTGTGTTTTTTTCCTCCGCGGCGGGGCGGACGGTGGACGCGGTGGAGGTCTGGGGCAACTCGGTGGCCTATCTGAAAGGGGTGGACAGCCCCGAGGGGGACGAGGTCCCCAACTACCGCAGTCAGGTGGTCCGGACCAGCGAGGAGGTGCGCCAGGCGGTTTTGGCCAAATACCCGGGGGCCGATCTGTCCGGACCGCCCTCGGGCTGGTTCAGTGAGCTGGAGTACAACCCCGCCGGCGGGCTGATCCGGGGGAAGGTGGGGGGCGTGGCCCTGAACGGCTCCCAGATGCGGCAGCTGCTGGGCCTGCGTTCGGCCAGCTTCACGGTGGCGGAGCAGGACGGGACCTTCACCTTTGACGTCACCGGCTACGGCCACGGGGTTGGCATGAGCCAGTACGGGGCCAATGCCATGGCGGAGGACGGGGCGGATTTCAGAAAGATCCTGACCTGGTACTATACGGGAACGGAGATCGGGCCGCTGTGGAAGTAAAAAAATACCGCCTCCCGTGAGGGAGGCGGTATTTTATCTGCTTATTCTGCGGAGATCATGTAGTAATACACGGGCTGTCCGCCGGGCAGCAGGCTGATTTCAGCGTTGGGGCAGGCGTTGGCGAAGAGCTTCTCCGTCTGCTTGGCCTGTTCCTCGGTGACGTCAGCGCCATAGAAGATGGAGATGAACTCGGCCTTCTGGTGGCTGTCGGACTGAGCCAGGCGGGTGAGCAGGGTATCCAGATCCCGGTCCACGCCGAAGAGCTGGTGCTCCTCCAGGGCCATATAGTCGCCCTCCTTGATGGCGAAGCCGCCGAAGTCGGAGTCGCGGGCGGCGTAGGTGATCTCGCTGGTGCGGACCTGGGTGAGGGCCTCGCTCATGGCGGCGGTGTTGTCCTCCTCGCTGGCGTCGGGGTCCACGGCCAGCATGGCGGAGATGCCCTGGGGCACGGTCTTGGTGGGCAGGACGATCACCTTCTTGTCCTCGCACAGGCGGGTGCACTGTTCAGCGGCCATGATGATGTTCTTGTTGTTGGGCAGGACATAGACGATCTCGGCGGGGGTGGCGTCGATAGCCTTGAGGATATCCTCGGTGGAGGGGTTCATGGTCTGACCGCCGCCCACCAGGGCGTCCACGCCCAGGTCACGGAACACGGCCTCCAGGCCCTCGCCGGCGCAGACGGCCACATAGCCGAACTTCTTCTCAGGGGCGGCCTTGGCGGGGGCGGCGCACTCCTGGTGCTCCAGCTCCTGCTCGATCTGCTCCAGATCGTCGGTGGACTGGGCCTTGCGGCCGGCGGCCAGGTCGTCAGCCTGGGTGCGCATATTCTCGATCTTGGCCAGCTCCAGGGTGCCATACTTCTGGGACTCGGTCAGGGCGGCGCCGGGGATGTTGGTGTGGACGTGGACCTTGAAGGCCTCGTCGTCCTCGCCGATGACCAGGGAGTCTCCGATGCTGTTCAGATACTCCCGCAGGGGCTCCAGATTGACGTCGGGATCGTTCTTGCGGACGATATACACGGTATCGAAGGCGAAGGTGATCTCCTCGGCGGACATCTGGACGAAGTCGGCCTTGTCGTTGGGCTCGTCGGTGTGGTCCATCTCGGGCATGGGCAGGCCGTTGAGCTCGTCCAGCATACCCTGGAGGATGACCAGGAAGCCCTTGCCGCCTGCGTCCACCACGCCGGCCTTTTTCAGCACGGGGTTCATGTCGATGGTGGCGGCCAGGGCCTTCTCGCCCTCGGCGATGGCGGCCTCCAGCACGGCCTGGACGGAGTTGTTGTCCCGGGCGGCGGCGGCAGCCTTGGTGGCGGCCAGGCGGGAGACGGTGAGGATGGTGCCCTCGGCGGGCTTCATCACGGCCTTGTAGGCGGCGGCCACGCCGAAATCCAGGGCGATGGCCAGGTCACGGCCGTCCATGGTCACCCGGTCCTTGATGGCCTTGGAGAACCCGCGGAACAGCAGGGACAGGATGACGCCGGAGTTGCCCCGGGCGCCCCGCAGCAGGGCGGAGGCGGAGGCGTGGGCCACCTGGCCCACAGAGGCATACTCCTTGCCCCGCAGCTCAGTGGCGGCGGCAGCAATGGTCAGGGACATGTTGGTGCCGGTGTCACCGTCGGGGACGGGGAACACGTTCAGATCATTGATGGGCTGTTTCTGTTGATTGATAGCTGCGGCGGCATGGATCACCATTTTTTGAAAGGCCGCAGCGTCGATTGTCTGTACCATTTCGACTTTTTCCTTTCTAAGATGGCGTTAAAAGCGCATGGAGTCTACGCAGACGTCCACGGACTTCACTTCCACGCCGGTGGTCTTGCTGACCACATAGCGCACTTCGCTCATAATGGAGCGGCAGACGGCCATCAGATTGACGCCGTTTTCGACGATGATATGCAGTTCAATAGAGACGGTGGCGTCCTCGTTGTAATAGACCTTGACGCCCTTGGCCATGGACTCCCGCTTCAGCAGGTGGACCAGACCGTCGGTCTTGGAGCGGACCGCCATGCCTTTTACGCCGTAGCAGTTGGTGGCGGCACTGCCTGTGACAGCGGTAAAAACTTCGCTGCTGATGCGGATCTCGCCCAGATCATTTTGCAGTTTCATAGGTTTGGTACCTTCCTTTCGCTAGGAATGGGAAATTATATTGATACAGACTATATTTTATTCTATTTGCGGGAGAATTACAAGTGGAAAATCAAAATCCCTGTCCGGCGCCCGGAAAAAGAATTGGGCGGGACAGGGAGGTTTTTTTGTCAGAGCTGTGGACAGGGGGCTGTATTTGGGCATAGTTGTACTATAATTTCCAGAAAATGTATGAAAACGTACAAAAGGAGGGGGGATCCCGCCAGGGGTAAGAGGCCGAACAACGGCCCAAAGGAGGAAATATTATGTCTACCAACAAAACAGAACACTATCAGCTCAATCAGTGGGTCAAAACGGACCAGGTCCTGATGGACGACTTCAACGCCGACAACAGCAAGATTGATTCGGCGCTCAAGTCGGCCAGCGACCGGGCGGACGCGGCAAAGGCCAAGGCGGACAACATAGCCACGACCTATTTCAGCCCCGAGAACCTGCCCTATGTGGTGGGGAGCTACAAGGGTGACGGCACTCAGAAGCGCAGGATCGAGCTGGGCTTTACGCCCAAGGCGGTGCTTTTGTTTCGACATGACGGTTTTACGCAATACAACGAGATGTATTGCGGAGGGCTTGTACTGCCCAATCGGAACGTCAGTGCCTATTCTGATCATGGAGTGACAAGCTGGGATGACAATTCCACGGTGATGCAAATTGTAGAAAATGGATTTCAAGTGACAGCAAAAAGATACATGAGTCTCTACTTTTACAGCAACGAAACGGGCAAATATTATTACTATGTTGCCCTAAAATAATGATAAAGCACCCCGCGTCAAAATGACGCGGGGTGCAGTGGGTTTGCGATAGATACGGAGTTCTTAATTAGAACATACCGTAGGCAATGCCCTCAGCCAGGACGGAACCACCAGCGATGGTGACCTCGACCTTGTAGGTGGCATTGTTGGCAGCGGTGATGCTGCTGATGGTATCCGCAGTACCAGCCACGCTGTTGGCAGCGGCGGTGGTGATGTCGGTACCAGCATAGGTGCCCAGCTTCATCCAGTTGCTGCCGTCCTTCAGGTAAACAGTGTAGTTGACCTTCAGGGTCTGGCCGGCGGCGAAGTTGGTGCCGTCAGTGGTGGCAACAGTAGGAGTGATCTTCAGCTGGTTGGTGCCAGCATCACGATCAACAACAGCGGTAGCAGTGTAGTTGGTCACAACACCAGGACCCTGAGTGCTGTCCTCCTTATAGTGGGTGACGAACAGGACAGGAGTCTTGAAGTTCTTGTCGAAGCTGTAAGAGACCAGCACGCTGCCGTCGTTCTTAACAGCCTTCACGATCTTGGCGATGGAGTCCAGCTTGCTGTTGCACACGTCAACAACCTTGGCAGCCTCAGTGATGGAGCCAACACCGGT
Source organism: Oscillospiraceae bacterium (assembly GCA_020025425.1). GTDB lineage: Bacteria > Bacillota > Clostridia > Oscillospirales > Oscillospiraceae > Lawsonibacter. The sequence continues at coordinate 22,476 of JAHHSD010000026.1, forward strand.
CACGTTGTCGAACAGGTTCTTGGCAACCTCGTCGTAAGAGGTAAAGGCATTGACAACATAGATGTTATCGCCAATCTTCTTGTCAACACCATGCTTACCGAAGGAAGCGTCAGCAGTGCCGGTCTTGTGATCAAAGTAGTTGGTGCCAGCAACTTTCTTGTCAGCAACCTTGACCTCCAGGTTATCGTTGCCCTGGATGTAGAAGCCGTCCACCAGGTTCTCGGCGTGCTTCTTGGCCTTGGCCTCGGACTCGAAGTACTTGCCATCGTTGTTATAGGTGATTTCCTTGACCTCGCCGGTCTTGGCATCATACACCTTATAGGTCACGGTGAAGCCCTTGTCAGCGTCCTTTACAACGTAGTAGTTACCCTCGTTGTAGTAGTACATATCCTGAGCGGCGGCAACCTTGACGTCCTGGATCAGCATGGTGTCCACAAGAGCCATGTTGCCCACCTGGGAGGCGAAGGTCTGGGTAATACCAGTATCGCGGGTAGTGGCAGGAGCGGTGTTAGCCAGCTTATTGCTGTGCTTGATGACGTTCTTGATGCCGGTAACAACATTAACACTGAAATTATCCTTGCCGTAGACGCCATTCACGTAGAAGTAGATGGTGTCGTTGTTGTTGTACAGAGTAGCGTTCTTGAAGAAGGAAGTAGTTACATTGTTGGCAGAGGCAATGCCCTTGTCAAGGTCCTTCAGCAGAGTGGAGTGGCCGGGGATGATGGCGACCTTCTCCTTAGCGGCAGCAGGAATCAGACGAGTGGTCTTGCCATTGTCCAGAGAGTTGATGGTGATGGTGTTGTTGGACTTCACATCAACATCCCAGATACCCAGACCGTTGGTGTTTTTGGCGTTGTTCATCAGAGACTGAGCATCGTTGATCGTAGAACTATTCCAGTTGCCGGCATTCAGAGCAGTCACATTACCAGGAGTGATGGTACTCTGCTCATGGAACTTAGCAACGGGGAAGGTGATCTGGTTGGAGTTCTTGGCATCGACCTCGTAGATGCCGTTGGTGCCATCAGCGAAGTACACGTGGGCAGTCAGGACATCATAGGTGTTCAGACCAGTGGTGGTGCGACGCACGCCGTACTGAGCAACATAGGCATAGTTGGGGGCAACAGCCTTCTGGGACAGGCCGATCAGCTTGCCAAAGCGGTCCAGAACCAGGTTGGCGGAACCGATGGTGGCGATATCGCGGAAACGCACGATCTCATCCACATCAGCCTTGAAGGGAGTACCCTGGCCGTCAACCACAACATTGGACTCAGTGTAGTCCTGGCCGCCAGCGGTGACGCGCTTGATGGAAGAAGCACCATCGGAGATACCGGTCAGCTTGGTGATGTCGGCAGTGACGACATTGGCAGCCTCAAAGACAGTGACATCATCCTTCAGGCCGATCTTGGTCACGATGACCAGATCCTTCTCCTTGACCTGGTTCAGAGCAATGGTCAGATTGCCCTGGTTGGACTTAGTCAGAGACATGGTGTACTCGGGATTGCCGTTGCGATCCTCCTCGACAGCAGTCAGACGATCAATGTACTGATCCAGAACAATGATCTCATCAACATTGTAGTTTCCGCTGTTGGAGATCAGGATCAGGGTCTTGCCCTCCAGCTTGCTGGCATCGAACTTGGAGCTGGTCTGATAGCCAGCAACCTTCTCAGCCAGAGTGTTGTAGTCAAAGTTGACAACATACTTACCGGCGTTGGTGTCAAGAACGGTGTTCTTCTTGAAGCCGGCATCGTTGGCACGGTCAGCCAGACGGGTGGTGTTGGTGGTGAAGTCAACAGCCTTGACCAGGGTGGCCTGATCGGTGATGGCGAACACCACGGGAGAGCCCTTGACGACCTTGTAGTAGACCTTGGCGGCGTGGCCGATCATGTCCAGACCGGTCTCAGCCTCGAAGTCATAGTGGCCGTTCTCAGCAACCTCGAACTTACCATCGTGGTTCAGGTCGGTGGCAGCATCAAACTGCACACGGGTCATGCCCTCGGACTTCAGAGACTTGGACAGACGCTCGGTGGTCATGCCGTTGGCAGTGACCAGACCCTCGACGACATACAGGCCAAAGGTGTTCTGAGCCAGGGTGTTCATGGGATCGTTGGTGCCGTTGGTAACAACGACGGAACGATCGTTGGCCTTGACGTACAGAATGCGGTTGTTGTCAAAGGCGACGCGCTGAGCGAACAGGGTGTTGTACAGCAGCTCAGCGGCGTTGTCACGGGTCAGACCGGCGTTCATAGCCAGGGTCAGATCGCCGTACAGGCCCAGAGCGGTAGCCTTGGAGGTGACCTCCAGCTGCCAGTCGGCACCCAGAGCGTTCTCCTTCTCGGTGTAGTAGCCCAGAGCCTTCAGCAGCATGGTGGAAGCCTGGACAGTGGTAACAGGGTCGTTGGGACCGAACTTACCATTGCCGTAGCCCTCGATGATGTGCAGAGAGGAGCACAGGTTCACGTAGCCCTCAGCCCAAGCGGGAACGTCGGTAAACTTACCGGCGCCAGCAAAGTTGGCGGGGTCAACGTCGGCGCCGTGCAGGATCTTGCAGATCATGACGGCCATCTCGGCACGGGTCACGATATTCTCGGGCTTGAACTGACCGTCCTCGTAGCCCTTGAAGATACCGAGACCAGAGGTCAGGTCAACAGCTTCGGCGTTGCTGATCTTGTCAGCATCGGGGAAACTGCTGGTGCTCTTGGCGCTTGCGCCGACAACCATCATGCCCAGCAGCATGATAGAAGCCAGAGCCAGGCTGAGAGCGCGCTTCAGGTTTCTCATGGAAATTCCTCCTTAAATTTTTCGCCGTTTTGAACTTTTCTGCTCAATTTCCGGCGTTTTTCAGGTCATTTGGGGCAAATACTTTACTTTAGTGCAGTATAACGCCCCTTGCATGCCGAAAAAGATGCTGAAAAACAGGAGAAAACCAAGAAAAACAGACATATTGACCCGTAAAATGTTACCTTGGTAGACACGTGGTAGACATGACAGATTATTCCATTTTTACACCCCTAGGGGCGCAGTCGTTTTGAGCGTTTTTTGGTAGACATTTGGTAGACATGGATTTCTAAGCAACATCTGAAAAAAGATG
>JAHHSD010000027.1 GCA_020025425.1 Oscillospiraceae bacterium
GGTTTCGGCGGGGGCGGATTCGGCGGCTCCTCTCATGGCGGCGGCTTCTCCGGCGGCGGCGGCAGCCGCGGGGGCGGTTTCGGCTGATCCGCAAAACAGAACAAAAAGACGCGCTGTGGAGCAGGAAACTCCACAGCGCGTTTTATTATGCCGAATTATTACAGAATGGAATATAATCAGCGGTAGCTGTCAGCCAGCTCCTGGAACTTGGGCAGGGCCCGCTGGATCATCTCAGTCTGGACACAGAACGCCAGACGGACCCAGCCGGGGGAACCGAATCCGCAGCCGGGGACCAGCAGCAGGTCCAGGTCACGGGCCCGGAGACTGAAGGCCTTGTCATCGGGCTCCAGCGTTTTCAGGAAGAGATAGAAGGCGCCCTGAGGCTGGATGCACTGATAGCCCATCTCCCGCAGAGAGGTGACCAGCAGCTGGGCGTTGCGCTCATAGATGGAGATATCGCTGGTCAGATGGCAGCAGGAGGCCGCCACGCGCTGGAACAGGCTGGGGGCGTTGACATAGCCCAGGGAGCGTCCGGCGCCCGCCACAGCGGCGTAGACCTGAGCCTGGTCAGTTACCTGCTGAGGGACCAGCACATAGCCGATGCGCTCGCCGGGCAGGGAGAGGGACTTGGAGAAGGAGTAGCACACCAGGGTGTCGGGGTAGATGCTGGGCAGCCAGGGGAGCGACCAGCCGTCAAACACGATCTCGCGGTAGGGCTCATCGGAGATGAGGTAGATGGGGTGGCCGTATTCCTGAGCCTTCTCCGTCAGCACCTGTGCGGCGGCACGTAAAGTCTCCTCGGAGTAAATCACACCGGAGGGATTGTTGGGGGAGTTGAGCACCAGGCCCTTGGTGTGGGGGCCGATGGCGGCGGCCAGGGCGTCGATGTCCAGCTGGAAGCTGTCCTGGTGGGGCTGGATCAGCTTCATGGCGGCCCCGGCCCCCTCGATAAACACCTTGTACTCGGGGAAGTAGGGGGCGGAGACGATGAACTCATCTCCCGGGCAGGTCAGGCCGTGGAAGCAGCAGCAGAGTGCGGCGGCCGCGCCCACCGTCATGTACAGCTCGTTCTTGGTGTAGCTGGTGCCGTAGCGGCGGTTCAGATCCTCTGCGATGGTCTGGCGGGCCTTGTCGTCGCCCTGGGCGCTGGTATAGCCGTGCAGGACAGTGGAGGGCTCCGTCTGGAGCAGGCGGATGGCCGTCTCATTGATCTGGGGCGGGGCGGGCACGCTGGGGTTGCCCAGGGAAAAGTCGTAGATGTGCTCCGGACCGACCACGGCGGAGCGCTGTTTGCCATATTCAAAGAGCTCACGGATTACCGAGCGGGCAGTACCCAGCCCGAGCATACGTTCAGAAACCATAAGAAAACCTCCCGAATCATGTGATGATTGTGGACAGATGGGGCGGACGGAGGTGTGCTGCATCTGATTCACGTTGTACATAGTATAACATGAATTTTTAGTGGAGTAAAGTGTTTTCCTGATCGAGGACAAAAAGGGCGCCGCAGAGTGGTTCTGCGGCGCCCTTTGATATTGGGGTCAGGCAATGGGTTGATAGTATTTGGCCTTGGCTTCGGCGAACTGAGTCTCGAAATCCGTAGAATCGCCGTGGTGCAGCTGATGTAGATAGGCGTGGGGGTCCTGACGGATCAGGGAATCCGCCGGGGCTCCCTCGTGGAGCACCCGGACGCCGGCGTTGGAGCAGTGGTCGGAGATGCGCTCCAGGTTGATCAGAATTTCCAGGAACTGGGTGCCAACCTCGACGGTGCAGCTGCCCGTCTTCAGACGCTCCACATGGCGCTCCCGCAGGCATGCGGTGATGAGGTCCACGACCTCCTCCAGCGGTTCGATTCGGAAGGCGGCCCGGGGATCGTGGGTCTGGTAGGCGGCGACAGCGGCGGACAGGGCCTCACTGACGGCGGCACTCACATGGTCCAGCTCGTTCTGGGCCTCCGGGGAGAGGACAAGCTCCTTATCATGAAGGGCGGTAGCGCTCTCAGAGAGGTTGACGGAGTAGTCACCGATCCGCTCAAAGTCGGACAGGGCGTGGAGCAGGTTGGAGACCATGTCGCTGTCGTGGGAGTTCAGCGGCTGGCGGGACAGGTGGATCAGGTAGTCGTCCAGGCCGACCTCCATGCTGTCCAGGAGCTCCTCCTGATCGTTGAGCTGGTGGAGACATTTGGAGTCGTAGTGATTCAGCAGGCCGATGGCCAGATGGTAGTTCTTCTGGGCCAGCTCCGCCATTTGGATGACCACGGTGCGGGCCCGCTCCAGCGCCACAGAGGGGGAGGAGAGGAAACGGGGATCCAGGACGGAGGAGACAGCGGCACCGGAAGCGCCGTTGTCCGGGATGGTCAGCTCCACCAGCTTCACCAGCTGGCGGTTGAAGGGCAGGAGCAGCAGGGTACATAGGATGTTGAAAATGGAGTGCAGATCAGCGATGGAGCCGCGGTTCATGGTGGCGTTCCAGAAGGAGAAGCCGATCACACTGTTCAGACCGTACAGCAGGATCAGAAAAACCGTGGTGCCGATGATGTTGAAATACAGGTGGACGGCGGCGGTGCGCTTGGCGTTGCGGTTGGCGCCAACGCTGGAGATGATGGCGGTGATACAGGTGCCAATGTTTTGACCCATAATAATAGGCAGCGCGGTGGAGAAATTGACCATTCCATTGGCTGCGAGGGCCTGAAGGATACCAACCGAGGCGGTGGAGCTCTGGATCAGTGCGGTGACCAGGGCGCCCACAGCGATGCCCAGCACGGGATTGGAGAAGTGGACAAACATGGTGCGGAAGGCTTCCAGCTCAGTCAGGGGGAGCATGGCGTGCTCCATGGACTTGATGCCCACAAACAGCAGACCCAGTCCGATAAAGACCTGGCCGACGACCTTCTTCTGCCCCTTATTGAAGAAGGAGTAGAAAAGAATGCCCACAAAGACCATAATGGGGCCGAGCATGTCGGGCTTGAGCAGGCTGATAAACAGATTGTCCGAGGACAGATCGCCGAGACGCAGGATCTGGGCGGTGATGGTGGTGCCGATGTTGGCGCCCATAATCACGCCCACAGCCTGTTGCAGCTGAAGAATGCCGGCGTTGACAAAGCCGATGCACATGACGGTAGTGGCGGCAGAGGAGTGAACCACGCCGGCCACCACAGCACCCAGCAGTACTCCCTTGAAAATGTTGTCAGTCAACTTCTCCAGCAGTTTGGCCAGCCGGCCGCTGGCCAGCTGCTCCAGGCCGTTGGTCATGGTGGACATACCGAACAAGAAGATGGACAACGCACCCAACAGGGATATGATATCCTGGACACCCAAAAAAATCTCCTCCTAATCAAGCTTGGGGCGGAGCCATTCCGGCTCGTAACATTCCGACGCAGGAGCACCGGGAAGTGTATCCATATATAAAATTCCTGTTAAGATTATATACTTAATTTCCGGCGTCTGCAAAACGTTTTTCGAGGATTCCTGTAAAATCGACATTTCAAATAAAATAGCAGGGGAAAAACTATGGTAATTTGACGTGTTTTCAAGGCAGCCACGGAAGGACGCAGGACTAGGGACGAGCAGCGCTGCAATAGAGTAAAGGGAGGAGGTGCTGCCCATGCTTTCCCCGGTGGTATACCTAATGATGAACGGATTGTTTTTTACACTGCGTCTGTCTGGCGGAACCAGTTCCTTTCCAAAGCCGCTCAGTGCGGAGGAGGAGCGGGCCTGTTTGGAGCGCTGTGCCCAGGGGGACCTGGAGGCGCGAAACATTCTGGTGGAGCATAATCTGAGATTGGTGGCCCATATTGTCAAAAAGTATTACGCACAGACGGGAGACCAGGACGACCTGATCTCCATTGGCACCATCGGACTGATTAAGGGAATCTCCACATTTAAGGCGGATAAAAAGGTCAGGCTGGCTACCTATGCCTCACGATGTATTGAGAATGAGATCCTGATGCACTTTCGATCGCAGAAGAAACTGCAAGGGGAGGTATCGCTGGCCGAGACCCTGGACGCGGGGGATGAGAACGGTTCCCTGTCTCTGATGGATGTCATTGCGGTGGATGACAACATGCTGGAGGACCTTGACACCAAGGAGTCATGTAAAAAGGTACGCAGGTGTGTCAGTCAGTGTCTGACGCCGCGGGAGCGGGCCATTATTATTCAGCGGTATGGTTTGGACGGAAAGGCACCCCGTACCCAGAGGGAGGTGGCGCAGGGGTGCGGGATTTCACGGTCCTATGTATCCCGCATTGAAAAGCGGGCGCTGCATAAATTGGAGGAGGCGATGGAGACAAAGAATCAATCTTGCAAAAGGAAAGGAGGAAATTCTGAACAGGAAACATGAGGAATGGAAGAAAAAACCATGAAAAGGAGGGGAAATGTTCGAAATCAAGAGAATTGTGCAAAATTAATAAAAATTTATTTTATCCTTGCATTCTTATTGGAGATGTAATATAATAAAACTGCAATTAGATCAGATAATTCTGATCGAAAGTTTGAATTGGAGGAAGAGAATATGAAGAAAGCAATTGCTCTGGCTCTGTCCCTGACTATGGCTCTCAGCCTGGCCGCATGCGGACCGAAGGACGATGGTGGGAAAAGCAGCGCTTCCGATGGAAGCAAGAGTCCTTCTGTCAGCAGCTCTGCACCCAAGCCCTCTGGCAGCGTCACGAAGGTGACTCTGGCCACCGGCGGACCCTCCGGTACTTACTACGCAGTCGGCGGCGTACTGTCTACCGTTCTGAACGGCAAGCTGGAGCTGTCCGAAATCAACCCCATCTCCACTGGCGCTTCTAAGGCCAACATCTACGAGGTTACCGACGGCAACGCTCAGATGTCCATTCTGCAGTCCGACGTTCTGACCTATGCCCACGCCGGTACCGACCTGTTTGAGGCGGACGGCGCTGACAAGAACTCCCTGTGGGTTGCCGGCCTGTACAACGAGACCGTTCAGGTCATCGCCACCACCGATATCACCGACATCTCCCAGCTGAAGGGCAAGGCCGTCTGCGTGGGCGATGTGGGCTCCGGTACTGAGTTCAACGCCATGCAGGTCCTCGAGGCCTATGAAATGACCTTCGATGACATCAAGAAGACCAACGGCTCCTTCGGTGATGCTGTTGAGAACATCAAGGACGGCAAGGTTGCCGCCGCCTTCACCGTTGCCGGCGCTCCCACCACTTCCATCGTGGACCTGGCTTCTTCTAACAAGTTCAACATGCTGTCTCTGTCCGATGACGCTGTGACTTATTTGACCGCTAACTATCCCTTCCTGGTTCAGGATAACCTGCCTGCCAATACCTACAACGGCATTGACTACGAGGTCGTCTGCGTGGCCGTCAAGGCTGTTCTGACTGCTGACAAGAACCTGAGCGAGGATGTGGTCTATGAGTTCACCAAGGCTCTGTTCGAGAACCAGGCTGAGCTGGCTACCGGCCACGGCAAGTTTGAGAACCTGTCTCCCGAGTCTGCTGTCGACGGCGCTTCCGTGGAAATTCATCCCGGTGCTGCCAAGTACTACAAGGAAGTTGGCGTGCTGGCCTGATTAGGCCTGCTCCCTGTTGAATAATAAGCAACGAATTTGGAGAGCCGCTGCAGTAATAGCTGTTATTATTGCAGCGGCTCTTATCCTGAGTACACATGCGGGCTGGTATCTGACACTGACAGACAGTGACACGGGAGAGGTATATGGCCGGTATCGTGTAGAGGATGGGGACATGTTCTCCATCGGATTTATCCACTCAGTGAACAAAAACCCGGTGATCGATGTTTACCACATCGAGGACCATGAGATTTTTGTAGAGGAGACCATTTATTACAGCTTCGGTGCAGGTGTGCAAACCGAGCTGAACCCAGGAGAGACCCTGACCTATGGAGAGGACGGCTGTATGGTCGTTGGAAATATCCACAAGGGATTCCGGGATACGGGACTGCGGTACATTGTAGGCTCCGTCTCTGACCACACTCTGATTTTGGGTGATTTCAGCAGGTGCTACGACCAGATCAGGGATAAAGTGGGTGTTTTTAGCGACCAGACCGAGACCACCTCGGACGATGGGGTGCGGATCATCAGTCTGGGAAATCTGTGCGGTAGACATACGGTAGTTACATTTACCTGTGAGTACCGATGGCTATAAATACGCTAAAGGAGGAGTTTGTTGTGGGAGACACAGAAAAGCGGGAAGTCAATGCTGCGCCGGTAGTTGACACAGACGTCGGTACGGCCGCAGATGTTGACGAGATCATGAAAAAGTATGACCGAGAGTCTAACACGAGAACATGGGAGGGAGTTCCACGTCAGATTCTGCGGTACAGCATGGCCGCATTTACCGTGTTCATGATTTGGATGAACCTCTTTGCCACATGGGACGAGCGCGTGCGCCGCAGCTTGTTCCTGGGCGTCGTAATCCTGTTCGTATTTGCTCTGTACCCTATTAAGAAGGGTGCCGTCAAGCGCAAGAACTACATTCCTTGGTATGATATCGTGCTGGCCCTGGTCGGCTCGTTCTGCTACTTCAATTACATCATCAATCTGGAAAAGATCGTTGGCATGGCTACCCGTATCGGCACCACTGAGGTGGTGCTGGGCATCATCGGTGCTCTGGTGCTGGCTGAGTGCTGCCGCCGCGTCGTTGGCCTGCCCATCCTGTGCGTGGCCACCGTATTTGTGCTGTATGCCTACCTGCCCATGTTCGCCGGCAAGAACCTGCGTTATATCGTGTATAACCTGTTCTATACCACGTCCGGTATCCTGGGCAACCCCGTCGGTGTCTGCTCCACCTACATCATGCTGTTCATCATCTTTGGTGCATTCCTGGAGGCCACCGGCATCGCCAACTTCTTCATTGACTGCGCCAACGCCATTGCCGGCGCTGCCACCGGCGGCCCCGCTAAGGTGTCCGTCATCTCCTCCGCCCTGTGCGGCATGGTGTCCGGCTCCTCCGTGGGCAACACTGTGACCACCGGCGCTGTGACCATCCCCCTGATGAAGAAGACCGGCTACCCCGCTGAGTTCGCAGGCGCCGTTGAGGCCGCCTCCTCCACCGGCGGTCAGATCATGCCGCCTATCATGGGCGCCGCTGCCTTCCTGATGGCCGAGATCGTGAACGTCCCCTATAAGGACATTGTGGTCCGCGCCATCCTGCCCGCCGCACTGTACTTTACCGGCATCTTCCTGATGGTTCACTTCAAGGCCAAGAAGCTGGGTCTGAAGGGTCTGCCCAAGGAGGATCTGCCAAAGGCCCGGGAGATCCTGCCCAAGATCTACCTGATCGTTCCCCTGATCCTGCTGGTGTACATGATCGTCAGCGGCTTCACGATGGCCCGCAGCGCTATCTTTGCCACAGTCGCCGCCATCGCTGTCTCCTTCTTCAACAAGGAGCACCGCATGACCTATAACACCTTCGTGGATGCTCTGGAGAGTGGTACCAAGAACACCCTTTCCGTGGCCGTGGCCTGTGGTATCGCCGGTATCATCTCCGGCGTGGTCACTATGACCGGTCTGGGTCAGGTGTTCATCTCCGCCATCGTTGGTGTGGCCGGCAATAATCTGTTCATCGCTCTGTTCCTGACCATGCTGTGCTGCATCGTGCTGGGCATGGGCGTCCCCACCACCGCCAACTACATCATCATGGCTACCACCTGCGCCCCCATCCTGACCACCGGTATGGGTATGAATGTGCTGGCTGCCAACATGTTCGTGTTCTACTTCGGCATCGTGGCCGATATTACGCCTCCCGTGGCTCTGGCCGCCTATGCCGGCTCTGCCATTGCCAAGGCGCCTCCTATGAAGACTGCCTTCAACGCCACCCGTCTGGCGATTGCAGCCTTCCTGATCCCCTATATCTTTGCCTTTGACAACTCTCTGCTGTTCATTGACACCACACCGATCCAGGTCGTCATGGTTATTATCACCTCCTTCCTGGGTATGACTCTGGTGTCCTCCGGCCTGATGGGCTATATGCTCCGCGACCTGAATTGGGTACAGCGTATCCTGTGCGTGGCCGGCGGTCTTGCATTGATTATGCCGAACCAGATCACCGATGTGTTTGGCGTGGCTGTCCTGGCGGTTATGATCGTGTTCCAGGTCCTGGCCAACAAGAAGGACAAGGCTGCCGCCGCGGCATAATCCAGCTGTCAGCAGAAGAAGCCGTCCCATAGGGATGGAACAGTCCTAAAACTGTAAAAAAGGAGCGATGCCGGTCCTGCAAGGGGCCGCGCGTCGCTCCTTTTATTGCCGGAACCGGGTCAGTTCCGGTGGACCAGAGCATCCCACAGCTCCAGAGCCTTGAATTTCAGCACACAGCCCTGATTCTTCCGGGTCATCAGATCGGCCTGCTTTTGGGAGAAGCACCCAGCCTGGACGGCCTCGTCCATTGTCTCGGAGGCCGCCCCCAGGCACAGGGGCGGGAAGGCCACGCACCACCAGTTGCGGCCCTCCCCCTCCCCGATGACCACCCGGAGAGCGGTGTAGTCCCCGGCCGGCAGGGCAAAATCCCCGTACTCCTTGGTGGGGAACCAGCACTCCTCCAGCCGGGCGGAGACGGCGAGGTCCTCTCCCTGGGCATCGAGGACGGCCTGGCCCGCCTGCTCCAGTTCAGGCAGGTGATCCGCCAGGATGGCCAGGGCGTCAGCCCGGGTGATGTCGCTGGGGTACAGCTCCTGGGCCTGAGCCAGGACCTGGTCCCGGACCGCCAGCTTGACGGCCTGGTCGTGGTCGCTGTCCGAATTGGCGATGACATGGAGCCGGACCACCTGGTCGGCCAGCTCCTGCTGCTCCTCACCCAGCCAGCAGCCCAGCAGAAGGGAACAAAGCACCCCAAAGATCAGGGCCACCTCCCAGCGTTTCAACTTACGGTCCATCTCGTCACGTCCTCTCTCGATGTTGTGACAGGAGTATGGACCGTTTTTCCATAGCTTAAACCATTTGGTGGAAAGATGTACAGAAAAACACCCGGACAAGCTGTGTGTACAGCAGATCCGGGTGTTTTTTAGAACAACGGGGAGAGAAATGTGGAAAATCAGGTCCAGATGGGATCGGCCGTCTGAACCAGCAAGACGTCCGAATAGTCCACAGCCAAAGCGGCACGCGCAGCCTCGGCGTCGCTGCGCTGGGTAAAGAGACCAAAGGCGGTGGGGCCGGTGCCGCTCATGGTGGCGCCCAGAGCGCCGAAGTGGATGAGGGTCTGCTTGATCTCGGTCACTTGGACGGCCTGACGGGCGGGGAGTACGTCCTCAAACACGTTGTACATGCGCCGGGCCACGCCGGGCAGATCGCCCTGCTGCAAGGCGGCGAGCATGCCGCTGGTGTCGGGGTGGTGGTGCAGCTTCACGCTGTCCACCCGGCCAAAGAGCTCGGGGGTAGAGATGGAGAAATCCGGTTTGCACACCACCACAAAGCATTTGGGCAGGGTGGGGAGAGGGGTCAGCAGCTCACCGCGGCCCTCGGCCAGGGCGGTCCCGCCCAGCACACAGTAGGGGACGTCTGCCCCCACTGCTTCACCCACCTGTGCCAGCTGTGCAGGGGAGAAGGGCAGGCCCTCCTGCTGGTTGAGACCGCGCAGGACGGCGGCTGCGTCTGTGCTGCCCCCGGCCATCCCGGCACAGACCGGGATCCGCTTCTGGATCCGAATGTCCAGAGGGGGGGCGGAGCGGCCCAGCGCCTGGTAGAAGCAGCGGGCGGCCTTGGCGGCCAGGTTCTGATCTCCATTGGGCAGGAAGGAGAAATTGCAGCGCACCTGGGTCCGCTCCCCCTGGCTGGGGTGGATGGTCAGGTTGTCCGCCAGGGTGATGGACTGCATGACCATCCGCAGGTCATGGTAGCCGTCCGGCCGGCAGCCCAGCACGTCCAGGGTCAGATTCAATTTTGCGTGAGCGAGCAGCTCCATGAGGGTTCCTCCTCCGTGAACACTTACCGCCGGATCCGGCGGCCCTCCAGGTAATAGCGCTTGTCCTGGGCCTCGCCCATAGAGAAGGTCTTGCGGGGCAGCACTCCGTCGTGGATCACGGTGGGGAAGAGCTGTTCCTTTTCCATGGGAGGCAGCAGGAAGGCGATGCTGTTGGGGCGGGAGGCCAGCTCCCGGGCCACGTCTGCACCGTGGATGTAGTCGATGGCGGCTTCGCTGTGCTCCTCCAGCCAGTCGTCCAGGAACTGCTGGAGGGTGGCCACGGGCAGCAGGGTCTGGGGATCGGGGATGGTGACACAGCCCTCTGTGCGGCCATAGGAGTAGGAGAGGGTGTGTCCGGCGCCGGGACCGGCGTGTGCGCCGGGGAAGGCGGCCGTCAGGTCGCGGAGCAGAGCCTCGGGGTCCAGGCCGGTGAGCAGACGGTGGATGGGCTCGAACTGCATGGAGTCCTCATGGAGGTTGACCAGCTCCACAAGGGCAAAGCGGGAGGGGAGGTCAGGCCACTGGTCGGGGTGGGTCAGCTTCTTGCGCCGCTCATAGCACTCCTTGGCGGTGGCCAGGGAGTGATTTCCGTCGCCGGCGGCAAAAAGCATGACGGGCTGATCCTCCGTCAGGTTGTATTTTGCGTGGAAGGCGGCGGGGTCCGCCAGGACCTGGAGGGCCCGGCCCACCTGGGCCATCTGCTCCTGGGTGAGCAGCCAGCCGCAGATATGTCCGCCGTTTTCCATAAGGTCAAAGTCATAGAGCTTGGTCATGGCGTCGGTCTGGTCGGAGAGGGGCTCGATCACTGTGCGGTCCCGGTCGTCCGTCAGCAGCATGACATGGGGCAGCTCAACGGGGGCGTTTTTCCGCACGGCCACCCGGGGCGGGATGCGGGAAATCACCGTTCCCTCGGTGGCCCGGATCATGGCGGAGGCTCCGGGCTCATAGTCGTACTGTTCCAGATCCACCATACCCACAAGACCCCGGCGCAGCGCACCGCTGCTGAGGGTGCGCTCCACATAGATCAGGCTGGCGGGATATTCAGCAAACACGTCATCCCGGAGATAGCGGGACATGGTGTTGGTGATCTCCATAATGTCAGTTTCGATGCTGGGGCCGTCCAAACAGCTCTCGGGCAGAATGAGACGCAGGGTAGAGGGGGCCTTTTGGCCTACCCGATCCTCCACACGCTGCCAATATTCGGGCTGGGAGGTGTACTGGTCGCAGGCGACCACTGACCACAGACTGAGATCGCAGTTTTGGGGCAGCAGGATATCAGCCGGACGGAAGGGAAGGTTTTTAAATTCATCGCTCATAGTCGATCACACAACTTTCCAATACAATCTGGATGTCCCGAGAGACTCAGTCCATCGCGCCCTTGATGGCGGCCAGCAGGTCGTCAAAGGACTCGTAGGCGGGGAGCTGGGGGTAGTCAGCCTTGATCTGGTCGGTGCTCTTGAAGAGGAAACCGGCCTTGCTGGCCTGGATCATGCCCAGGTCGTTGAAGCTGTCACCGGCGGCAATGGTATCGAAGCCCATGGATTGCAGGGCCTTGACCGTGGTCAGCTTGGACTGGGGGCAGCGCATCCGGAAGCCGGTGATCTCGCCGCTGGGGGCCACCTCCAGGGTGTTGCAGAAAATGGTGGGGCGGCCCAGCTTCTCCATCAGGGGGCTGGCAAACTGCTCAAAGGTGTCACTGAGGATGATGACCTGGGTAAAGGACCGCAGCTCATCCAAAAACTCCTTGGCGCCGGGCAGGGGGTCGATCTTGGCGATGGTCTCCTGGATCTCCTTCAGGCCCAGACCGTGCTCCTTCAGGATGCCCAGACGCCAGTTCATCAGCTTATCATAATCAGGCTCGTCCCGGGTGGTGCGCTTGAGCTCGGGGATCCCGCTGGCCTGGGCAAATGCGATCCAGATCTCGGGGACCAGCACACCCTCCATATCCAAACAGGTAACATACATAATCAAATTCCTCCAATTCTAAGTTTGGGGATTAACCCTGCTTCCGGCACAGATTGCACAGGAAGTTATCCATACGGTTGAGGGCCTCGGCGATGTCCTTCATGGACGAGGCGTAGCAGGCGCGGACATAGCCCTCGCCGCCGGGGCCGAAGGCGGGGCCGGGGATGACGGCCACATGCTCCTCCATCAGGAAACGGTTGCAGAACTCCTCGGAGCTCAGGCCGGTGGACTTGATGCAGGGGAACACATAAAAGGCGCCCTTAGGCTCGAAGCAGTCCAGACCGATCCGGTTCAGGTTTTCCACCAAATAGCGGCGGCGGCCGTCGTACTCCTCCCGCATGTGCTCGATGTCCTTGTCCCCGTTGCGCATGGCCTCGATGGAGGCGTACTGGCTGGTGGTGGGGGCGGACATGATGCCGAACTGAT
Source organism: Oscillospiraceae bacterium (assembly GCA_020025425.1). Classification (GTDB taxonomy): domain Bacteria; phylum Bacillota; class Clostridia; order Oscillospirales; family Oscillospiraceae; genus Lawsonibacter. The sequence goes on from JAHHSD010000027.1 coordinate 12,269, forward strand.
GCAGCTTGGTCATGGCGGCGATGATCTCCCGGGGGCCGGCGGCATAGCCCATGCGCCAGCCGGTCATGGCGTGGCTCTTGGAGAAGCCGTTGATCACGATGGTGCGGTCCACCATGTTGGTCAGGTTGGCCATGGAGACGTGGCGCTGGCCGTAGGTCAGCTCGGCGTAGATCTCATCGGAGAGCACCATGATATTGGTCTCCTCCAGCACCTCGGCCAGGGCCTCCAGGTCCTTGCGCTCCATGATGCCGCCGGTGGGGTTGGAGGGGAAGGGGAGGACCAGCACCTTGGTCTTGGGGGTGATGGCGGCGCGCAGCTCATCGGGGGTCAGGCGGAACTGGTTCTCGGCCTTCAGCTCCACATAGACGGGGACGCCGCCGGCCATCTCGGTCAGAGGGCCGTAGCAGACAAAGGAGGGGGTGGGGATGATGACCTCGTCTCCCGGGTTGAGCATGACCCGCAGGGCCAGGTCGATGCCCTCGCTGCCGCCCACCGTGACCAGGATCTGACCGTTGTGGTCGTAGTGCAGGTCAAAGCGGCGGTTCAGGTAGCTGGAGATCTCCCGGCGCAGCTCGCTCAGACCGGCGTTGGAGGTGTACTTGGTGTGTCCGCGCTCCAGGGAGTAGATGCCCGCATCCCGGATATGCCAGGGAGTGACGAAGTCCGGCTCGCCGATGCCCAGAGAGATGGCGTCCTTCATCTCCTCCAAAATGTCAAAAAAGCGGCGGATACCGGAGGGCTGGATATTCTGGATTTTCTGTGAAATGATCTGATCGTAATTCATCATACGTACATTAACTCCCTTTCTTCCTGGATACGGGGGCGGAAAATCAGATGCTTCTCCTTATATTTTCTCAAAATAAAGTGGGTGGCGGTGCCGGTGACGCCCTGGATGGTGGACAGGCGCTCGCCGACGAACTGGGCCACCTCCCGCAGGGTGCGCCCGGAGATGATGACAGCCAGATCAAAGTCGCCGCTCATCAGATACATGCTCTCGACCTCGTCATACTGGTAGATGCGCTCGGCAATGCGGTCGAAGCCGTCAATGGACTGGGGGGTGACCTTCACTTCGATGAGGGCGGTCACGGTCTCGCGTTTGGCGCGGTCCCAGTCAATGATGGCGCGGTAGCCCAGAACGATCCCTTCCTCTTCCAGACGGGAGATCTCTGCTTTGGCCTCTTCCTGTGTCATGCCGGACTGTGCGGCCAGCTGTTCAATGGTCTGAGTGCAGTCACGTTCCAAGAGTTCCAACAATGTGTTCATGAAAAGATCTCCTTTCAGATTACCCGGCAGAGCCGGGGAAGATTGATCGTCCAAAACCATAACTATGGATTTCAGGTGTCAGCGTAAAAAAAGTTAGATAAAGTATATTATACTATAATTCTGAAAAAATGCAATGCCGGAGCTGGCTGACCAGTATCTGTCAGCCAAGTGCCGAAATGCCGCCCAAAGAAAAAAGGCGCTTTCTGGAAATGGTGGTGTACATTTGCAGCGGTATGCATTATAATGTCATTTACAAGGGGAGCATCAAAGGAAGGATCAGGCTTCTCTCGATGGAATTCGTCAATGTTTCAAAGTCCAGTGTGCTATGATAGTGCCTGCAAGGATCGATACCGCTAAGGTTGATGTGTACGATTATTTTTGGAGAAAGACTGGGACAGCGTCCCGCTTCTTTATTCCAGTATGAGAAATATGAGTAAGAAAGCAGGAGACACCCGCTTGCGCGGTGTCGAAATCATGATATGAAGGTTTTGATTGGACAATCCATATCCAGAAAGGTTGTGACAGGGAGGCTGCAATTTTGTATCCGGCCCCCCCGATTGCTCTCGACATTTTCCTCGCTGTCGTCTGCCGCAGAGATCAGGCGATTCGATGAGGCGAGGAAGGAGTCGATCCGGCAATTTAACGAGCAGTATAGAATGGCGAAGGAGCTGGTGGGAGAAGATTACGCCAGCATTTTCAGCATTTACGCCATGATCGCCGAGGACTGGAACTACCAGGAGACGGTGACTGCATTCATCCGGACCCAGGAGGTGACAGCGGAGTACGCTGTGCTGAAGGCCGGAGAGAGCTATGCCAGGATTTTTTCCGCCATGGCAGACGAGTACATGAGCGCCAGAGCGGCCGATGTCCGCAATGTGGCAAACCACCTGATCAACGTTCTGATCGAGTATGAGGAGCCCAGGCTGCGGGGACAGGAGCCGACGATCCTGGTGGACGACGGGTTCAGCCCGGAGCGGGTGCTGTTTCTGGACCGGGAGTGGATCGTGGGGGTGGTGGCCCGGCAGGGCAACGCCAGGAGCCACGCCGCAGAGCTGGCCCGCGCGCTGGGTATCCCGGGAATCGTCCGGGTTTCCCAGGAGGAGCTGTCCCCGGAGTGGGACGGCCACATGGCCGTTCTGAATGGCGGCGAGAACAAGCTGATCATAGACCCCACGCCTGCAGCGCTGGGACGGCCGGGATGGGAGCCCCGGATCCTACACCAGGCCCCCGCGCTGGTGTAACAATCACTGTAAAACAAAAGCACTTGACACGATTTCTCGTGCCAAGTGCTTTTTTGCTGCCTGGAGGAATAACGTCGAACAGTCAGCGCAGGACCAGCTCGTCCTGGGTGCAGTCCACGATCAGGCGGGAACCGGGGGAGACCTGGTCGGCGATGATCCGCCGTCCGATCAGGGTTTCCACCGTGTGCTGTACGAATCGGCGCAGGGGCCGGGCGCCGTAGATGGGGTCGTAGGCGCTGTCGATAATAAAGGTCTTGGCCTGGTCGGTGAGCTCCACACTGAGCTGCTTGTCGCTTAGACGGCGGTTCAGGTCGTCCACCAGCAGGTCGATGATGTGGGTCAGATTTTCCTTGGTCAGGGGCTTGTAGAACACGATCTCGTCCAGGCGGTTCAGGAACTCGGGGCGGAAGGACCGCTTCAGGAGCTGGCTGACCTGTTCCTTGGCCTCGGCGCTGATGCTGCCGTCGGGCTGGATGCCGTCCAGCAGGAACTGGCTGCCCAGGTTGGAGGTCAGAATGATGATGGTGTTCTTGAAATCCACCATTCTGCCTTGACTATCTGTAATTCTTCCATCATCTAATACTTGTAGTAGTATATTGAACACATCGGGATGGGCTTTTTCCACCTCATCAAAGAGGATGACCGAGTAGGGCTGGCGGCGTACCGCCTCGGTGAGCTGACCGCCCTCCTCATAGCCCACATATCCGGGAGGGGCTCCGATCAGGCGGGAGACGGAGAATTTCTCCATGTACTCGCTCATGTCGATGCGGACCATGTTCTTCTCGCTGTCAAAGAGGGTCTCGGCCAGGGTTTTGGCCAGCTCGGTCTTGCCCACACCAGTGGGGCCCAGGAAGAGGAAGGAGCCGATGGGCTTTTTGGGGTCGGCGATGCCGGCGCGGCTGCGCAGAATGGCCTCGCTGACCAGGCGGACGGCCTCGTCCTGGCCCACCACCCGCTGGTGGAGGATGTCCTCCAGGTGGAGCAGCTTCTCCCGCTCGCCCTCCATCAGCCGGGCCACAGGGATGCCCGTCCAGCGCTCGATGATCCGGGCGATCTCCTCCTCGGTGACCTTGTCCCGCAGGAGGGAGCGGGCCTTGCTCTCGTTGGCGATCTGCTCCTCGGCGTCCAGGGCCTTGCGCAGCTCGGGGATCCTGCCATATTGCAGCTGGGCGGCCTTCTCCAGGTCATACTCCCGCTGGGCCTTCTCCAGCTGGGCGTTGGCGTCCTCCAGGTCGGCGCGCAGCTTCTGGACCTTTTCAATGGCGTTCTTCTCGTTGTCCCACTGGGCCTTCTTGGCGTTGAAGTCCTCCCGCATGTTGGAGAGCTCCTTCTGGATCTCGCTCAGATGCTCTTTGGACAGCTGGTCGGTCTCCTTTTTCAGGGCGGCCTCCTCGATCTCGTGCTGGATGATCTTCCGGCGGATCACATCCAGCTCGGTGGGCATGGAGTCCATCTCGGTGCGGATCATGGCGCAGGCCTCGTCGATCAGGTCGATGGCCTTGTCGGGGAGGAACCGGTCGGTGATATAGCGGTTGCTCAGGGTGGCGGCGGCGATGATGGCGCCGTCGGTGATCTTCACGCCGTGGAACACCTCATAGCGCTCCTTCAGGCCGCGGAGAATGGCGATGGCGTCCTCCACGGTGGGCTCACTGACCATGACGGGCTGGAAGCGGCGCTCCAGGGCGGCGTCCTTTTCGATATACTGGCGGTACTCATTCAAGGTGGTGGCGCCGATACAGTGGAGCTCGCCCCGGGCCAGCATGGGCTTTAAGAGGTTGCCAGCGTCCATGGAGCCCTCGGTTTTGCCCGCGCCCACAATGGTGTGCAGCTCGTCGATAAAGAGGATGATCTTGCCCTCAGACTTGCGGACCTCGTTAAGGACGGCCTTCAGGCGCTCCTCAAACTCGCCCCGGTATTTGGCGCCTGCTACCAGGGAGCCCATATCCAGGGAGAAAATGGTCTTGTCCTTCAGAGAGGCGGGGACGTCCCCCTTGACGATCCGCTGGGCCAGTCCCTCGGCGATGGCGGTCTTGCCCACACCGGGCTCACCGATGAGGACGGGGTTGTTTTTACTCTTTCGGGACAGAATGCGGATCACGTTGCGGATCTCGTCGTCCCGGCCGATCACGGGGTCCAGCTTGTTCTGACGGGCGCGCTCCACCAGGTCGGTGCCGTATTTTTTCAGGGCGTCGTAGGTGTCCTCGGGGGAGTCGCTGGTGACCCGCTGGTTGCCGCGGACGGCGGCCAGGGCCTGCATCAGCTTCTCACGGGTGAGACCATAGGTGCGGAACAGCTCCTTCAGGGCGCTGTTGGCGTGGTCCAGCAGGCCCATGAGCAGGTGCTCCACCGAGACATATTCGTCCTTCATGGACTCAGCGGCGTCCATGGCCCCCTGGAGGGCCCGGTCCACATCGGCGGCCACATAGACCTTGCCGGCCTCCCGGCCGCCGCCTGATACCTTGGGCAGCTTGTCCACTTCGGCCTGAACAGCGGCCTGGAAGCTGGGCAGGGTGAAGCCCATGGAGGTGAGCAGCTGGGGCACCAGACCCTCGGCGTCAGAGATCAGGGCCTGGAGCAGATGGATCTGCTCCACCTGCTGATTGCCGTGGCGCAGGGCGATTTCCTGGGCGGCCTGGATGGCGGCCAGGGATTTTTGGGTGAATTGATTTGGATTCATAGTCAGAAACCTCCTGTCTATGAGTAGTGTTGTAAAGGAATTAGCACTCTATTACTTTAAGTGCTAATAAGACTATACTCCATGCGGGGGGATTTTGCAAGGGGGAAAATAAAAAAAGAAGAAAAAACAGCGGGAGGGACGCCTGGGTCCACTCCCGCTGCCGCCAATGTGGGGTTACTGAATGGCGATCTTCCGGCTCTGGGGCAGGACGGCCTCCTTCTTGGGGAGGATCAGCTCCAGCACACCGTTGTCATAGGCGGCGGAGATGTTGTCCTCCTGGATGTTCTCCAGGTTGAAGGAGCGCTGGAAGCTGCCATAGCGGCGCTCCCGGCAGACGTAGTTGTCCTTGTTTTCCTCATTTTCCTGGGTGTGAGTGGCGGAAATGGTCAAAATACCGTCCTTGACGTCCAGATCCAGGTCCTCTTTCTGGAAGCCGGGCAGCTCGGCCTGGAGTACATAGTGGTCGCCCTCATCCTTGATGTCGGTGTTGAATACGGTGGTTCTGCGGCCGGATTCACCAAAGATGTTCCGTTCCAGCTCGTCGAAGAGGTTGGTCAGACCGGTGTTGTTCACATGTGCATAAGGAAGCATATACATAAAATAATCTCCTTTCGGCCTGTTGGAGCCGGTCCTGGAGGACCGGCCCACAGGCATCTCTTAACTTTGATTATAGTATAGATTCGGATTATGAATAATGTGTATGATCCATATGTCTAAATTGTAAATACTAGCAATTTAATGTAGAGAGTGCTAAAATAAACGAAAAGAAGAAGCACCCCCCGGATGCCGTGCGCAGGCACGGACCCAGGGGTGCGGTGTGATGAATTGGGAGGGATACTGTTATCCGTTGTTCTGGGCGTAGCGGGCCAGGAACTGCCGGGTCCGCTCCTCGCGGGGGTGGTCAATGACCTGGTGGGGGTCGCCCTGCTCCACAATGATGCCGCCGTCCATGAAAATGAGCTGGTTGGACACGTCCCGGGCGAAGCTCATCTCGTGGGTGACAATGATCATGGTGGTTTTCTTTTCGGCCAGCTCCCGGATGACCCGGAGCACCTCGCCGGTGAGCTCGGGGTCCAGGGCGGAGGTGGGCTCGTCAAAGCAGAGGATGTCCGGCTGGAGGGAGAGAGCCCGGGCGATGGCCACCCGCTGCTGCTGTCCGCCGGACAGCTGGTGGGGGTAGTGGCTGGCCCGGTCGGCCAGACCCATCTGGGCCAGCAGCTCCAGGCCGGCCTTCTCAATGTCCTCCTTGCGCTCGCCGGTCTCCTTGATGCGGAGGTTGCGGGCCAGGGTGACATTTTGCAGGGCGGTGTACTGGGGGAAGAGATTGAAGTTCTGGAACACCAGTCCAAAGTGGAGCCGCTTCTGGCGCAGCTGGCTGTCCGACTGGGACTGGGGGTCCTTGGAGTCAAAGAGGACCTCGTCCCGGACGGTGATGGAGCCGCTGTCCGGCTTTTCCAAAAAGTTCAGGCACCGCAGCAGGGTGGTTTTGCCGCTGCCCGAGGAGCCGATGATGGCCAGGGCCTGGCCCTCCTCCATGGAGAAGGAGATGTCCTTCAACACGCGGGTGGCGCCGAAGTGTTTTTCGATGTGATCGACTTTCAGAATAGACATTGGGGCGCCTCCTTATTTAAAGTAGCTGAGCTTGCGCTCGATGAAGTTGAAGAGCAGGGTGAGCAGACCCACAAAGACCAGATAATAGAGGCCGGTGTAGAACAGGGGCCAGGTGATGCCGTCGGACTTGGCAAAGGCCTCGCCCACCTTGATGATCTCGGTGATGGCGATGACGCGGGCCAGGGAGGTATCCTTGACCAGGGTGATGATCTCATTGGACATGGGGGGAACGATGCGCTTGATCATTTGCAGCAGGGTGATCTTGAAGAAGATCTGACTTTTGGTCATGCCCAGGACCTCGCCGGCCTCCCGCTGACCCACTGGGACGCCCTCGATGCCGCCGCGGTAGATGACGGCGAAGTAGCAGGCGTAGTTGATGGCGAAGGCCAGCACGCAGGCGGACATGCGGCCCTGGGGGAAGGCCCAGATGTTGTGATCGAACCACATGCCGGGACCATAGAAAATGATGATGAGCTGGAGGATCAGGGGAGTGCCGCGGATGATCCAGACCAGGGTGTTCATCAGGGCGCTGATCGGACGGAACCCAGCCAAGCGGCGGACAAAGGGGCCGGGGGACTTCTGGCGGTAGAGCAGGAAGCGGAAGGGCTGCCACTTGTTCATACAGCCGAAGGCAATGGGTAAACCGAGGGGCAGGGCGAAGAGCAGCGTCAGGAAAAAGAGCTGCGCGGCCACGCCGAGTCCTTTGAACAGAGCCAGTGTTACGGTCCAAAACATGGGTCAAAACTCCTTTAGCGTTGGATTGAAGCACGCCCCAAAGGCAGAGAGTGAAAACTCCCTGCCTTTGGAACCGGAATGATTATTTGGTGACGATCACCTGGGTGTTGTTGCAGTAAGCGTTGGAGCACTCAGTGTTCTCCAGGATGGCGTCGGTCATGGTCATGCCGTTCCACAGAACATCCACGTTCTTGGAGTCCAGCTCCTCCAGCTTGCGGTCCCAGTCGATGACCATGAACTGGATCTCCACGCCCAGCTTCTCGGCCACCAGCTTGGCCATGTCGGCGTCAAAACCGACCCACTCGCCCTTGTCGTTCTTGTAGTCCATGGGGGCGAACTCGGTGATGGCGACCACCAGGGTGCCCTTGGAGCGGATGTACTCCACATCGCTGTTCTCAGCAGCGGCCTCGTACTCGGAGGGCTCCTGGGTGATCAGAGCGTTCTGCACACCGTACTCCTTGGCCAGCTCCTCCATCTTGCCGGAGGCGTAGGCCTCACCCATCACGGAGTTAATAAAGGAGGCCAGATCGCTGCCCTTGCGGCAGCCGACGCCGTACAGCTCGCCGTCAGTCAGCTTCTCATCGCTGATCTTCAGGTCGGGATAGCTGGTGCCCTCACCAACCATGGCGCCGGCCATGAGGGAATCGATGATGGCGGCGTCGGAGGTGCCGGCCTGAACCTCCATCAGGGCGCTGGCCTGGCTGTTCACGGAGTTGATCTCAAAGCCCTTTTCAATGGCGACGGCCTCACCGGCGGAGCCGGCCTCCACGGCGAACATTCGGCTGTCGGATCCTGAGGAGCTGCCGGAACTTGCAGAGCTCTTGGAGCTGTCGGGGTTGTTGGAGCAGGCGGCGAGAGACAGGCACATGGTCATAGCCAGCGCAAGAGACAGAAACTTTTTCATAATCAATATCCTCCATTCATTAAAATCGGGTTTGGTTGTAGTTCCTTTTGTTGTTTAGCATTTTAGCACGCTAATACACTGTTGTAAAGGATTTTTTGAAAGGAAGATAGAAATTGTGAAATAAGTCAAAATAGAAGCGTATAGCTGATGATTCGATGTGCGGAATAGACAGAAGCGGGCGGCCCAAGACGGCTGTGTTCCTCTGGAATGGGAAAAGGGGTGCAAAAGATCGTGATTGTCATTCCCGGGGGTTCATGGTATCCTTATTATATCAGATCCGGGAGAGGATTGCCCGGAAATCTAAGAATAAAGGATATGAGACTGCCATGATCCTGGATAAGATCATTCATCACGAAACCTATCACAGCGAGCCCAGACTGGACAAGGTGCTGACCTATATGGCCGGCGTCACCCCGGAGACCTTCCCCGCCGGGCAGGTGAAGCTGGACGGCGATCTGGCCTTCGTCAACCCCGTGTGCTTTGAGACCAAGCCCGAGAAGGAATGTCTCTTTGAGGCCCACCGCCGCTACGCCGACGTCCACTTCATCGTGGAGGGCTGTGAGAAAATCGTGGTCAGGGATATTGCCGCCGTGAAGGTCCACACCCCGTACAGCGAGGAGAAGGACATCGGCTTCTACACCTGTGACGAGGGCACTGTCTGTGTCCTCCATCCCGGCGACTTCCTGGTGTGCTACCCCCAGGACGCCCACAAGGTGGCCATCGCCCCCGCCGGTCCCGCCCCGGTGAAAAAGCTGGTGGGCAAGGTCCGGGTTTAAGAGAACGGAAAAAGGAGACGTTGGAAAACGTCTCCTTTTTCTTTGTCCTTATTTATATAAGGTATCTTACTTGACCTCGGGCAGGCTGGCAGCGGCCATGGACTGGCCCACGCGGCGGAACTTCTCGTCGGGCAGGGCCAGGTTGATGGCCTTGCAGGTCTCGGGATACTCCTCGGCCAGCACCTTCTTGCAGGTCTCCAGCAGCAGGTCGCCGCCCTTGCCGGACATGACGCGGCCCAGCAGCAGCACATGGCGGTAGCTGTACAGATCGAAGTAGTAGGCCAGGGTGTGGCCCAGGTAGGTGCCGATGGACTCGTAGACCTTGGCGGCGCGGGGGTCGCCCTCCTCCATCAGCTTCTGGACCACCTTCAGCTTCTCAGCGGGGCTGAGGCTCTCGTCCAGCTCGATGCCGGCGCGGGGGGCCAGCTTGATGACGCCGTCCTGGGAGAAGTACTTCACGCCGCAGCCGATGTCGCCGGACCACTCGTCCTGCATGGCGTCGGGGTTGGCGTCCACAGGGACAAAGGCCAGCTCGTTCAGCCAGCCGGTGATGCGGCCCTCGGGGTCCACATAGCCCACGGCCTCACTGGTGCCCATAGCGATGCCCAGCACGTTGTTGTCATTCAGGCTCATGGTGCCGGCCAGGGCGGACACGTCGCCGTCGTTGACCACGGCGTAGGGGATGTTGCCGAAGGTGTCCTTGATAGCGCGGATATAGATGTCCTTGACCTTCTTGTCATAGAGGTCCTTGGGCACCTGCAGGAAGAGGGAGGCGTTCATGGTGCGGTTGTTGATGAACACACCGGCAGAGCTGACGCCCACGCCGTCCACCCGGGGCATATGGGAGGCAGCGGTCTTGAGGGCGGAGACGATGCCCTCGTAGTGGTAATCGGGGTCGGAGTTGGTCTTGGGGAACCAGACGACCTCCTCGGAGAACACGGTTTCGCCGTCAATGACTGCGGAGACCTTGCGGTCGGAGCCGCCCGCGTCAAAGCCGATGCGGCAGCCCTCCAGGTGGCCGCCCATGGCCTTGGGGGCGTCCATGGCCTCAGGCACCTTGTCGCAGAAAACGATCTCGAAGGGGCGCTCGAAGATATTGGCGAAGTAGTCCCAGTCGAACTCCTGGCCGCCGCCGGCGCGGTACTGGTCCATCAGGTAGTCATAGACGCCCTTGTCGCCGGACACATAGACCTTGAAGCCGCCCTTCATCCACAGCAGGGTCTTTACCAGGCGGTTGATATAGTAGTGGTCCGCGTCTGCCATCTCGGGGGTGCCGTGGATAAAGGTGTGGCAGGTGGCCATCTGGCCGTCGGCGCGCTCCACCGCGATGGAGACGGGCTTCTTGGCGTCCTTCAGGAAAGCCTCATTGAACTTGAGGATGGGGATAAACTCCGGGTCAAGTTCGGGGACATGCGCAATATTCACAGAAATACCGTATCGTTCCATAGGAAGATGCCTCCTCATTCAATCTTTCCTTATTTTATCAAAGATTCTCAGATTTGTCACTACCTATTGAAAGTTCTTTATTCCTGAAATATCTATTGAAAAAAATTTTCCAAGGTGATACACTGGACATAACAATACTTGCGGCTGCGGCGTCTGGGCCGCAGAGCAGCACAAGAAATGAGGATGAAAAAGCATGGATCGTACCAAATTGCAGGAGACGCGCCAGTGGGTCCGCGAGGAGCTGGACCGCAGCGTCAATTTCTGGCTGGAGCATGGCATGGACAAGGTCCACGGCGGCGTGTACACCTGCCTGGACCGCAAGGGTGAGATCTATTCCACCGATAAGAGCGTGTGGATGCAGGGCCGCTGCGGCTGGATCTTTGCCAAGCTGTGTGCCACCTACGGCGTGAAGGAGGAGTGGCTGGCCGCCAGCAAGAGCTGTCTGGACTTCATGGAGAAGTACTGCATCAACCGCGAGGCCGGCAACCGGATGTACTTCACCGTCACGGAGGACGGCAAGCCCCTACGTCAGCGCAGATACTGCTTCTCCGAGGCCTTCTATGCCCTGGCCAACGCCGAGTACTACGGCGTCACCGGCGAGAAGGAGTGCCTGGAGCGGGCCCGCGCCGCCTATAACCTCTATTGGGACCTGAACCACGGCATGGCAGACCCCACCGGCCTGGGCCCCAAGACCATTCCCGAGACCCGCAGCGGCCGCGCCTTCGGCATCCCCATGATCATCCTGAATGTCACCGGCGTGATGCTGAAGGTGGACCCCGAGAACACCAAGCTCTATGAGGACCGCGCCCAGCAGTGCGTGGACGAGATCTTCCGCTACCACGTCAAGCCCGAGCTGAAGTGCGTGCTGGAGAACGTGGATGTGGACGGCACCCCCCGCCTGTACTACACCGAGGGCCGCACCGTCAACCCCGGCCACGACATCGAGGGCGTCTGGTTCCTGCTGGAGCACGCCCAGCGCACCGGCGACAAGGAGCTGGTGAAGAAGGCGGCCCAGATCTTCGACTGGGCCATCGAGGCCGGCTGGGACAAGGAGTACGGCGGCCTGCTGTACTTTGTGGACTGCCTCAAGAAGCCCCCCGAGGCCTATGAGCACGACATGAAGCTGTGGTGGCCCCACAACG